>JBGQGW010000029.1:0-21606 GCA_041497605.1 Terriglobia bacterium | reverse complement strand
GGGTGTGATGCAGGTCATAGCAGCGAGTCCTCTGTGCCGCGTAGAAGTGGGACAGCGGTAGGTGCAGTTGAAGTGAGGAGTGGGCAATGCCAGTAGCACTGGAAGGAACACTGGAACGGACACGTAATGGGAAAGAAAAGAACCTGGCGATGATGAAGGCGCTGGTTTTTCGCGGCGCCAATCAAATTGGAATCGAAGAAGTGCCGGTACCGAAGCCGGGCCCCGGCGAAGTCGTGATCCGGGTGACGCTGACTACAATTTGCGGAACGGATCTGCACATTCTAAGAGGCGAGTATCCGGTGAAGCCTGGCCTGGTGATCGGGCACGAAGCCGTGGGTGTGATTCACGAGATTGGAGTGGGAATCACGGGATACGAAGCCGGTGAGCGTGTTCTGGTCGGCGCGATCACGCCGTGCGGGCAATGCGATTACTGCCTCGGCGGCGATTGGTCGCAGTGCGGCGGCGCCATCGGCGGCTGGAAATTTGGGAACACCATCAACGGCGCGCAAGCGGAATATCTATTGGTCCCGTATGCGCAGGCAAATTTGGCGAAAATTCCGGATGAGCTGGCGGACGAGCAGGTAATCCTGCTCGCGGACATCGCTTCCACGGGCATTTCGGCGTCTGAAACTGCCGAAGTGCAGATCGGCGATTCGGTGGCCGTATTCGCGCAAGGCCCGATTGGGCTGTGCGCCACCGCGGGTGCAAAACTGAAGGGCGCGGGGCTGATCATCGCGGTTGAATCCGATCCCATTCGAATGGAAATGGCCCGGCGAATGGGCGCCGACGTGGTGCTCAGTTTCAAAGAGTGCGACGTGGTTGAAAAAATCAAATCCCTCACCGGCGGCAAGGGCGTGGATGTGGCCATTGAAGCCCTGGGCACGCAGCAGACTTTTGAAAATGCGCTGCGCGTGCTGCGAGCGGGTGGGACGCTATCGAGTTTGGGCGTTTACTCTGGAAAACTTTCCGTGCCGCTTGATGCGTTCGCCGCTGGGCTCGGCGATCACAAAATCGTGACCACGCTGTGCCCCGGCGGCAAAGAACGAATGCGCCGGCTGATGGAGTTGGTGCGCAACGGCAGACTCAATCTTGCCCCACTTCTGACTCACACTTTTCCCCTCGACCGGATCACCGAAGCGTATCAACTCTTCGGCGAGCGGCGAGATGGTGTGATCAAAGTGGCCATTAAACCGTAGTGGCAGGTCCTCAGCGAAGACAGCCCCAAAAACGCGGGCGGTGCTGTTCAGGCCGCCCGCGATTTTTCATTGGGAATCGAGAAGCTGATCCCGGCGCGCAAGCGCACTTATACGTTGAAGGAAATCCAGGCAGTTTTAGAGAAGAGAAGATTTCGGCCTTGATTCGGAACCACAGTATTTTTAGTGCTTCGTTTCGCACTCGCCGCAGCAATTTGTGCAAACCTGCGATTCCGATGGTTCCTTCTCGAGGCGGGCGATGGTCTGCTCCAGCCAATTCCGAAGTGAATCTTCGAGTTCAGACTGGGTCCCATATTGGTAAAATGATTCGATGGTTTGGCCTTCCGCGTTCAGCGCGATGTGCCGGCATGGAATTTTTTCGCCGCGGGATTCGGGCGGAACAAATTGCATCAGGAGACATTCGGAGCATGGTCGAGGATTTTCCTTGGAATCATAATTCATGCAGACGGGTGAATCCTCAAAGATCAACTGAGGTTTCCAAGGGGTTCGTGGAGACCGGCCGTAGCCGCCCTTCTTCAGGAAATCGAGCTCCGATTTGAGGGTTTCGACCAGGTTTCGATTGTCTTGTGGCATCGCGCCCTCCTCATCTCCCAGACAGTGTGCATGGAGACGGGTGTTGGAGGCAGTGATAGAAGTCACCGGTCAGCGTGACGCACGTCACGCGCAGACCCAGAAGCGTTATTAGAAGTCGTAAGCAGAACGGTAATCTTTTTGGAGAGGTGACAGTTACCAAGAGATAACCTTCCAAGATTTGGAGCAAAATCCTAAAATTTGGGCATATAATTGCGGACGATTTCCATGCAAGCACCATACGGATTACGAATTATCGAGGACTGCATTACGTGTCCCCTGCGAGAGGAACGGATATTCTGTGATTTGCCGCCCGCGGGCGTCCAGAAATTGTCCGCGATCACCTCGAGCGCGACGTATCCCAAAGGTGCGTTTCTTTTTGTGGAAGGACAACCGCCGAGAGGCGTGTTCATCATCTGCTCCGGGCGAGTGAAGCTTTCGGCGGCATCCTCCGAGGGCAAGACCATGATCCTGCGAATTGCCGAAGCCGGGGAAATCGTCGGACTTCCGGGAACGATTTCCGGCGAACCGTACGAGGCGACTGCAGAGATTCTGGAACCGGGACAAGCCAATTTCATTCCGCGGGAGCTGTTCCTTCGCTTCCTGAAGGACCATGGCGATGCCGCGCTGAAGGTGGCACAACTGCTCACGAACATTTATCACGCGGCTTATCAGGAAGTGCGATCGCTCGGGCTTTCGCGTTCCTCCGCGGCGAAGCTCGCCAAGTTCCTGCTGGATTGGGCGGGCCACCATCCCGGCTCGCAGCAGGATGAGAACCGGCTGACGTTAACCCTGACTCACGAGGAAATTGCCCAGATGATTGGAGCATCGCGCGAGACGGTGACGCGGCTGTTCTCTGAATTCAGGAAGAAGAAACTCGTGCAGATAAAAGGCTCCAGCTTAGTCATTTGCGATCGCCCAGCCCTCGAAATTCTCGGGGGAGCATAAGCCACTATCCTCCTTCCATAGCTGATTCGTGCCATTGCATGTCGATCGGGGCATGTGATGGCCGTCACATTCAGAAGTGACATTAGTCACGGAATTCAGCGATTCGTTTGCGCGATCATGTCGGTCGTACCGTAATGAACCATTTAGATGCAAAACTGATCAGTAGCTCGAAGGAGGATTCTCATGGGGCGAGTGAAGGGGCTGGGATTCTGTGTTTTCGCAGCCATGCTGATGTTGACGGGGCTGCTGATCAGTTCAGCGCAAGCGCAGGAAAAGGCGGCAGATAAGAGCAAGTCCGATTCGGCGGCATCGAAAACGGCAGACCAAAAACCGTCCGAAAAGGGGTACGTGGGATCAGACACCTGCAAGACTTGCCACGAAGACGTCTTCAACGGCTACGAAAAGTCTCCCCACTACAAGACCCTACTCGATCCACACGCCACGGCATCGAAGCAAGGTTGCGAGGGGTGCCACGGGCCGGGAGAGGAGCACACCGGTGACCCTGCCGATAAGACCAAGATTTTTAGCTTCAAAGGCGCCTCGACCGAGAAGGTGAATAGCAAGTGCCTCACCTGCCACGCATCGGGGCCGCAGCAGATGAATGCGACGAACTCCCTGCATCGCAAAAATGACGTGAGCTGTATTTCCTGCCATTCGCCCCATCACGCGCAGACGAAGGAATTCCTACTGGTCAAATCGCAGCCCGAGCTTTGCTTCTCCTGCCATCTGCAACAGAAGCCGCAATTCAATATGCCATTCCATCACCGCGTAATTGAGGGACTGGTGCAGTGCACCGACTGCCACAACCCGCACGGAACCGTGAAGCCGAAGCAAGTGCGCGCGTCGGCCACGCAGGATGCGGTCTGCTTCACCTGCCATATCGATAAGCAGGGACCGTTCGTCTTCGAGCACATGCCGGTGAAGACCGAAGGATGCGCCTCCTGCCATACGCCGCACGGATCACCGAATCCACACATGCTGAAGTTCAGCAACGTCAATTTGCTGTGCCTGCAGTGCCATACGGAATCGAGCTTCAGCGGGGCCCCCGGCACGCCGTCGTTCCACAACCAGGCGGCGCAGTACCAGGCCTGCATCCTGTGCCACCCGCAGATCCACGGATCGAATGTCGACAGGACGTTTTTCAAGTAGGGCGCCTCCATGAATTTTCTAGAACAGATCGGAAAAAAGACGGGCGCGACCCATGAGTCATCGGGATTTCAAGTCCAAATTCAGCGGGGTGAAAAGCCATGAACGTTCGGGTCGGAATTCGCTTGCTCGGCTGCTTGCTTCTCGTTGCGGCGCCTTTTTTCGCGTCCGCTTCTTGGGCCCAAGACAATACCGGGACAAAAGGCATTGATTCCGGCAATTATAATATCCAGCAATCGGTCGAGTTCGGATATCGCGGGAACTGGGTCAACGGGAACCAGAACAACTACGATACGTTCGTAAACCTGGGGTCCGGCGTACGGTTGTTCGACTACACGCTGGATATGCGGTCGCTGGATCACCGGGGAGTATTTTTCGACAACCTTAACTTCAGCAACTTTGGGTACGGCGGAGATCCCAACAACGTGACGCGGCTGCGGATCGGGAAGAACCGATGGTACGATTTTCGCGGCGTGTTCCGGCGGGACAAGAATTTCTGGAATTACAACCTGCTGGCGAATCCGCTGAACCCGACTTCTTTCAATCCGGCCACTCCGATCGTCAATTCGCCGCACTCGCTCGACCTAGTGCGCCGCATGCAGGACTACAACCTGACGATTCTGCCGCAATCGCGGCTGCGGTTCCGCCTGGGCTATTCCCACTACCGCAACGAGGGTCCGCAGTCGTGGACTTCGGACACTTCGGTGATCACCCGCCTTAACCGGGTGGATTCCAGCACCATGAATGCCTACCGCCTGGGAGTGGACTACACGATCGTGCCGCGGACGACCATCTCCTACGATCAGTTCCTGAATTACTACAAGCAAGACGATACGGCCACCGACCAGAATTTCCTTTTTCAGCTCACTGGAGCGGTACCCGTTGACCTGGGCATTATCTATACTGGAACAACGCCCTGCGCCGCGCCAGTCACCAATCCGGCCACAACTCCTCCGACGGTGAAGGCGAATTGCAGCGGACTCTTGTCGTACAGCCTGGCGGGCCGTCCACGCAACTTCATGCCCACGGAGCGGCTTGGCCTGCGGTCGTCTTATTTCCGGAATTTCGAGATGACCAGTTCGGTGGCTTACAGCTCGTCAGATAACCAGATCCCCGATTACAACGAACTCTCGAGCGGACTCAGCACGCGGACGGCGACTCGCGCCACCACGAGCACTGGCCCCGCGAATGCCAAGAGGGTTACGGTAACCGCGGATTGGTCCGGCATTTATTCGGTAACCGAGAAGTTTCGCATCGAGGATTCCTTCGCGTACAACAACTGGCGGATTCCTGGCGTGTGGAATGCTGCGGTGGGAAATCTTTTCTCGGTAGCTCCGGCGCCGGGCGGCACTTTCCCATCGATGTTGCTTCCGCTGGCGCCTGCCTTTAGCGCGGCAACCTGCCCGGCTCCCTTCACCGCCGCGACCTGCCCACAACACACTTCGAGTTCGGGCGCGGACCTGGAGTTGGAAACAAACTCAAGATTCCTCGGGCAAAATTCGAAGACCAACACTTTCGAACTGCTCTACGATTTCTCGAAACGGTTCAGCGCTCGAATCGGCTATCTCTATGAGAACCGGGTTGTGGCCGATTTCTTTCAAGCTCAGGACATCGCGGAAGTCTACTTTCCCGGCGGACCCACGGGCACTGCCCTGAACTTCCGTCTCGCTGCCCGCGGGGATTGCGCGCTGGTGGGCGGCGTGCTTCCAGCGAAATGCACGCTTCAGGCGAATGGGTCGATCATCGCGGTTGGTCTGGATGCGATCGGCCTCGATACGGAGCGCAACATCACGGAAATCAGCACCAACGCCGCGGTGGTGGGCCTGACGTTCCGGCCCATGGGCACGCTGCGAATCAGCGGCGATTTCTTGTTCGGTTACAGCGACTTTGCATTGTTCCGGACCAGCCCGCGGCAAGTGCAACAGTATAAGATTCACGCGACCTACACGCCGCGGCCATGGATGAGCATCGACGGCGCGATGGATCTTCACGAAAACCGCGACAACGTGTTCCAGGTGAATAACCTCGCGCATGGCCGGACGTACAGCTTCGTCACCATCCTCTCCCCGAATCCGAAGTTCACCTTCGATCTGGGCTACAGCTACAACGACATTCACTCGGAAGCTCTGGTCTGCTTCGCGGCCTCGGGACAGCCGGGACTACCGACGACTCCTTGCCCCATCGCAGGTTCTCCAGTCGCCCTGAGCGCCAACGGGTTCTACAACAGCCTGCAACACTTCGCCTATAGCGATGTCATTTTCAAGCCCATGAAAGCGATCACCGCGTCGGTCGGCTATGCCGGATCGTTTGTCGGCGGCAGCACCCTCGTTCTGAATCCACTTCAGCCCCTTACTGCGCTGGCCTTCAATTACCAGAAACCCTACGCGATGATTCAGATCGATCTGTATAAGGGGCTCAGCTACAAGACGACGTGGAACTACTATGGCTACAACGGCAAAGCGCCCTCCGCGATCACCGGGCTGGCGCCGATCGGTTCGCAGGACTTCAACGGCAGCCTGGCTACGTTTGCGGTCCGCTACGCTTTCTGATAGAGAGTGAAGCGGGACCGGATCAAAAAGTGTTATCGTTCGGCATCTTAACAGGGGGAGTGAGATGAATCATTCGCTGGTTCGAATCGGTCAGGGAGCGTTGCTTCTGGTCGCCGGTCTATTCCTTCTTGCCGCGCCCGCGCGGGCACAGGGAGACGCCGCGAGCGTCTATAAAGCAAAGTGCGCCATGTGCCACGGGCCCGATGGGAAAGGCGATACGGTCATGGGCAAAAAACTCGCCGCCCGTGATTTTGGCTCTCCAGAAGTCCAGAAGCAAACGGACGATGAGATGGCCGGGATCATCGCCAAGGGCAAGAACAAAATGCCCGGGTACGAGAAGAGCTTGAAGCCTGAGCAGATCAAAGAACTGGTGGCGTACATTCGCGGGCTCGCCAAGAAGAAGTAGGCACGGCCGCAATTCCTGATCTGATTCCTGTTGTCTCGAGATGGAGCCACGGACGCCTCCGGGCGTCCGTGGTGTTTTATCGTCAATAATTCCCGCCATTGCGAGTTTGTTCTGAGCCTGCTTACTCGCGGAAGGGGAATGCAATTACGCTCTTCTGCCTCTTCGCGACGTTCTGGCTGACGCTGACCGCGCCTACGCCCCCTCCTGCTCCTCGACCCCAGAATGTGGATTGCCTCGCCTGCCACGGTCAAAAGGACTTCAAGGACGATAAGGGACGCAACCTGCATGTCGACGGCGCGCACCAAAAAGCAAGCGTTCACGGCAGTCTTGCCTGCGGCGATTGTCACGGAGACATCAAGGATTATCCGCACGCGAAGAAAGTAGCCAAAGTGGAGTGTGCCACCTGCCACGCGGAGGAAGCCGCCGCGGCGCCGAAGAGTGTCCACGGCGAAATGCTCGGCCCGGATGCCTGCACAAGCTGCCACGGCGACCCACACGAAATTCAGCCGGCGGGAAAGAAACCGGGACAGGAATGCAAGGCGTGTCACGCCGACGAGATCAAGGAATTTGGGACGAGCGTGCATGGCCGGCCGAGGCCGGGCGGCGCGCCAACGATTGCGACCTGCCAATCCTGCCACGGCCCGGCTCACAATATGGTGGCGCAGAGCGATCCGGCATCACCGGTGGCCAAGCGAAATCTTCCAGCGACCTGCGGTTCCTGCCATTCGAATGCGGCCTACCTGGAGAAGCACCTGATTCCTTTTGCGCGGCCGGTGGAAGCGTACCGGTCGAGCATTCACGGCCGGGCGGTAGCGGCCGGAAATGACAAAGCGGCAAGCTGCTCCGATTGCCACGGCGTTCACAATATTTTACCGGCTCGCGATCCGAAATCGAAAATCAACCACTGGAATGTCCCGCAAACCTGCGGCGCCTGCCACTCGCAGATTCGCGACATCTATTTGCAGAGCGTCCACGGGAAGGCGGTCGAGGAGAGCGTCGCCGGCGCTCCCGTGTGCACCGATTGTCATGGCGAGCACAATATCCTGGCGCCCAGCGAGCCGCAATCGCCGGTGAACCCGGCGCGCGTTTCGGCGGAGACGTGCGGACGCTGCCACGCGGATGAGCGGCTGGCGCAGCGCTACAATCTTCCGCTGGACAAAGTGCCCGCGTTTGATGACAGCTACCACGGTCTCGCGATGAGAGCGGGTTCGCAAACGGTGGCGAATTGCGCGTCGTGCCACGGCGTGCATAACATTTTTCCGCCGAGCGATCCCCGCTCGACGATCCATCCCGCAAACCTGGCGAAAACATGCGGAACGTGCCATCCGGGCGCGGGCACCACGTTCGCGATCGGCCCCGTCCATGTGCGGGAATCTTCGGCCACCGAGAACCGCGTGGTTCGATGGATCCGTTTGTTTTATTGGGTGCTGATTCCGCTGACCATTCTGTTCATGGTGTTTCACAACGCCGTGGATTTCTTCGGAAAATTGCTGCGGCACAAACCACGCGTCGAGACCGGTGAGAAGGTCCCGCGGATGAATCTGCACTTCCGGATCGAACACTGGCTGGTGGTGGTGAGTTTTCCGACACTGGTGGTGACCGGCTTCGCGTTGAAATTCCCCGGATCGTGGTGGGCGCGGCCAATGCTGCAGTGGGAAAGCCTGTACGCATTTCGAGGAACGCTGCACCGCATCGCCGCCGTGGTGCTGATTGCGTCGCTGGTGTATCACATCGTGCACCTGATCGTTTCCCGCCGCGACCGGTCCATGCTGCGCCACATGATGCCCGTGCCGCAGGACCTGCGCGATCTGGTCCACATGTTTCTCTACAATTTCGGACTGGCCGGCGAGGGGCCGCAATTTGGAAAGTTCAGCTACGCGGAAAAAGTGGAATACCTCGCTTTTATGTGGGGCACGTTCGTAATGGTGCTGACCGGTTTTCTGCTGTGGTTCAACAATTTTTCACTGCGGCATTTTCCGAAGTGGGTGAGCGACGCGGCGACGGTGCTCCATTATTATGAAGCGATCCTGGCGACGCTGGCCATCGTCATCTGGCATTTCTACACAACCATCTTCGATCCGGATGTCTATCCGCTCGATCTTTCGTGGCTGACCGGAAAAGCTTCCGCGGACCATTTGCGGCATACGCGCCCCGCCTATCTCCGAGCGCTACAGGAGCAAGAAAAGGCCGAGCAAGCGAAGACGCAAGAAACACGGGAAAAAGAGAAACCAGGAGCGAGCGAGGCTGCGGAAAACTCCATCCCGCCGAAGCAAGATCCTTCGAAGAAAAATCCAGCCTAAAGCAAGCGGTTCCGGTTCGCGTCTACTTGATTCCGAGGTCGCTGAGAATCTTGGGATTTTTCTCGTCCATGGCCAGGATGTTGTGGCACGTGGAGCAATCATTCGGAATCGTTTGGCCATCGGCGCTGGTATGGCTCCCGTCGTGGCAGCGGAAGCAGCCGTTGGAATCCATGTGGCCCAGGTTATTGGGGTGCGTGCCCCAGGTGATTTTCATTTCCGGGAAAATGTTGCGAAGGTAAATGGCCTTCACTTTGTCGGCCGCGGTTTCGACCTGGTCGCGATGCTGTGTATACACATCCGGATAACTGGTGCGATAAAACGCGGTTATGGCGGAGGGAATTTGCTGAGCCGCGGTTGCGCGGTCGGGGTATTCGGCCTTCAGAACTTCGACGGCTTTCTTCTTGATGTACGGCAGATCGGTGCTGATCTGACCCTGCGACATGGCTAAATCCACCGCATGATCGGGCAATTGAAAGGCATGGGTGGGGCGATTGTGGCAGTCCACGCAATCCATGGTGCGATGCTCGCCACGCGCCAAGTCTTGCTCGGTGGGTTTGGCGTCGGTGGACTGGAAGACAACTAGCTTTCCATTTGCGCCGAGATGAGTGACCTGCGGAATTGACTCGTGTTGCTCATCCGTGGAGACATAGGTGATGGGCGCTTTCGTATCGAGATGCCGGCCGTGGATGCCGACGCCCCCTTGCCAGGTGTGACCGCCGATCTTCAGCACCAGCACGGTGGTGAGGGCGGTATTTTTTTCATCTTCGGAATATTTGGTGCGAACCAATACTTTGTCGCCCTCGTAGCGCTGGGGCCAGTGGCATTGCTCACAGGTTTCGCGCGCGGGACGGAGATACTTCACGGGCGTAGGAATGGGGCGGTGATAGGTGTGGAAGGTGACCGCATACACCTGGCGCAAGCCGGAAACCTTGGAACGCACAAACCACCCGGCTCCCGGGCCGATGTGACACTGCACGCATTGCACGCGGGCATGCGGGGAATCGAGGTAAGCGGCGAATTCCGGCTGCATCACGGTGTGGCACGCCTGGCCGCAGAAGGTAACTGAATCCATGTACTCGGTGGCGCGGTAAGAGGCCACGCTGAGAATCATGAAATTGAGGATGGTGGCGACCGTCACCAACTCCACCGACCGCTGGATGAACGGATCACGGAGGTCGAACTTGGGATAGACGGACGGCAATTCGCCCCGAGCTGCCAATTGCCGCCGCCGCAAGATTGCGCCGACCGGTATCAGGATCAAACCGGTCACGAAGAAGCTGGGCAAAGCCAGGAAAAAAATGATTCCAGAATAGGGGGAACTGCTCACGCCACTGCTGAGAAGAATTTCGAAGACCCAGTAGGCGACCATGGAGATGCCGCCGCTGGTGGTGAGGACTACGCCGATGAGCGAAATGGTGTTGCGCCCGAGAAAGAGAATGGGGCGGGTCCAAGAAGCAATGCGTTCCTGCAATGGCATGGTTTGATTTCCTTGACGTTCATTTCCCTGCGGCACGCTGAATGTATTTCACCCTCAGCGCCGGGCGTCCCAAGGCGATGCAAAGCTATCACAAGAGAGAGACAAATCGGAAGCTAAGGTGGAGACAATTTCAACCCCTGGACGGATGGGGACGGAAGTGATCGTTTGGCCCGTGATTGGATCGCAGGCGGGAGTTTCGCGGAGGAACTCAAGGATTGTGGTAGGGCTGCTTCAGCAGGCGGCGGGCTTCCTGGGCTTCCGGCAAATCGGCGGCCATCGCGAGGACCTCCGCGTAATTTTTCACCGCCAGGCCTCGCTTCTTTTGCAAATCGTACATTTCTCCGGCAGCGAGTTTCGCCCGAGCTGCCAACTCGATGTCGGCGCTGGACAATTGGGCGGCGGATTCGAAAGATTCCGCAGCATCCGCGTATTTTGACAGCAAGCGGAAGGATTGGCCCAAGCCGTACGCGGCTTTGCCGATGCGCGCGTTGGGGAAGAATCCTTGCCGCGAGAGCGCCAGCAAATTTCGATAGGCAGCCACGGATTCCGGGAGGCTGCCGGAGGCGCGGAGCAGATCCGCTTCCCAGAGGCCAAAGTGGAAATTGTGGGGATAGGTTCCGTACAGGTCGTGCATGAGCTGAATGGCTTCGGGATATTGATGTTCGCGCGCGAGAAAAAGCGAAAGAGCTGTTTTGGCATCGACGCTGGCCTCGCCGCCGGCGTTCGCGGCCTGGCGGACATCCTCGATGCCTTTGGTTTTGCTGCCGGTGATGGCCAGGAGGAAAGCGGCGATTTTTTCGTACAAGGGCAAAGCGGCGATCACGTAGTTGTAAACGCCGACGACCAATTTTGCGTCGTCATAGTTGGGCGAAATTTCGAGCACACGCTGGTGATCGTGATAGGCTGCGAGAGCGCTGCGCAGCGCGGAAAACCACGACTTATCGATCAGGCCTTCATAGGTGGCGCGAAGAGCGCGAGTGGCGCCGAGGGCGTAGAGAGCATCCGCATCCCTGGAATTCGTTTTGAGCCGTTGTTCGGAGAGCGCGATGGCGCGGGCGGCGAGTTCTTGAATGCGCGAGCGAAACTGAGGATCGACCGGAGCCTTCCTGGCGCGGAGAAATTCATTTCCCATGTAGAGCTGGGCGCTCAGGGCGCCTTCACGGTCGAGCTCGCGCACCAGGACCGCTTGCAACAGATGATTCGCGGCAAAGGGATCGTCCGGGTGGGCTTTTTGCGCCTGCTCGAAAAGGGTGATCGCCGCTTCGTAATCATTGTTGTAGAAACGTTCGAAGCCTTCGCGGGTGGGCGCGTCATCGGGACGCACTTTCAGCGGCGTGGAAGCGGACGGCAGCGACGGAGTTTGCAGCGCGGGGTTTATTCCGAGAAAGCAGGAGGGTCGCGCCTGAAGGCGGACCCTACATAGCAGGGGGGCAGCGCCAGTTGAGATCGTGCAGCAGAGGAGAGCGGCGAGGATTGGTCGAAATGGTTTGCGCGCGCAGAAACGATTTGGCATTCAACGATTCACTGGACTGCAGTTTAACCGACGAGATAGCCGAAGCGGAAATGTGTATACAGCGTCTGGCGCGCGGCTCGGGGGAACTTGCGTGGCGAGGGAAGAAGGGGGCGGCCCGGGTCGGACCGCCCGCCTGTTCGGTTTACTTCCAGCTCACGCTTTGCGCCTTGAAGGAAGCAAACTGCGAGAGCTGAACTACCTTGCCGGTTTTAACCCTGGCGATGGAAAAAAGTTGCACCGGCAGGCAAGGCTCGAAGCCGGGTACAATGACGGCGCCGGCCGCCGCCGAAGCAGGGCCAGCGCGGCCATAAGAATATGTCACGCCACAAGCAGCCACGCGAAGCAAAGATTCGCCTTCCCGAGGTGACCCGCGAAAGCGTTCTCGATTTCTTGGGAAAAAGCTCGCAGCCAGCGAGCGCGAGAGATATCGCCCATGCGCTGGGGCTGCGCCACCACGGAAGGCGCGAGCTCCAGAAGATTCTTTTGCGCTCAAAGCGCAAAGGAGAGATCGAAGAGGCGCACCCGGGCCGATTCCGCCTGGCGGGCCAAAGCCGCAAGGCGGAGAAAACGGCGGCAACTTCGGTGCGGCCGGCGTCCGCCAAAGAATCGGGCGAAAATTTGCCGCCAAAGACGGCGCGCGATCCCAATTTGATCGAAGGCCGTCTGGTGGCACATCGCGACGGGTATGGATTCGTGGTTCCGGCGCAGGCTGTGCCATGGATGGATGGCGACCTATTCATCGGGCGCGATCAAATGGGCGACGCGATGCACGGGGACCGCGTGCTGGCGCGCATCGACCGGCGTGGCCGCGATGGACGCGCGGAAGGACGCATCGTGCGCGTGCTGAATCGCGCCCATCCGACCGTGGTGGGGCTTTTCCGCTACGGACCGCGCGGCAATGTTGTGCTCCCGTATGACACGAGGCTGCATCACGAGATTGTGATTCCGCCCGGCGAAGAATTGACGCCGGAGCTTCGCGAAAAAACCGGCGATGCGGCAGGGCAACGCAAGCGGCTGCCGGAGCTGGAAGGCGCAGTGGTGAACGTGGAATTGACGCGTTTTCCGAAAGGCGGCGTGGCGCCCGCCGGGCGGGTGGTGGAGATTCTGGGACGGCCAGGCGAGATCGGAGTGGATATTGAGATCATCATTCGCAAACATCACCTGCCTAACATTTTTCCCGTCGAAGTGCTGGAAGAGGCGCGCGCCACTCCGCAGCATGTGAGCGAAGCGGATTGGCGGGGCCGGCGCGACTTTCGTGATTCACCCATCGTCACGATCGACGGCGAGACGGCGAAGGATTTTGACGATGCCGTCCATGTGAAGTGGCTCGCCAACGGCAATTACGAGTTGCAGGTCCATATCGCGGACGTGGCCAGCTATGTTCGCCGCGAATCGCCGCAGGACCGGGAAGCGCGGCTGCGCGGCACTTCGGTGTATTTTCCCGGGCGGGCCGTGCCGATGCTGCGCGAAGAACTATCCAACGGAATCTGCTCGCTGAAGCCGCACGTGGACCGGCTGGTGATGTCGGCGTTGATGGAGATCGACGGAACGGGCGACGTTGTGCGTGCGGATTTCATGCCGGGAGTGATTCGCTCGGCGGAGCGGATGACGTACACGAACGTAAACAAGGTGCTGGAAGGCGACGCGGAAATGCTGGAGCGTTATGCGGCGCTGGCTGGCGAATTCCGGCTGATGCGGGAATTGGCGCTGCTACTGAACGCGCGGCGCGCCAAGCGGGGCTCGATCGATTTCGATCTGCCGGAGCGAGTGATCGAGTTCGACGAAATGGGGCGCATGGTCTCGATCGGCCGGAGCGACCGCAATATCGCGCACCGCATTATCGAGGAGTTCATGCTGGCCGCGAATGAGGCGGTGGCGAGTTACCTGGAGCACCGGGGAATCGCGTCGCTGCATCGAGTGCATGAAAAGCCCGATCCGAAAAAAGTGATGGAATTCGAAGGGCTGGCGCACGCGTTCGGCTATTCGCTGGGTGTGGAAGACCTGGTGGAGCGGCGAGTGGCGGTGAGACACGGAAAGGTAAAGGCGCCCGCGCGGGGGCCGCATCGCGGTCACGGCCGCATGCGTCCGATGGAGGTGAAGTTACCCGCCGCGGATGAGATTGAGATTCTTCCGCAACACTACCAGCGATTGACGCAGAAAATCGCGGGAAAGCCGGAAGAGCGAATCGTTTCCTACCTGATGCTGCGCTCGTTGAAGCAAGCGCGTTATGCAGTCGATCCGCTGGGGCATTTTGCCCTGGCCACGGACGAATATACACATTTCACTTCGCCGATCCGGCGTTATCCGGATTTGATCGTGCACCGCGCGCTGAAATGGGCGCTCGAGAATCCGGGGGCGGTGGCGCCGCACATATCGTTCAAACGCGAGAAAGAAGAGCGCGCGCCGGCGGCGCTCGGGCCCTATCACCGTGGCGACCTGGAATCGATTGCCACGGAATCTTCCGAGGCGGAGAGGCGCGCCGATCTGGCCGAGCGCGAACTGGTGGATTGGAAGACGGCGCAGTACATGGAGCAGCATCTGGGCGACGAATATGAAGCGCTGATTATTTCAGTGCAGAAATTCGGATTCTTCGTCGAGTTGATCGAGATTTTTGTCGAGGGGCTGGTGCCGATCGATCATCTTGAGGAAGCGGCCGGCGAGCGATGTTTTTACCGGGAGCAGGATCAAGCGATCGTGACGGCACGGGGCCGGCGAAGCTTTCATCTGGGCGACCGGGTACGCGTGCGGGCGGACCGGATCGACCCGTTCCGTTTGCGGGTAGAATTCTCGCTGGTGTCGGCGGCGTCGTGAACCAGTTTCTCGAATGCAAACGAAGCCTTTCCAGCCGGAGGAGATTCCAGTAGGCTCTTTTTCTTTCGGGAGGAGATCCAGTGGCGATCCGCAAATGTCCTTATTGTTTAGCTGTGGTGCTCGCGGGTGCGGTTGTGGCGCGCTCCTATGATCTGGTGTGCCCAGGCTGCCAACGGCCGCTCGAAATTGCGACCGTCAGCCGGAATCTTGCTGTAGCCGTGGGACTGGCGGCGGGCGCGGCGATTTATTGTTTTGCCGCAAAGAAATCAGGCGGAGAAATGCTGGGGTGGCTGCTGCCCCTGCTCTATGGATTTCTTACACTCAGCATCGTTACGCCGCTGGTGTTGATGCTCACGGCCGATTTGCGATTAAAGTCCGTCGAGGCTGTGCCCACCATGGCGCACGAGGAACCGGCGGCGGGGCACGGCGGCGGGCACCACTGAGGCCGGGTGTCCATCGGCGAAGATCACTCAGGTATTTTGACTTGCATGAGCGGCGGTGGCACTCGTTGCTTATAGTACGATCCAACTAATCGTACTATTGACGGATTTTCGTACTACTGTGAAAGTTTATGTATGACCCGCTTTAATATACTTGTAGGTAAACATGTAGACGTTCACTACCGCGCCAGCGACATCCAATTGTCCGCGACCGGCACGTTGGTCCAGGATTCGGGGAAGTCGATCTTCCTCGAAGAACGCTTTTCCCAGGGCGGAACGATGAAAACTTTGCGCCTGGAAATTCCCTATCCGTGTATTGCTCGAATTTCCGAACATTCGGACGATCCTGACGCGCCTGCGACTTCTTCGAGCACGCAGAGTCCAGCCCCACGGCCCTCCCAGCGAACCGATTTCTAGCGCGACGGCTCTCACTTTCCTCTCCAAACTCCAAAGGCCACCCCGCATCAGCTAGGTACGCTTTGCGAATCCGTTTCTCGGCGGTTATATTCGAGGGCGAAAAGGGAGGAACGGATGAAGCCAACTGTTGGACTGATCGGGCTTGGATTGATGGGCAAGCCCATGGGACGGAATTTGCTGAAGGCAGGATTTCCGCTGGTGGTATGGAATCGCACGCGGGCCAAGGCCGATGAACTGGTGCAGCAAGGCGCGAAGTTTGCGGCAACTCCGAAAGATGCGGCGGCCGCAGCCGATGTGCTGATTACGATTGTGAGCGACCCGGCGGCGCTCGAAAATGTTTTGTGGGGCGCGAATGGATCGGCACCGGGAGCACTGGCAGGTTTGCGCCGGGGCAGCGTGCTGATCGATTCGAGCACGGTGTCGCCGGCGCTGGCGAAGCGCGTGGCCGCGGCGTGCGCCGAGCATGGCGTGGATTTTCTGGACGCTCCGGTGACGGGCGGCACATGGGGCGCGGAGAAAGGCGAACTGGTTTTCATGGTGGGCGGAAAACGCGAAGTGCTCGATCGGGTTGAGCCGGTGCTGAGCACCCTGGGGAAGCGATTTCTTCTGATGGGCGGAAATGGCGCGGGGCAAACGGTGAAGATCGCGACCAATGCGATTCTGGCGCTGGAAGTGCAAGCGCTGGCGGAAGCAATCGCGCTGGTGACGAGTGCAGGCGTCGAGGCCGAACGATTGATGGAGGTGATGCAATTGAGCATGGGGCGCGCGCCCGTGCTGGACGTGAAAGCGCCGCTAATTCTGAAGGGTGAATTCGCGCCAAGTTTTCCGCTCCGGCTGATGCTGAAGGACCTGGGGCTGGCGGTGGAGCTGGCGAAAGAGAGGAATGTGCCGCTGCCGGCCACAAAGGCGGCGCATGACACTTACAGCGCTGTGAAAGCCACGACCAAAGAAGATGTGGATTATGCGGCGGTGGCAAAATATTGGAAAAAGAATTAGTTCGATTCGAAATTTGCCAGAAAGGCGGGCGGGGCCGGAGACCCGCCCCTACAGGGGATTCCTCGAGAAACGGAGATCAGGGCCGGGCGTTGGCGGAGAAAAAGCCGACCGGGAGATCGCGGGCGGTGCGCAGACCCGCGGGGGCGGCGAGGATCAACGGGATGGCATTGACGACGACGGCTGCGGTGGCGATGTCGCCATGCGTGCCGCCAGGAATCGTGAGATTGATATTCGGCACGCCGGCCAGTTCAATCGTGTCGGAAGATCCCTTCGCGCCCACGTACATTTTCAGTTCCAGATAAATCAGCGTTTCGCCGCCGGAGATGCCGCGAGCGATCTGGTGAACGCCGGCCACCTGGCCGGGCTCCACTTCCAGGAATTCCGTCTTCACGCGCTCATCGGCCACGGCAGGCTCGATAGTTTCAGTGATGTCGTCCAGGGCGAAGCTCATTCCGTCGGCAATCATGGCGATAGATTCCGGCAGGCCGTGATGCTTGATCACGCCGGCGGCGACTTTTTCGCGGAATTCCTCGACGGTCATGCCCGCGCCAATTTTTTTCTGGAGCGGCAAGCGCCGCTTGGAGGCGTCCACGATCCGGGTGACCTTGACGGAGTCGACGCGCTGCGAGACGGATGCGAGCGTAAGCACAAGTTTATCCATCACGAATCCCGGATTCACCCCCGTGCCGACGAGAGCCACGCCTTCTTCTTTCGCGAGTTCGTCGAGCTTTGCCGAGAGATCGGGATGCTTGCGGAACGGATACGCGAGTTCTTCACAGGTGGAGACGACGCAGCAGCCTGCCTGCAAACAGGCGGTGAGCTGGCCGGCCACGTTGGTCAGATAGGACGAGGTGGAATGAATCACGGCGTCCACGGGCCCGTCGAGAACCTTCTTGGCATCATCCGAAACCAAGATGCCCCAGGGAGCATCCGGAGCGCCAACGACTTCGCCAAGATCGCGTCCTACCTTGGCGGGATCAGTATCAATCGCGCCAACGATTTCGAGCGCCTGCTTCTGCCGCATCAG
This sequence comes from Terriglobia bacterium, assembly GCA_041497605.1. Taxonomy (GTDB): domain Bacteria; phylum Acidobacteriota; class Terriglobia; order Acidiferrales; family UBA7541; genus JBGPTK01. The sequence continues at coordinate 3,792 of JBGQGW010000029.1, read as the reverse complement.
GCGGACAATCGAGGCGCCGATGGGGCCGATCCCATACTGAGCAACGCGAATCTTCTTTTTCACGAATTGTCTCTCCGTTAATCTGTGATCCAAAGGCGAATATCATACAGCAATCAGCGGTGGAACCGGATTGCTGGAAACGTTTTTGTGAAAGCCTTGTTCGCGGAAGGGTGGCACAGCATAATGGCGCGACGATTTCCCCTGTGAATCAACCGGCCCAGTCTCGATTCTCCAGCCGCGCGATGTTCTTCACGCTGCTTCGCGTTGGCGGGAGCGTGCTCATCCTGGCGCTGCTCTTCCACTTTTTGCCCTTGCGGCAAGTGGGGGTGGCGATGGGCCGACTGCCGCTGGGGCTGTGGCTGCTAATGCTGGCAGGCTATTTGCTGGCGCACACGATTGCCGTCAGCAAATGGCGGATGATGGTGAATCTGGCGGGCGCGGGATTGAGTTTCCCTCAAGCGGCGCGAAGTTATTTTGCGGGGCTGTTCAGCACGTTGTTTCTGCCATCCATTGTGGGTGGGGACGTGGTCCGCGCGGGACTGGCGCTGAAATTGGGCCGGAGCAAAGCCGGAATTTTGCTGGGGAGTTTGCTGGACCGGTTGATGGACGTGATGGCGCTGGGGACGCTGGCGGTGTTCGGCGCGGTGCTAGTGCCGGGATCGCTCAGTCCCGCGAGTCGCAGAATTTTCTTGATCGTGGCGGCGGCGTTCGGTGCGCTTGCCATTTTGCTGGGGGCCATCGTGCTGTTTCTTCCGGCACGGCGATTTTCGTACCGGATGCGGAGGCGGCTGGTACGGTTGGTGATTGCGTGGCGATCGCTCTTGCGGCAGCCGCAGTATGTGCTGGTGGTGCTGAGTCTTGCCATCGTTGTGCAAGGACTGTTCGTGCTTCTCACGGCGCAAGTGGCGGAAGCCTGCGGGCTGCATCTGCCGCTGCGGGTATGGTTTTTTGCGTGGCCGCTGGCGAAAATTGCGGCCCTGGTACCGCTGACGCAGGGCGGAATTGGAGTGCGGGAGGCTGCACTGGCTGCGTTGCTGACTCCATTTGGCGCGGCGGCGGCATTGGCGGTGGCGGTGGGATTAGTTTGGGAGACGATTATTATCAGCGGGGGATTGGCGGCGGGGTTGACGGCTTATTTGCTGGGGCATTTTTCGCGGGAGACGCGGCTGGTGAAAGATTCGGCGTGAATTCCGTAGAGCCGGATGAATTCTACGGAATCCAGCTGAAAGAATTCTTCGGGCCGGAGAGCATCCGGCCCGAGGAATGACAATTCGTTCTGATTGTAGTTAGCGATCCTTGCTGTAATTCGGATAGGGTGGCGGCTTTGGCGTCAGGGCTGGAGGCGGATTCTTTTTCAGCTCATCCAGTACCACCTGGACCGCCTTTTCGAGCTGCGGATCGTGGCCTTCACGCCAGGCGTGCGGATCAAATTCGACCTCGATATCGGGATCGGTGCCATGATTTTCAACGTCCCACTGGCCATCGGGATTGAAAAACGCGACGCGTGGGGCGGTGACGAATCCACCGTCGATCAATTGCGGATAATCGAAGATTCCGACCAACCCGCCCCAGGTGCGTTTGCCGACCAACTTGCCGACGCCTTCGTGCTTGAAATACCAGGGCATGGCATCGCCGCCTGAACCCGCATATTCATTGACGATCATCACTTTTGCGCCATAGATGGAATCAAGAGGCGAGGAGAAAACTTCGCCTTCGCGCGAGGTCCAATAGCTCCACAGTTTCCGCTGCATGTACTCGATGATGTAATCGGCGATCGCGCCGCCGGAGTTAAACCGCTCATCAATCACGGCTCCCTGCTTGCCCACCTGCGCGAAGTAATAGCGATTGAAGTTGGTGAAGCCACCGCCGGCGGTGTTCGGCAAATAAACATAGGCGAGCTTGCCGCCGCTCATTTCGTCCACCTTGCGGAGGTTGTCTTCGATCCAGGCGCGGTTGCGCAAGTTGGTTTCGTTGTCGACGGGAACAACGGTGACTTCGCGGGAGCCTGCGCCATCGGCATTTGGTCCCACTTTGAGCACGATCTGCCTGCCCGCGGTTTCGAGGAAGAAGCTATAGACGTTGTCAGTGGCGTGGAGCTCGCGGCCATTTACGGCGAGGAGATATTCGCCTGCTTTTACGTTTACGCCCGGCTGCGTGAGGGGCGCGTGAAGCTGCGGGTTCCAATTTTCACCGTTGTAAACTCGCGAGAAACGGTAGCGTCCGTTTTCGATGGAGTAGTCGGCGCCGAGCAGGCCGACCTTCACCGGCTGCATTTCCGGGACGTCGCCGCCGCCCACAAACATGTGGCCGATATTGATTTGCCCGAGCATCTCGCGGAACAAATAATTCAAGTCGTCGCGGCTGCCAATCCCGTCGAGGAATTGCGCATATTTGTTCTCGGTCACCGGCAAGTTGAGGCCGTGAAGATTGGGATCGTAAAGGTAATCGCGCTGGATTCGCCACACTTCGTGGTAGATCTGCTTCCATTCGGCGCGGGGATCGACCCACACTTCCATCTGTTCCAGCTTGAGCATTCCGTCAACCGGCTTGGGGGGTGCAGCGGTGGGCACGATTGCCCAATGACCAGCCTGGGAGTAGAGGATTTTCTCTCCGTTGAAAGAAATTTCGAAACCCTGAATGCCGGAGAGGAATGTATCCGTCTTGCGCTTGGCGAGATCGAATTTGTGCAGGATTAAGGCTTGCGGCCCGGGAGCGCCGGGACCCGGAGGCGCTTCGAGGAGATAAAGCTCGCCGGATTTGCCGGTTTCCATGGCGATATAGTCGCGAGCCGGAATCGGGAGAGACAGAACCCGCTGGCCAATGTTTTCGAAATCAATCGTGACGGGAGCAGGTTCATCCGGCTTCTTGGCGTCTTTCTTTTCGTCTTTCTTGTCCTCTTTCACGTCATCTTTTTTTTCGGCGGAATCATCTTTCTTATCCTGTTTGTCCGCGCCCTTCACTTTTTCTTCATCGCTTTCGGGAGCGAGCGGTGAGGGAAGATCTTTGCGCAGGACGACGACGTAGGCGCTGCGCGTAACCGTGTGATCGAAGCTCGACATGTCGAGCCAACCGGTGGTGGGGCCGATGTTGGTGCTGGCGGTGAAGTAGAGCGACTTGCCGTTTTTATCGAACACGGCGAATTCGGCGTCGCTCATCCCATCGGTGATCGCGGTGCTTTTGCCGGATTCGAGCGAATAAACGAAGACGACGCGCATGTGATTGGGCATCATCTTCGTGTAGGTGATCCAGCGGCTATCGGGCGACCAGGAAGGATCGATGTTGCGCACGGGAGTGTCGTAGGTATCGGTGTCGATTTTTACCGGCGCGCCCTTGTCGAGATCGACGTACCAGAGATTGAGGCGTTTATCGGTGTAGGTAATCTTCTTGCTGTCGGGCGACCAGATCGGGTCGTAGAAATAGGATGGCGGCGTGCCCAGATTTATCTTGCGGACTTCACCCATTCCATTTTGATCGCGCAGGTGAAGCGCATATTCGCCGGATTCATCGGAAAAGTAGGCGATCCATTTGCCGTCGGGCGACCAGGACGGAGTGCGGTCGGCGATGCCGGGAGAATTGGTGATGTTGCGGACGTCGCCCTTTTCGGCGGGCACGGTGAGGACTTCGCCGTGGGCTTCGAAGACGGCGCGGGCTCCGGTGGGCGAAATGTTCGCGGAGAGGATGTGCTTGGCGACGGATTCGAAGTGCGGGCGCACTTCCGGCAGCTCGCCCGTGACGCGGATATCCACCTTGTGTTCACGGCGCGAAGAGAGATCGTAGAGATGAATTTCTCCG
>JBGQGW010000028.1:0-21655 GCA_041497605.1 Terriglobia bacterium | reverse complement strand
CTTGCCGAATATTTAGAGGGCATCCGGCCTCTGTATGCTCCCCGCCCCGACGGTCGCGTCCTATTCCCTTTCAAGCGCATCTTCATAATTGCCTACCGCGCCGCCAGTTGACGACGAACCAGACTGCTCGAATATTCTTGTGGTGGGCGAACGGCATGCCCTACACGCTCTTATAGCGCCGTCATCCCGAGCGCAACGAGGGATCGATAGTCCAAGAAGATTTCCCAGAAAATGTACTTTGCATCGCAGGATCAACGCTCGAACTCCCTCCGCCTGTCGCCTTTCCATGTGCCTGTCGCAGCGAAACCGCTCCGCTGCGGACAATGCTTTGGCCTTCGTTGGTGATTTCGCCGGAATCCCTTATAATTCCTGAAGCCGTTACGTTTGATCCTCACGATGGCGCTATGGTGCAACGGTTAGCACGCGGCCCTTTCAAGGCCGAAATGCGGGTTCGATTCCCGCTAGCGCTACCAATTCTTTTTACCGGCTTTCGATGAAACTTCGATCACACTCCGTAACGCGACTTTTTCTTCTGCCGCTGGCAATTCTCGTTTTTCTGGCCGCGAGCGAAACCTCGAAGAAACAAGAGAAGTATGTTTCGCCCGACCAGGCCCTGTGCATCACGATTACTTCCACCTTCCTGGAAGGAATCCCGGAAGCTGCCGAGACCCGGGTCGAGATCCAGCCCAACAAGAAAAGAAAGTTTTTCAACGCTTCGACCGGAGAATTCCCCGACGCAGTGCAAAAACATGCTGTGGTGAAGGCCGGGTGGACGCCGGATTCCCAGTTTTTTGTTTTCAGCCTGTCCAGCGAAGGAAGGCCCCAGGCGTGGCACTTCGCCACATTCTTCTACGACCGGAAACGAAATGAGATTCGCAGTCTCGACACTTTCATCGGAGCCATCTCGAACGCGGAATTCACCCTGCTGCCACCGGAGATCGTGCAAACGGAAATCTGGAATGGCGGAGAACGAAAACTGGGTCAAGTGCATTTATCGAAGCTCGACGAAGCCAAGCGGAAGTGATCCCAACGTAGAGGAGCGAGATACAATACCTGCATTGCGCGGCTGTCGCCGCGGCAGAAGATCGGCGCGATGAGGCGGGTATGGAGAGAACTGACGAAATGAACTCGCAGGCGGCGCGGCTGGGCCCGCGATTTCGTAAAGCGATGGTCTATGCGGCGTGCCTGCATGAAGGCCAGGCCAGGAAGGAAACAAAGGTGCCGTACATCGCGCACCTGCTGGCGGTATGCGCTCTGGTGCTCGAAAACGGCGCCGATGGAGACGTCGCAATCGCGGCGCTGCTGCATGACGCAGTGGAAGACCAAGGTGGAAGAATCACGCTCGGCGCAATCCACAGAAAATTCGGCGAGCGTGTTGCAAAAATTGTGGAGGAATGCACGGATTCATTCGAAACGCCCAAGCCACCCTGGGAGGGGCGCAAGGCGCAATACATTTTGCGATTGGCCTCCGCGTCGGCCGGCGCGCGGCTGGTAGCTACTGCGGACAAATTGCACAATGTCCGATCGATTCTGATCGACTACCGCCAGATCGGCGACGAAATTTGGAAACGGTTTAAGCGGAGCAAGGATGCCACGCTGGGATATTATCGGCGGGTTACTGAGGAACTGCGCAAGCCAACTCCGGGTCCGCTTGTTGATGAGCTGATTCGTACCCTGGAGGAACTCGAAAAAGTTACCGCAAATTCGCAGAGTGATTGAAAAACCTCCTCCGGTTCCACGGAATGCAAGCAAAGCCGTGACGCCGGGAGTTGACGACAGTCGAATCAACAAGATCCGGCGATTTAAGCGCACGATTGCCGTTCAGGGTCCCTCAAATTGGTTCAGTCTGTGTGGTTCCTATCGGTAACCTTTCCGCCCCACCCCCGGATCACCCATCCAGGACACTTCACTCCCAAGAGCCTGTAATCCAATCTGAATCAAGGACATATCTACTTGCTCCGCTCCGGCCTTCCAAATGCCTATTCTAGTATCCAGGGAGGATCGCAAGCTATCAGGTCCTCCGCAGACACTTCGAACGAAATGAGCACAAGGTGATCTTAGACACTTCAATTCGAGCTGGTTGCACGTCGTTCCGGAAATCGAATCAAGGTTTCAGCTTGATCGAACTCTTGATTGCGGTACTGGTCATCATGGTCATGGCCGCCTTCGCCGTGCCGATGACTACGCGCGCCGTCGATTCCTTCAAGTTGGACGCCGCCGCCGTCTCAGTCGCCAACGCGATTTCTGCAACGCGCTATCAAGCAATCATGAACGGCTACAAATTTAAGATCGCGTTCGATCCGACCGCGAACACGTATCAGGTCTCAAGCATGGTGCCACCGGCCGTCGCGTTCAGCAACGTCGGCTCCGCGATACCGGTTACTTCTTCACCGGAGATGGTCCTGAGCGCGGCGACAACGCTGCAATTCAGTCCCGGCGGAACGGTGTCGGCAACGGCAGGAGGGATGACTTTCAACGTGACCTATAAGAACTTGGGAAAACAAATCACCGTATCCAACTTAGGCGCTGTCTCGGTGACCAACTTCACGGCTACGAGCTACTAATGACACACTCAAACTCCAAGCGGTTCCTAGAGCGGGGATTTTCACTCGTTGAAGCCACCATCGCGATCGTGGTGCTGACGGTTGGCCTTGTGGCGATGGCCATGCTGATTACTCACACGCTTACCATGACAACGGAATCAAAATATCTGAGCCTCGCCTCCATGCTCGCGTCGGAAAAGCTCGAAGATCTGGATCGGTGGGACAAGAACGATCCCCACGTCGCCATTGCCGCCGGCAATACGACGGCTGGAAATCTGGCAGCGGATGCCGGGCCGGTGAGCCTGACCGTGGGCGCGGTCACCGATAACGTAGTCTATTACGACCAAGTTTCGCTCGGCCCGGACCAGGGGACGTACTCGGAGGTCGTGAGCGGACTGGCTGGTAATGGATCAACAAATTACACGACGACGAGCTTCTCGCCCGGCGGCGGCAAGCCAGTGACCGCCACCAGCGCGAACCAGCCGGGGACGCTCAGCTTCAAGCGGCGATGGAAAATCGAGCTGGACCCCAAAGTGAATGGCACAACAGTGACAGGCGTTCGCAGAATCACGGTGCTGGTGATGTCCCAAGATCCAGCGGTGAGACCGCCGGTCACATTTCAAATGAGCCTGGTGCGACCATGAAACTTGTTCCCTTTCGTTTGCAAGCTCGTTGCAATCGTCCCTCTCTAGGCCGAGGGCAGCGCGGGTTCACATTCATAGAACTGCTGGTTGCTATGGGCGTGTTTCTGGTTGTGGGTGGCGCAGCGTTTGCCCTGGTGAGCCAGGATATGCCGCTCTACCAGGCGCAACAAAACTTGGGCCGGCTGAATTTGAGCCTGCGGAACGCGGCGACACAATTCGAGCTGGACTTGGCGAACGCGGGCGCCGGAGAAATCCAGGACCTTAATGTGCCGGGCTTTCCAATTGGCGTCACGATCTCCAATAGCGCTCCGGCGGCTGGCCAAACGTGCAACGATCCCGCCACGTTCAGCTACGGCGCGCTTTGTTTCGATCAACTCAACATTATCGCCGTAAATTCCGCTATTCCGCCGTTCCATCCCTCCGCTGCCGTGAATACAACCACCGGATCACTGCTCTTGACGCCGGATGCCAGTGGTGCTGCCACGGATAAGGGATATTTTCACAATGGCGATCAATTGCTCTTGCTTTCCCAGAACGGCACGCAGATGACCTCGGTGGTACTGACGGCGAACGCTATCGTATTCGGCAGCAACGTCCAGATGTCATTTAACGCGACCGCCAGTGATGGCACCAATACGGCCGCGCACGACCCCTTGGGAATTTCGACGCATGGCATCACCAGCGGGAACGACAAGCTTACTTCGAGCTTCACCACCAACGATTGGGTTCTGAATTTGACCGGGGGGGCCATCCAGTATTCCGTGGACGTCAGCGACCCGGCGAATCCCAAGCTAGTGCGCCAGCAGTCGGGAGCCACCTCGGTCGTTGCCGAGCAAATCGTCGGATTCAAAGTGGGCGCCACGGTACTGAGCGGCACCCAGGACAGCTCTTCTTATGACTACGATGCTTCCGACTACAACTATAACTACACGCTTGTGCGTTCGATCGGAATTACCCTGATCGGCCGCACGCCGCCCAACAACGACCGGAACTATGGGTTTCGGAACCAGTTCGATCAGGGTCCCTATGAAATCCAAGGAATATCGATCGCCGTGAACCCGCGCAATCTGACCATGAACGATTGAGGTGAACCATGAACCTTGCCCCAACTTTACGAGTTCTGACAAGTCCCAACCAGCAGCCCAGCCGGAACCCTCAGGCCTCGGGCGAACGGGGCGTTGTGCTCGTGATCACGCTGTTGCTGCTCTCCCTGCTGGCAGCACTCAGCCTGGCCATGGTGTTCTCGGTAAACTCCGATTCAATGATCAATGGCTACTACCGGAATTATCGCGGCGCATTCTATGCGGCCGACTCTGGGGCCAATGTGGCGCGGCAGTATATGGTCAACCAGATTGCTGCTCTTATACCGGCGGACTTTGCCGTTACCACTGCGCCACTCGACCCCGTCCAGGTTGCACTGGTGCCCGGCAGTGTCACTACTCAGTACGGAGCGATGACCCCGATCAACACGGACGGTGCAAGTGGATCGTGGAACGGCAGCTTCCAGATCTCCAATTCCGCCGGCGAAAAGCCCACCTTGACCCTGATTGCCGCGACGACCCACCCCGGCAAATGTCCCACGACGATTTCGTATACGTCCTGCACGGTGGATGGCAGTGGCAATGTGATCGGGTATCAGTATATTTACAATTATTTCCTTACGGCGGTCGGCCAGGCGCACGGCACCGAGCAGACAAAAATCCAGGATTTTGGGAAACTGATTTTCAACATGACCGTGACGCCGGCCGCCGGCTCAGTAACCAACTTTGCCGCGTGGGGCATGTTCATCGACAAGTATGCGGTCTGCAGCGGGAGTTCACTGGTCCCAGGCACGATTAGCGGTCCTGTGTTCACCAACGGCGGCTGGACGTTCTCGACCGGAACAACTGGATACATCTTCACCGACCCGGTCGGGAGTGCCTCGACCACTGCGGGCTTCCTGTTCACAAGCAACGGCGAGTGCGATGCGAAAGCGGCGCCGAACTATACATGCACCACTGCTGGGAGCAATGGTTGCAAGAACCAGACGATCGCACCCACCTTCCAAGGGGGCTTCAGCCTCGGCCAGAACAGCATACCCCTGCCAACAGACGAGTTCAGCCAGCAGTGGGCAGCGGTGGATGGAGTGGGCACTGGCGAGTCTGATTATAATTTCACCAATAAGAACACGGACCTCCATAATTCTTCGCTCAAAACCATCACGGGCGCGTCCTATCCCAGCACCGGCGCGAGCTCCGGCGTATATGTTCCCTACCAGTCTGTGAGCGGGACAAACACCGTCATGGGTGGGGGCATTTATGTTGCCGGGAACGCAAGCGTGACCATGTCGATCGGAACCACTTCGATCAGCGGCACTTCAGTTCCCACTCAGGTCTTCTCGATTGCGCAGGGCGGTTCAACGACGACAGTTACCGTAACCGTTCCCCCGGATGGGAGCGCCAGCAACCTCTACACAACTACCGTGGCAAATTCCGGATCGCCAACGCTCACCTTGGCCGGTGTGCCCTCCAATTGTAGTACTGCCCCCCCTGCGACAGGAACATCCTGCTACCTGGCAGCGGGCAGTTCGCCAGCCACGATGCTCTATGTGGACGGCACGATTTCCTCGCTCGGTGGCACTCACAATGGCGCGGGCGCGAGCCTGCCGGCGGTCCAGGACGGCTCGGCAGTGACAATCACCGCGAAAAACGACATCGTTGTGACCAGCGATATTCTCTACAAGAGCGAGCCGGTCACGCTCACTACCGCCGATTCCCTGATTCCGGCAAACGATCACGGGCAGGTGCTGGGGCTGTTCACGGCCACCGGAAATGTGAAATTGCAGAATTCCCAATCGTCTGGGAATCTGGAGATTGATGCCAGCATTGCCACCATTTCGCAGAACGGCAGCGGCGGCATCGTCAATACGGGTTCGGCGATCGGCACGTTGACGATCGTAGGCGGCCGCATCCAGAATTCGATTCAAAACATCAATGCATCCAAGCGCAATGTCTTTTTTGATCGTCGCTTTGCCTCCGGCGGCTTCGCTCCGCCGTGGTTCCCTTCGACGACGGTGACTCCTGCGGGCGAGGCCACTTCCACAACGACGATCAGCCCGCCCCAGCGAACGAAATGGGTCGTGGTCTCTTCCAACTAAAGCTCGTGCGCCCTGGTTGAGCAACTTGAGACTCGGCTGGATTCACCCAGTTGATTGCACCCGGCCAGCAAAAATTACGAATCTTGCTCGCCAATCAAGAGCGGCTCCTGAAATTCAGGAGCCGCTTCTTTTTTCTGCCGCCAATCGCTGTGGAATGTTCCTCCCGGACGATTCGATCGGATTTTGAGAATTGAAACGGCGAAAAACGGCCTCGCGCTTTCAACCCACTACTGAAAATCATGGGAGGACGCGAGCGGCGAAATTCGTGTTTACCGGGGGCACTGTGCAAGCGGGTGACGCATCGCCGCGACAGAGGCGTGCAGTGACGTTGCCCACATCTGCCGCCTGAACCGCCCCATCGAACGGCTCTGCATAAATCTTATAATCACGTCCCACGGGTAAATGCCCGATTTGATACGAGCCATCGAACCGCACCTGCCGATTTGCCGGATCGCAGGACAATCCTCCCATCGTCCCCGCCATCACGGCCCCCGAATCCGCGTCGACCGCGACAATGTGCGCGCCGAACATTCCAGTGACGAATTGGCCGGGCGACGGTTGCGGAAACGCAGCCAACGCGAATGGATTCGCGGGAAGAACGCGTCCTGAAATCACGCCGGAATCGGTCGTGTCAGTTGGGTCCGGATAGAGCACGCGCAACCCGATGCGGTCATCATCGGCCAACGGCGCATCGGGCGCTTGCGCCGAGGGGCGGCGGCCCAGAAATGTTCCAGGCACGGGCCCGAAGGGAAACATCAACGCCCGCCAGATTCCCGAATGGTCCAGGCCAAACATATGTCCCAGTTCGTGCGCCAGCAGTGATTCCAGGTCGTAAGCGCCAGGCCGGTTGGCCAGCACGTTTGGCGTGGCAAACTGTGCCTGCCCATCGTTTCGAAAGCAGATGTCGGCATCGAGGATTTCTCCTGCAAACGTGGATGGCGCACCCGCGCCAACGCTGATTCCCGGTGCATCGGCCGTGATCGCTCTAGTGAAAGCGAGCACACCGAACGCAAAGGCGGAGCTGGACTGGTTGAAGCAAATTGTGTTCGTTCCGTCGGCATCCGTGCCCTGATCGCTGGTGCAGGCATCCTGTGTGTCCGTTCTTGTGATCGGCGCAAGTGCATTGGGATTCGTGGATAAATTTAGAAGCGTTCCGCTCACGCCCGTCCAGATGCCAAATGACTGAGAGATTGTTGCCTCAATTTCATTGAGCTGCGCAGCGGATCCGGGTGCAGCAGCCGTGATGATCGTTGGCTGCAGGGGAAGCGACGTACTCCATTGGCGCGTGATGGAAGCGCCCGGCGAAAGATCTTGATGACCCGGTTGCGGGCAACCGCCGTCCGCCGGTGCGATGTAATCGAAAGTGTACCCGCCAGCCGGAGCCGCGAGAAAAGAGTGAATGAGCAGCAGAATGGCGGCCAGGGTAAAAGTGATTCGTTTCATCGGTCTCTCCCGCTCCGGTCGAGTGCTGCTCGCACGCGCGATCGAAGCTGCTCAATCAGCAAGCCGTGGATTCCGCCGTCCTGGATTTCATGCGCGGCGGGATCAAAGCCTCCCAAACCGGCGCTATCTTGTGTCACGCGCTCGGCGCCGCTGGCAGGATCGCGCCCAATTCGAAATGTTCCTTGTACCCATCCGGTGACCGTAAACTCGCCCTCTCGCCCCGGTTCAAGAAACAAAATCACTTCTTCGCCTGGATGGAAACGCGGCACGCCCGCAACCGTCGAGATGAAATGGCCGGAATGCCCGCCGATCAGTCGCACGGAAATCCGCTCTGGCGCGGCGCCCTTCCACACCTCTTCGATCTCGATCGTCGAAATAGTCCAGATTTCGCCTTTCTCCCAGCGGGATTCGTTCGCGATACATCGTCCGCGCGCGATGGTGGCGGCCGCCGCGGTCATTTGCTCCACCGACAACTGGGCGAGCGTGGTCGCTGCGGCGCAGTCGCACAAGATCAGGGCGAAAACCACCGTACCTACATCAACGATTGCAAGGGCAGACCACAATTTGTGAGAGCGCATTACTGTATCTCCAGAATTCCAGTTGCCACTGCCTTGTCATTATTTGCCGTCGTGATAAACAAAGTCCGCGGGCCGGGCAGAGTTGTGCTGGAAATGATCAGAATCAGGTGAACCAGGTTGGGGAATCCATTCGAGATTGCCGACGCGGCCGTGGACATATCGTTCGGCGATGGTCCGCTGAATTCGTATTGGAATGAAGGATCGAGAAAATTCCCATGCACGCAAAGATTCACCGTCTTGGTTCCCGAGGCGGGGCGAGTCACGATGATGGGATTGGCTTGAATCGAGCAACCGGTGCTGCCGCTCAGCACGCTCCCGAAATCCACATTGAGCTGCAACGTGGTTGCTCCGGCAGTTGTGGACTCGACCACCATGAAGTCTGTGCCGGTTGCAGCAGGCGCTGAACTGCTCAGTGAGATCACGCTTTGCGTGTTGACTTTGGCAACCACCAGAAACGGCGCCGGATTCGTCAGCGCGCCACTCGAGCCGGGGTTTTGAATTTGCACGGTATGTGTCGTGGCCGCTGTCGTATCCGCCGGCAGGAGTGTGGTGGTGCAGCGATTGGCATTCGGACAGGCAGTTGTCCGTCGAACGCCGTCCACCAAAATCGCGGAGGCGGCGCTGCCGCTGCCCGCCACGAAATTGATCCCTTGCACGGCCAGCGTGAAGCTGCCGGAAACTCCTGCCAGGACGCTCGACGGCAGGAGTGTTTCAATGGTCGGTCCGCTGGTGACAGCTACAATGGCCATCCCCAATTGCGTCGGGTCGCCTTGGCTGGTGGCGATCACTTCGATTCCGTTCGGTGAGGGTGCAACGGCCGGAGCGCTATAGAAACCCGCGCCGGAAATTGTCCCGCACAAACTGTTCGTGCAGTTCTGCCCGTCAATTGTGGTTTGAAGACTCCATGTGACGGCCGGGTTCAGCGTGCCGCTTACCTGCGCAACGAATTGTTGTGTGCTGCCGGAGGAATTGGCGGGACCGAGGAACACGAATGCCGGCGAGACGCTAACGGAAACAAGGGATGGAGTGATGGTCACCTGCGCCGAGCCGGTATGGGCCGGAGCGGTCTGGCTGGTTGCGGTCAACTGCACACTGTTCGGCGATGGAATCCGGTTGGGTGCGAGGAATTCCACGCTTCCGGAAACGGGCGCTGGTGGGGCTGCGCAGGGGTTGGAACTAGGGACACAAATCCGGCCAACAATGGAATTTCCGTTGGCGATTCCGTTCACGGCCCACGCCACCGCGCCGCTCGGAGCGTTCGCCACGTTGGCGCTGAACAACGCGCGATGCCCAACTTGAATGCTCAAGCTGCCGGGGGAAATAGTGACGGAAATATTGTCGGTTACCGTCGCGCCGGCATTCGCGGATTGCACGGGATTCGATTGGCTGGTCGCGCGAATCGTCACTGGATTTGTGGAAGGCAGCGTGCCCGGCGCCGTATAGGTGGTCGTCCCTGTGCCCGAATTCGTGACGGTGCCAATCGTGGGGCTGCCGCCGATGATGCCATTTACGTCCCACACGATTTGAGTCACCGTCGGAACACACAACGTCGCGGTGAAGATTTGCGTCTTCCCGAATCCAACGCCCGCTGCGGAGGGTGAAATGGTATTGGGGTCACATAGAATGCTCACCGCGGCATCCGCGGCTGTTGTTGGATCGGCGGCGCTCCGGGCAGAGACGGTCACCGGAGAGCCAGACGGCAATGAGGACGGAGCCGTATAAACCGCTGAATTTGAACTGACAACCACGATCGTGCCCACCACCGGATTTCCTCCCGCAATCCCGTTCACGTCCCACACGAATTGGGTTGTTGCGGGGACACATAATATGGCGGTGAAGGTTTGCGATTTTCCAAATCCAAGGCCGGCTGTGGAAGGTGAGATTGAGTTCGGGCTGCACTGAAGCGTCACTGCGGCATTCGCCGTAGCCGAGGGATCGGCCACGCTCCGGGCTGTGATGCTCACCGTGGAGGGAGATGGCAAGGTGGACGGAGCGGTATAAAGGGCGGAAGTGAAGCTGGCGGCCACGATCGTGCCCACCGCCGGATTTCCTCCCACAATTCCGTTCACACTCCAGGTGATGGCCAAACTCGGGTTACCGGAAGCCTTCATGCTCTCGGTGAAGAATTGGGCAACGGCCAGTCCCAGATTTACCGAAGTGGGCAGCAGGCTAAGGGCGACGTCACTCTTAACAGTGACCGTGGCAGTGGCGCTCTTTGAGGGATCGGCCTGGCTGGTGGCCATGATTGTGACGCTTGCGGGATTCGGCAGAATTTGCGCTGCGGCATACAGGCCGGCAGTGGAAATGACTCCTACGGCGGGATTGCCGCCGGTAATTCCATTCACGCTCCAGGTTACCAGCGTGTTCGTCGTGCCGGTAACTGTAGAGCCGAACTGCTGCGTCTGCCCGAGAAAGAGTGAACCCGACGCAGGATCAATTGTGATGGAGACTGTCACCGGTGGTGGCGGATTCTGCCCCGTTGAGCTTGTACTTCCGCAGCCCAGCAACACCGCCACGAACATTAGCATGATGACTAGAGTCGAAATGCGCCTCCACAGATGCGCAACCTCCGAGATTGATCTTTCCGCGCCTTGTTTCGTGAAGGGCATCGCGCATTGCTTCTGGCAATACCTGTGCCAACTTGGAGCAGGGCTGAACGTTGCACAAAAGTGGGTATCATCGGCAAGCTCCCGAGCACTAACGATCTACTAAGGCATTCTTTTCCCATGAGTTAGTCACGAATGCATGTTCATTTGTTTCGTGGCTTTCGCGTTCGCAAAGTCTTGCGTCAGATTCGAGTGTCAGATCTTTTGCTTCACAATGGAACGCAAGTTGGGAATCGCAGCCCAGATGGGCACTTGGCGACGTGTACGTGACGGGTCCCGAACTCTATTTGGGATTCTTATCGGGGTATTTCTGTCGAGTTGACACTGCTTCGGGCGGGCCGAATAATGCGAGGCATGGCCAATCCGGAAACCGTGCGCCGAATCAAAAGTTATTCCGCTGCGACAGGCTACGTGTATCAATATCAATTCCAGGAAGTGCAACCCTCTCGCCGCGGCTTCCATGCGGGCAAGGACTTCGTTTACTTGGTGTCAGTCGACCGCAAAACGATGTTCCCGCTCGGTGTTTTTATCAACCGCGATGCCGTGGAGCGCTGGGCCAAGCAAAATGGGCGCCCCCTGTCAGGTACGGAAGAGTATGCCGTGGCCAAGATGAGGCTGTTCCAGGCGTTCGACGAGATCGAGAATCTATCGGCCGGCCGGAATGATTTAATTGTAGACGATTCGAACCTGGCAACATTCTTGGCTCAACTGGATCTCTAACCTGCATTTTTCACAGTCCTTGTCAGCTTCGCGCCTGACTTGAGACTGTCGCTGCTCAAGCACGCCTTGCAACGAGACCGGTATGGGCGGCATTGAATCCTTGAGCCGGTTGTGAGAGCGATTGCATGGAACATGGCAAACGGTAGGGAAGAGTGAACCAAAAGAATGCGGGCGGCGTCTGGCTAGATAGGACGGCGATGGATGCTCTGGTGGACAGCTTCTCTGGAAGCCTTGTGAGCCTGGACCCCTCGCTCGAGCAGGAATTCGAGCAGCGGCTCGCGGATTCGCCCACCCTGGCGTTTCGCGTCGCGTTGGGTGTGCTGCGGAATCGCGCGGAGGCGGAAGATGTGGCGCAAGATGCGCTGCTTCGCGCGTATCGCAATTTCCATCGGCTGCGCGACCGCGAACATTTCCGCGCGTGGCTGGTGCGCATGACCTGGAGGATCGCGATCGATCGCATTCGCTCCGCGGGCCGCCGCGAGCGGCGCGAGCAGGCGTCCATTGACCCCGCGCCCGCGGCCACGGCGGAAGACCTGGCGGCATCGAGCGAATTCAACCGGCGCCTGCACGCGGCGATTGATGAGCTGCCGGAAAAGCTGCGAGTCGTCATCATTTTGGCGGCGATCGAAGGGCACGATGTTCAAGAAGTGGCGCGATTGCTCGAAGTGCCGGAAGGCACGGTGAAATCCCGGATATATGCGGCGCGCAAACAACTGGCGGAGACACTGCAATGGGCTGTCAAAGATATCAAAGCTGGATAACAGACGAGGCACTCGGAGCGCTGGCGGAGAACCGCGAGAGAGAATTGCTCTCGCATGCCTCAGAGTGCGCGGCGTGTAGCGCCACACTCGATCGCTCGCGGGTGTTGCACCAGGCCATTGCTCTCGGCATGGCGGAAACGGCGAGCGCTGAGCCATCGCCGGAACTCACCGCGCGAGTTCGTCAACGAATTTCCCAGACCACTCAGCCCACGCGCTGGCGACTTGCCGCACTGTTTCCCGTTGCTGCTGGAGCGCTCGCGGTTGCCGCGCTGTTTTTGCTTTGGCTGCGGCCCCAAGCGCCACCGAAGGCGCCGGATTCAGCCCCTCCGCCGCAGTCAACTGCAACGATCCGTAGGCCACCAACGGAACTCCCCCGGCATTCCGGCGAGGGGCCAGCAGAAATGAATCGCCGCCTCAGCCGGACTCGCAACGCTGCACCTGCGTTTGAAGTCCTGGTGCCGCCAGGAGAATTGCAGGCGGTCGTCCAATTTGTTGCTGCTCTGAATAGCGCAGGGGTAGTTCGCGCCCAACTCAAGACCAACCTGGAAGAGACGCGCAACCCGCTGGAGGTGAAATCTCTTGAATTCCCAGCGCTCGAAGTGACCAAGCTCGAAGAGGACCATTCGGCGAGCGAATCCGGCAGCCGCTGAACGCAATAGCGGCCAGCGGCGTCTTGCCTGGGAAGAGCAAGTTCAAACGATATTCAAGGAGCAAGCGATGAAGCCGATGCGAATGTTAGCGGGAATGTTTGTGATGGTGCTGTCTCTGGCAGCGACCATGCGCGGGCAAGAGAAGGCCCGGACGGTCGAGGAACCCGGGCCGATCACTCAGTTGAAGTTGCAAATCGTCCTCACTGAGATGGATGGAACCAAGAAGATCAGCAGCTTGCCCTACGTCCTTCACGTTCTCGCGTCCGAGGGCGATTTCGTAAGCAGGCAGATGTCCACGCAGTTGCGCACGGGCTTTCGGGTTCCCATGTCCACCGGTTCGAATAAGGAAAACGCTTCTCAGTATCAGCTCATTGATGTGGGCAATAACATTGACGCCTCGGCGCGATCTTTCGGTGACGGGCGCTACAAGCTTCATCTTACGGTGGATCGCTCTACCGTAGTCCCAACCAGCGGGGAAGACAAGTCTGCGCAAGGAATAGCGAATCAGGAAGTGCGAAATGCAATGCCTCTTATCCGTCAATTTCGGAATTCCTTCGAACTTTTGGTCCGGGAAGGGCAAACGGTCCAGGCCACCGTGGCAAGCGACCCGGCGAGCGGCCACGTTCTGATGATGGATGTCACGATCAACGTCGAGAAGTATCGTGGTGCAATCCTTAATAAACAAAAAAAGTTGCGTTCCGATCGTCGTATCGGAACGCCTCATAATTTTGGCAACAATGCCCGTCTAAGGTTTGAACGGGCTGACGTTATTGGGATTCTGCGAATTTTCATTCAGGTTGGCGCCAATCGCACCGCCGATCAGGCCGCCGGCAACAAATGCGCCAACGATAACGATCCAAGCATGTGAGGCCACGGGCGACTTCACTCCCTGAGGAGATCCGGACGGAGCTCCGGAGGCCATACTTACATTCACCGCCGATCCTTCCGGCACCATCGTCGTATTTCCGTCGTGTTCTGTGGTGATCAGGACCGCGCCTTTTTCCGCGCCTATGATTGCTGTGGTTGGAGTAAGAAGTGCAATGTAGCCGGCGCCGCCAGTGGCTGGCCGGATCGTCGCATCCGCCAGGACCACTTCAATCGGTGTCGATTCCGTGCTGCGAAACTTGGCTACGCCTTGCCCGACTTCGAGTTGCACGCTCTTGTCGTCCGCGAGCTTCCGAACTTGAGCCCGACTATTTGCCGCCAGGTAGAATTGAGCGCCGCCCGGCAGGGAAACCCAAGCATTGCCTTGCTGCGCAGTACTGATCACATCCCCGCTATAGAGCGTCGTGCCCTTGACGAGAGCTGAGCCGCGCACACTCGCGGAGCTGCTGTTTTGCACAGTTCCTACAGGGTTCGAAGCGCCCCACCCCGGAACGGCAATCACACCTCCAAGAAGCAACGCCAATAATTTTTTAGTATACATGCCGTCAGCCTCCCCGTGTAACCGGTTAAGAGTCAAGGGCTTCTGCTCCAATCGACTCTAGCGGAGATGCTAGCAGAAAGAAGTCCAATGTCAAGGCCATAACGTATAGGACCCCCATATCTCGCACGCTTGAGGCAAGTGGCTAGCTAGATTTGGAGAGCAGATGTCCGAGTGCCGGTTCAAGGTCTGGATTTCGAAACACGTACCCGGCGCTATTTAGCCGGACTGGCAACACTCGCTGACTGGCAAGTAGAAGTTCATCAGCCATTTCGCCAAGAACAAGGCGGAGAGCAAAGGCGGGAGCAGGGAAGATTGCAGGACGGTGAAGAACTCGTGCCAGTGTGCGTGTGAATTCTGAATTCGAGACTGGATTCGGAGCCACTACGTTAACGGGTCCATGCAAACCGGTCTGTGTGATTATGTAACGAATTATGAAAATTGCTTCATCTAACGTCACCCAGGACATCCATTGCCGACCTGAACCCAACCGGCCTCCCAAACCCAGCCGGAATGGCAAGAGTATGCGGGGAAGTGCGCCGCCGTGAGCAGCGAGTATGATCCCGAAACGCGCCAACACGGTGCGGATCCCGAGGGTTTGCGCATGGGTTGCCGTGGCTTCCCAATTGGCCGTCAGCCCGGCGAGGAAGCCGTTTCCAGGGCCGCTGGATTCAGTTAGCCGTTCGTCGCCCCGGTTGCCGTAGTATCCAATCGCGGAAGCTGAGATGAAAACTTGCGGCGGCTTATGGAGCTTTGCGAGCGCGTCGAGAAGGCTGCTCGTCGCGTTCACTCGGCTGCTGCGGAGCTCTTCTTTACGCGCCGCGCTCCATCGTTTGCCGCCAATATTCGCGCCGGCAAGATTCACAAGCGCATCGGCGCCTTCCGCGGCAGCCAGGTCAAGCGAGCCCGCAATCGGATCCCATCTCGCATCTCCCGCCGCAACTGGCCGATCACCGCGCAGCAGCCGCACGACCGTGTGGCCGTCAGCGCGTAGAGATTCAAGAAGCGCAGTGCCCACAAAGCCCGAAGAACCAGAAACGAGAATTCTCATGGTGAGATCTCCACGCAGGGGCGCCAAGCCGGAGCGAGAGCATTCAGAGCGTACGGCTCAGCACTCGATGTCAGATCCGAGCCTTCGAGTGCGCTTGGGGCCTCCTCTCGCAGAAGTCCATGAGTATCGGAAATCAGCCCGGTGTTTGTGGCAACATTGTGCATTCTTTTCATCGTAGCAGTATCGTTCATTCTTTGCAGCGGCGAAACGGTAATCCCGCCGATTGCCAAATGGTTTCTGGAATCGAACTTGCCGCACCAGCGCATTCCATTTCCAATCAGGAATTGAGATAAGATTGAAGTTTCCGTTCGATGTGTTCAAACGTGTGGGTGGGATTGCGAGGCGTGACGAGGTGGGGATGTTTCGTCCAATGAAGATTGCGGTGCTCGGGGCGGTGCTCGGCGCTCCTGTCTTGTTCTTCGCTGCCCGTCCTACCGCCGTGGAGGGACAAACGGCGATTCGCGGATTTGCGCCCGCGCGCATTGCGGAGGAGCGCGAACTCGAACAGAAGTTGCGGCGAATACCCGACGCCGATCACGCCGAAAAGGACTTGCGCCGCCTGACAATCGAGCCGCACATGGCCGGCACCGAAGGGAGTCATCGCGTGGCCTTGTGGCTGCGCGACCAATATCGCAGCTATGGATTCGATGCCGAAATTGTGAGCTACAGCGTGTGGTTGCCGCTGCCAGTAGAAGTGAAGATCGATCTCGTCGAGCCCGAAAGGAAAGCGCTCGCGACGCAGGAAGATCCTTTCGAGTGGGACAAGGATACCTACGATAAGCGAGCCGTCGCCGGCTTCAACACCTATTCACCTTCGGGTGAAATAACCGCTCCGGTGGTGTATGTGAATTACGGAATGGAAGAGGATTACGACAAGCTCGCCGAGCTCGGAGTCAGCGTCGAAGGCAAAATAGCACTCGCGCGTTACGGCCGCGGCTATCGCGGCATCAAAGCCAAGCTGGCGGAAGAGCACAAGGCAGCCGGGCTGCTGATTTATTCCGATCCCGCCGATGATGGATACGACGCCGGCGATCCGTATCCCCGCGGCCCTTGGCGGCCGATGAGCGGCATTCAGCGCGGTTCGATTCTTTACACCCAGGCGTATCCTGGCGATCCGCTCACTCCTGGCGTGGGCGCCACCGAAAATGCGAAGCGGCTGACTCCGGCCGAAGCAACAAACTTGCCCCATATCCTCACGCTGCCGCTCAACCCGCAGGATGCTTCCGCAATCTTGCCCCATGTGGGCGGCCTGCATGCGCCCTCCGGCTGGCAAGGTGGATTGCCGTTCGCTTACCACGTTGGGGCGGGCCAGGCGACCGTCCATCTGAAACTGACCATGGATTATCAGCGGCGAATGCTTTACGACGTGATTGCGAAATTGCATGGAACGGATGACGAGCAATGGGTTGTACTCGGCAACCATCACGATGCCTGGGTGTTCGGGGCCGCTGATCCATCGAGCGGCACCGCGGTGATGCTGGAAACGGCGCGAGCGCTCGGCGAACTCGCCCGCACAGGATGGAAGCCGCGGCGCACGATTGTTTTCTGCGAATGGGATGGCGAAGAACCGGGGCTGCTGGGCTCGACGGAATGGGTGGAGAGCAACCTCGCCGAGCTGCAATCGAAAGCCGTGGCGTACATTAATTCGGACGTAGGGGTCACGGGACCGAACTTCGGGGCATCCGCGGTGCCCTCGTTGAAGGAGTTCGTTCGCGACGCGACGCGCGACGTCACTGACCCGCGCACCGGACGCAGCGTGTATGACGTGTGGAAATACAGAGTTCAGCACGGCTCACCAGAAAAAAGCGGCACAGCTCGCGAGGAACTTTCCGGGACACACGGAGGCGATGTGCCGCTGAGCAATTTGGGCGCCGGTTCGGATTTTTGTCCGTTCCTTGATCATGCCGGAATTCCTTCGATGGATGTGGGATCGGGCGGCGATTACGGCGTGTACCACTCGACCTACGATGATTTCTATTGGATGTCGCACTTTGGCGACCCTTCGTTCGCCTATCACGCTGAAATGGCGCGAATCGTGGGAACCCTGGCGTTGCGTCTCGATGAAGCGGATGTCCTGCCGTTCGATTATGCCGCGTATGCTGCTGAGATTGGTCACGCTGAGGAAGTGCTCGAGAATCGCGCGACGGCCGCGGGCGGCGCCGGATTCGATATGAAGCCGGTTTCGGAAGCAGCCGCGGCTCTAACGGCGTCCGCGGGACGCGCCAGCGCGGCGCTGGCTGCCGCAGCGGCCGCACCGCCTTCAGGAAAGCGGGAGCAAGAATTGAATCGCGCTCTGGTAACTGTCGAGCAGGCGTTGCTCGCACCCGAAGGACTAACGGGCCGTCCGTGGTACCGGCACACAATCTACGCGCCGGGAAGTTATGCTGGCTACGCTGCCGTGGTGATGCCCGGCGTCAGTGAAGCGATCGATCGCCGCGACAACGAGATCGGGAAGCGCGAAGTGGCGTCGTTGGCAGCGGCATTGCGCCGCGCCGCATCCAAGCTGGATGAAGTGGCGCGGCTCGCGAAGCAGTGAGCGTGGGGAAACTCGGCCACCGCGGATCGAGGCGGGGCATAGCTGTGCCTCTCCGTTGGGATTTTTGTTGTTAGTAATGATATTTCACCAGTGCGGGATAGAATGCCAGACATGCGAGTGCGGGTGCTTTTTTTCGGGCAACTGAAAGACATTGTCGGCCGCGCCGAGGAGCAGGCGGAACTTTCCGAGGGCGCGCGCGTGGAAGACCTGTTCGCCCGCTATGGCAATCGCTTCCCGAAGCTTGCGGAGTTTCGCGCGTCCGTGGTCGCTTCGGTGAATCAGGAATTCGCGGAATGGCGCGCGCCGCTCGCGGCGGGCGATGAAGTGGCTTTCCTGCCGCCGGTGAGCGGAGGCGAACATGCGGTTGTCGGCGAGGATTTGATCCGGATTGTGCGCGAGCGGATTGCCGCGGACGAAACTGTTGCCGGGATGAAGGCGCCGGAAGATGGCGCGGTTGTGGTGTTCGACGGGATCGTGCGCAACAATTCACGCGGCCGGCCAACGCTCTACCTGGAATACGAAGCCTACGAAGCGATGGCTCTGGCGAAGATGAGCGAGATTGCCGTGCAGATGCGCGCTCAATTCGAGATTCACCGGATCGCGATGGTGCACCGCCTGGGCCGGCTCGAAATCGGCGAGACCAGCGTGTTCATCGCCGTCGCCTCGGCGCACCGGCGCGCTGCTTTCGATGCCTGCCGCTTCGCGATCGACACGCTCAAGCGCACGGTTCCCATTTGGAAGAAAGAGTATTTCGCGGATGGCGCGGTGTGGGCCGAAGGCGAGATCCCCTCCGGGGAAGGCTTTCTCCGTCCGGAAGAATCGAAGCTCTAAATGAAAAATTCAGCGCCAATTGTGGCCGCACTCGCGTTGGTTCTCTCGTTTGCTTCTGTGTTGGACCGGACCCAGGCATCACCCGCCGCCCGGCCTAAATTACCCGAGCAGAAGGCGCAGATTGAGGTACAAGTAAATCTCGTAAGCATCCTGGCGAGCGTGCTTGATCCGAACGGGCGGCCGGTGCTGGACCTGCCCAAGGACGCATTCGAAATTTACGAGGAGGGTGTGCAGCAACACGTCGAGCGCTTCGAGGCGGAAACGAATCGCCCCCTTGATCTGGTCTTGATGATGGACACCAGCGCCAGCGCCTACAAGGAACTTCATTTCGAAGGCGAGGCTGCCGCGCACTTTATCCGCCAGGTGGTGCGGACAGATGACCGGCTCTCTGTCTTCCAATTCACGGATACCGTGACGCAGCTCTCGGAATTCTCTGGTGACGTTCCTGCCCTGCAAGCAGCGGCCCGGCGAGTCACGTCCGGAGGAGGCACCTCTCTTTACGACGCCGTTTTTCTGGGAGCGAAGGCCCTGGCGCGCCGCGTAGCGGAAAGGCGGCGTGTGATCGTGCTGGTTACCGACGCTGGTGAAACAACCAGCGTGACCACTTTCGATGAAACCCGCCGCTACGCGATTCTCTCCGGCGCATTGCTCTATACCATTCTGGTGCGGCCGGTGAAAAATGAGAACGGGCGGAATACGGCTGGAGAACACGCGCTCGAAACCATCACGGATTCGACCGGCGGCGCCATCTATTATGCGGACGAGCTGAATCAACTCGACGCCATGTTTGACCGGATCGATCGTGAACTGCGCACCCAATATTTGCTGGGCTATTATGCGAATCCCCCGCCCCCCCCGGGAAGTTACCGCCGAGTGGAGCTGAAAGTGAAGGGCGGCTACACTCTTCACTATCGCAAAGGCTATTTTGCCGGAGGTTCTGCGCGATGAATGGTCCCGCCGCAAGCCCGATTCATTTCCTCGAGGTTGCCGTGGACGCCGCACGCGAAGCCGGTGGGATCTTGTTGTCGGAAGCGGATCGGCCGGTAAAAATCACCTACAAGGGTGAAGTGGACCTGGTCACGGAAGCCGACCGGAAGTCGGAAGCCGCCGTGGTGGCGCGGCTGCGCAGTCACTTTCCGCAACACGCGATTGTGGGAGAAGAAGGCGGTGAAGGGGGCGCTCCCGCGGGCGCGCGCTATTGCTGGTACGTGGATCCGCTCGACGGCACGACGAATTTCGCGCACGGGTATCCATGCTTCGCGGTCTCGATCGGCTTGCTCGAAGACGGCGAGCCGCTAGTGGGCGTGGTTCTCGATCCCTCTCGCGGTGAATTATTCAGCGCGATGCGCGGCGAAGGCGCGTATCTCAATTCGAAGCGGATTCATGTTTCAAACGTGGAAGAATTGTCGAAGAGCCTGGTCGCAACCGGATTTCCCACCCATAAGCGCTCGTCGAATCCCAACATCAATTATTATTGGCAATACACGCTGCGCTCGCATGGCGTGCGGCGCGATGGCTCCGCTGCGCTCGATTTGTGCTCTGTTGCCTGCGGGCGATTCGATGGCTTCTGGGAATTCGGCCTGAAGTCGTGGGACACCGCTGCGGGAATGCTTTTGGTGGGTGAAGCAGGTGGAACGGTGACGGATTTTGGTGGACGGCCGTACCATCCCGGCGATTATGAAATTCTCGCTTCCAATGGCCGCATCCATGCCGAAATGCAGCAACTGGCCGCTGATATTGCGGAGCAGGCCGGCCGCAAACCTTAAGCTGGTACACGATCCCGGGAGCTTCAGCGGCTGGGATCCGGCTGCATCGGATTTCCGCTGGCGGGGTGACGATGCTTGACCGCGGAATAGAGATTGGCGATGGAATAGGTTAGGCCCGCAAACACTCGCTTCTGCGGCGTTCCGCTGGTTAGCCCAGCATCAATCCCTCCATCGACCACCAAACGCGGCGAGATCGCGTAGGTTAGCGCCCAAAGCGTCGAGACGAATCCTGGGGTATTCGCGTTCAGCTCCGTATTGCCGTAAAACTCCGCCGTCACGGCGAGCTTGCCCTTCAGTGGATGGGAAAACGCGAGGTTGAATTGGAAGTTCCGGTCGAATCCGGATGTCTTATCGCGGCCGATCAGAAATGAACTGGCGTTGAAATCGAGGTGGGTGCCCACCAGATCTTTGCTGGCGAGAAATGTGAACTGATGATCGACGTGGCCCGATCCGAGGCCCTTGTTGGTGCTTGCGGTGGGAACCTTGACTGCATAACTGAACGCCAGGCTCGGCACGTGGGCCGTCTGGTGATAGATGCGGACCTGCGGCCCGAACCAGTTGTCGCCGAAGCCATGGCGGCTCCCGCCGGAATCGTCGAGTGCAATCAGGCTGGTCGTGTTCCAGCGGAGTTCCACGTCACAGAGCAGTCCGAACTTCAATAATCCCACCAGGTCACTCTGCCGGGCGCCGGCCCCAAGCCATCCACGGTCCCAGCCATATTCGAGCTCTAAAACTCCGTATTGCGTGATGTCGGCGGGATTCGCGACTGTCGGCCGATTGGGATTGGCAACCATCTGGGGACTGTAACAGCCAGTTTGACGCCCCATGAATTGCGCGCGCGCACAAACGGGATAGATAAGAAGCAATAGTCCGAGTAAGAACACTCCTCGGAAGTTTCGGCTACCATAAGTCATTTTGCAGATCCTGTATGGATTGTGGGTAAGGGGCTGCACCATTCTCCATCTTT
>JBGQGW010000027.1:0-21815 GCA_041497605.1 Terriglobia bacterium | reverse complement strand
GTGATCCGCGCCCCGCTGGGCATGCTGCGTTCCATGCCCGACGTTTCCATGGCTGCCCACACTGGACAGCCGAACCTGGCGCCACCCAACGAAAGCGGCGGCAGCGACGTGATGAGGCCGGGCGGGGCGGGCGGCATGAACGTTGGAGGCGGGGGAGGCAGTGGGGGCAGTAACGGTGTGGCGGTAGAAAGAGTGGAAGCTGGTTCCGGGAGCAATCCGAGCACTCCGGTCGCGACGCCTTCGACCACCGGGACCGGAGACCCTTCCTCTGCGGACCCAAAGGCTGCAACAAACCCTGGGGCCAACCCGGCACCGGGAACGACAGACCCCAAAGCATCTGATCCAAGCAAGAAAGCCGCCGATTCAGGCAAAGACTCCAAGGACGCGAGCGCCAAAGACAAGAATGAGTCCACCAGTAAGAAGAAAAAGGGATTAAGAAAGATCATTCCCTGGTAATCCAGCCCGTTCCCGGCGTGCTTGGTGCGGCACGCCTGTACTTTCGACCAATTGACTCCGCCGTTGCAGGATGTTACCAATAGGCCAGTGCTCAGGGGTGTAGGTGCGCTTATCGTTTGGCGCGCCGAAGGGGTTTAAGGTGCCCACGATCCTCGTCGCCGACGACAACAGCAACATCCAGAAGATGGTGACGCTGGCGCTGCAGGAACTCGGAATCCATGTGGTTGCCGTCGGGAATGGAGAGGCTGCCGTGCGGAAATTGGCCGAGGTGACTCCTGACCTGGTGCTTGCCGACGTGTTCATGCCCGTCCGGAATGGATATGAGGTGTGCGATTACATCAAGCGCGAGGCGCGTTATTCGCACATTCCCGTGGTGCTGCTGATCGGGGCATTCGATCCGCTGGATGAAAAGGAAGCGCACCGGGTGGGCGCCAACGGGATACTCAAGAAACCTTTTGTGCCTCCCGAGCCGCTGATTTCGATGGTCACCGGTTTTTTGGCAGGATTGGAAAAACAGAAGCCGGCTGCTCAACCTGCACCCGAACCTGTGCGAATGACCCCGCCGCCGCCACCACCGCCGCCTGCGGAGGCCAAGCAGGAATTTCACCAGACGGAAATCGAGCCCGAGGAATTTGCGTTCACGCGCGGCCCGCTCAGTTTGCGCGATGGAGCGCCGGAGATCGAGTCAAACGAACAGCCGGAGGTTGCGTCCGAAGAAGAGAACAAATTGACCGGTTCCTGGGAAGATCGGATCAAGCCTCAGCCCCCTTCGCCTTTGCAGCAGCAGTTCGAGGACGATGCGCAATCGGAGACGACTGCGGCCTGGGATGAACACGCGGAGTTGAAGCCTACTTCCGCCTGGCAGGCGCCGGTGGAGCCAAATTCCCCTTCCTCATGGGGCACAACCGCGAACGAATGGCAATCGGAGACAACCAAACACGAATTGATTGTTCCCGAGGGCCAGGCGCCCTCCTCGATGGAGCACACTGCGCCAGCGAGTGAAGCAGAGACGATTTCCGCGGAAGAAATCACGCTTCCCGGGCAGTCGATCACCGGAGAACAAAGCAAAATTTCGGTTGATGCGGGCCCTTCTCAAGAACTGGCCACGAGTCCGGCGGAGTGGATGGAAATGATGTCTGGCGCGCCGACGATTTCCGTGCCGCCGGAAGCGGCAGAGACGTGGGATGTGACGCCCAGTGCTCCAACCTTGCGATCGAGCCTGCCCTCGCTTTCTTCCAGCCCAACCATTGAAGCTGCCCGGGTGAAACCGCCTGAGGAACTTCATTCCGAGCCATCGGTGGTGATTCCGTTCCACTCGAATCTGGGATTGACTCCCCAAACAACGGAGCCAGCGGCGAGTGAGTCTTTGCCCGAGGCCGAGGAGCATCCGATCGCTGCTGATCGGATTGAATTGGAACACGCCGAAGATTCGAAGACGGAGCATGGGGAGGAAGTCGAGCGTCCATCAGAGGCGTTCTCTTTTGAGCCTTCTCCCTATCTGCCGGAGGATGATCGCACTGAACTTTTGCCGACTCAACAGACCGCCTTCGACATAAAGCACGAGCCGGATCACGAAGCGGCGAGCACGGTACCCGAAGCGTACGAAAGTTTCTCGGAAGGTCATTACAAGGGAAGCAGCATTGAGCCCGAGCCCACTCCGCCAGCCACCGATCCGGCTTTGGTCGATCACATTGTAGCCAAGGTGCTCGAGCGGCTCGAGCCGCAACTGCACGCGATTCTGTCGCACGAGTTGGTGCGGCCGCTCGTCGAGTCGCTCCTCCACCCGGAAGTCGAGAAGAAAGAACGCTAGAGCTGCCGGTTCCTTGCAAGGGTGTCACCGCGAACAGGCTTCTCCTATTCCCCACGAAAATTGTCCGGGCCACGCTTATCCAATTGCACGAAAATTGAGAGTATTCGGAAGTGTTCGAGCCGCCGCGATCTAATTCTCTCGTCGAGTGAATTTGACGCGGTGTGCGCCCGGCCCGTATAGTGTTTTGTTTCCGGGCCGCGCGCGAATACATCTGTGCGCGACGGATTGGAACGAAAGAACTGAACATGCCACCCGAGATACCAAAGGCTTACGAGCCGCAGGAGATCGAGAAGCGCTGGGCGCAATCCTGGTTTGAAGAGAAGTTGTTTCACGCCGATCCGAAAGCCGCCGGGCCTGTTTTTTCAATTGCCCTGCCGCCGCCGAACGTCACCGGTTCGATCCACATCGGGCACATGCTGGAGCACACGCAGATCGACATCCTGGTGCGCTGGCGGCGAATGAACGGCTACAACACTTTGTGGCTGCCGGGAATGGATCACGCGGGAATCGCGGCGCAGTACGTGGTGGAGCGGCAATTGGCGCAACAGGGCGTGACGCGGCAGCAATTGGGACGCGAGGAATTCGAGCGCCGCGTCTGGAAATGGAAAGAGGAAAGCGGCGACACCATCAAGCGGCAGATGATCCGGCTAGGCGCGTCGTGCGACTGGACCCGGGAACGATTTACTTTGGAACCGGACCTATACCGGGCCGTGCTGGAAGCGTTTTTGCGGCTGTATCGCGAGGGCATGATTTATCGCGCGCGCTACATGGTGAATTGGTGCCCGCGTTGCCAGACCGCCATCAGCGATCTGGAAGTGCAACACAGCGACCGGAACGGAAAGCTGTGGCACATCCGGTATCCGGTCGTGGGATCGGATGAATTCATCGTGGTGGCCACCACGCGCCCGGAAACGATGCTCGGCGATACGGCCGTGGCGGTGCATCCGGAGGACGAACGCTATAAACATCTGATCGGAAAGAAAGCGATGCTGCCGCTGATGGACCGGGAAATTCCGATCATCGCGGATGAGTTTGTGGATCGGGAATTCGGGACAGGCGCGGTGAAGGTGACGCCCGCGCACGATCCGAACGACTTCGAGATGGGCAAGCGGCACAACCTGCCTCAAATCGACGTGATGACCAATGACGCGCACATGAGCGACACCGCCGGCAAGTATGCCGGGCTTGACCGCTACGTGGCGCGCAAGAACATTGTGGCAGACCTTCAAACGCTGGGCCTGCTGGAGCGCGTTACGGAGCACACTCACGCCGTGGGAGTCTGCGCGCGCTGCAATTCGGAAATTGAGCCGCGGCTTTCGGTGCAATGGTTCTGCAAAATGAAGCCGCTGGCGGAAGCGGCGGCGCGCGTGGTGCGCGACAAGGTGATTTCCGTGGTCCCCGAAAACTGGGAGAAAGTTTATCTGGATTGGATGGACCGGATTTACGACTGGTGCATTTCGCGGCAGCTCTGGTGGGGCCACCGGATTCCGATCTGGTATTGCGCCGATTGCAACGCGATGACCCCGGCGCGGGATTCGCAGGTTGAAATTGTCGAGGGGCGGGCGCAGGCCGCTAGCGTGCCAGAGAAATGCGGTGCGTGCGGCAGTTCAAAGCTGAAGCAGGAAACGGACGTGCTCGATACCTGGTTCAGCTCCGGCCTTTGGCCGTTCTCGACGCTCGGGTGGCCCGACGAGACGGAAGATTTGCGCGTCTACTACCCCACCAGCTTGCTGATCAGCGGGTACGATATTTTGTTCTTCTGGGACGCGCGGATGATCATGATGGGGCTGCACCTGGTGGACCGCGCGAAAATAGAAGAGCGAATTCCCTTCCACCGGCTGTACTTGCACTCGATTGTGCGCGACCCGCACGGCATGAAGATGTCGAAAACGCGGGGCAACGTGGTCGATCCGCTGGAATTGACGGAGAAGCACGGGACCGATGCGCTGCGCTTCGCGCTGGCGGTGATGGCCGCGCCGGGCACAGACATCGCGCTAAGCGAAGACCACATCCTCAGCTACCGCGCATTCGCGAACAAAATCTGGAATGCGGCGCGCTTTCTATTTTTCAATCTGGAAAAAATCGAAAGCCTGGGCGTGACGCTGGAGGAATTGGCCGCGCCGGAGATTCGCGCGGCGGCTCCTTATAAAATCGGCGCTGAACTGGCGCTGGTGGATCGCTGGATTTTTTCACGCATGGCCACGGTGCGGGACGAAATCAGCGATGCGCTCGAGAATTTCCGGTTCCACGAAGCGGCGCACGTGATCTACCACTTCTTCTGGGGCGATTTCTGCGATTGGTATATCGAGTGGGTGAAGCCGCGCTTGGGTGTGGCAAACCGCGATGCGGCGCTCGCCACTTGGCGCAATTTGTTTTCCGTTTTCGAAGCGGCGCTCCGGCTGTTGCATCCGTTCATGCCGTTCTTGACGGAAGAACTGTGGCACAAGCTGCCGCAGCGCGTGGGCGCGAAATCCATCGCGCTCGAATCATTCCCAGCAGCCCGGCCCGATTGGCGCGACGCCGATGCCGAGCGGCAGATGGCATTGCTGCAGGAGATCATCGTGGCGTCGCGCAACTTGCGAGCGGAAATCAAGGTTGATCCGAAAAAGAAAATCGCGGCGGAATTTGCGACCGGTGATCCGGCGGTGCGGGTATTGGTGGATGCGAACCTCGATTCCGTTTTGCACCTGGCCACTCTATCGGAATTGAAAATATCACTGGGCCGATTCGATTCCTCCGGCGGCGCGACGCGGTCCACTGCTCTTTTCGATTTGCGGATTAGCCATGGGGAGGCAATCGACACGAAAGCAGAAGCTGCTCGACTCCGCAAGGAGATCGACCGTTTGGCGAAGGACATCGAATCGAAGCGAACGCGCCTGGCTGACGATACCTTCCGCAGCCGCGCGCCGGCGGAAGTGGTGCGTTCACTTAAAATCACGCTCGCCGAGCGCCAAGCGGAACATCAAAAGCTGCAACAGCGCCTCAAGCAAATCGAAGCAGATCGCAGTTGATGCGGTTTGCGGCGTTGACATCGTCGCCAGCCCAACCTAATATCCACACTGATTTAGTCCCAGTGTCCTTCTGGCGCCCCCGCTCGCCGGGGCTGCTCCTCTCGACGTGATTTGTTGGATGTTTTGGTTTGCTTGTGAAGGCCGGCGCCGCTGATGGGAGAATCCCGTGGACTCATGGTTGTGCCGCCAGCAAATGGGGTGACCGCAATGTTTTCTGATGGCCCTTCGCGCGCGATTCGAGTGTTGGTTGCGATCAGTCTTTTGTTTCCGTTCGGCGGATGCGTCGGATCTCCGCCAAGTTCCACGCAGCCGCCGACCACGTCGGCACCGCCGGCTACGACCACTCCGATCAAGCATTTAATCATTGTGATTGGAGAGAATCGAAGTTTCGACAATCTGTTTGGAACGTATCAGCCCGCCAATCCGGCCCAGCAGGTTTCCAATTTGCTTTCGCGGCAGATCGTTACGGCAGCGGGCCTGCCCGGGCCCAATTTTGCGGAAGCGGCGCAGCAGCAGGCTCTCGATAACGTCACATACCAGATCAGCCCGCAGAAGACGGGACCGTTTTCCGTTTTGCCTCAGCCGAACAACACTTTGAACCCTCTGATTTTTCCGCCGGCTATACAATACGGGATCGCGTCCGACCCCGGCCTAGCGGCGGGATCGCAATCCTTGCTGAATCAAGGCGGCATCTTTCCGCAGTTGCCATTTTTTCCGGACAAACGCTTCCCCAAAACATTGCCGAACGGGCCATTTCAAATTACGTCTTACGTGAACTACAACAGCAACACGGGCGATCCCGTTCATCGCTTCTATCAGATGTGGCAGCAGGCGGATTGCAGCCAGGCAACGATGACGGCTTCCAATCCTTCCGGATGCACGCACGATTTGTACGCCTGGGTGGGCACCTCCGTCGGCTGGGCCACGCAGAACACGCCGCCCCCTTCGCCGTTTGAGGATGAGTCGACCTTTCAGGGAGGCGTGGCGCTCGGCTTTTACAATATGGCGGCCGGAGATGTGCCGTACTTCCGCTCGCTCGCCGATACCTATGCGCTCAGCGACAACTATCACCAGTTCCTGATGGGCGGGACCGGGCCGAACTCGATTTCGTTCGGGACAGCGGATGTTTATGTCTACAGCGATGCCAACGGCAAACCCGCCACGCCGCCGGCGCTGCAGATCGAAAATCCCAATCCATTTTCCGGCAGCAATAATTGGTATCAATCCGACGGGTTTTACATTGTGGATTCCGGAAATCTGAGCAATTCGTCTTACACGAATTGTTCCGATTCCACGCAGGCGGGAGCCGCGGCCATTTTGAATTATCTCGCCACGCTGCCCTATAAACCTTTCAATGGAGGCAATTGCGCGCCGGGGATTTTTTACTTGGTGAACAACCAGGAGCCGTCGTATGACCGTGTCGGCAACCTGGAGGCGGATCAAACGCACGCAGTGGGCCCGTCAACGGTTCCCACGATTGCCGACGCGCTGATTGCGAAGGGGATCACATGGGGCTTCTTCGGCGAAGGATTCAGCCCGGGCCTCGGCAGCCTGTTCTCGCACTATTGCGGCATTTGCAATCCGTTCCAGTACGCGAAGTCGATCATGACCACATCGCAGAAGAACAATATCCAGGACATCACGCAATTTTTTCAAGGCGTGCAGAGCGGCAACCTGCCCGCGGTTTCGTTCGTGAAGCCGGATGACGTGGTGGATGCTCATCCGGGGACTTCGTTCCCTTCCCTTTACGAGGCGTTCTGCCAGAACATTGTGGACTCGGTGAAAGCGAATCCCACGCTGTGGCAGGATACGGCGATCCTGATTACCGTGGATGAATCCGGCGGGCTCTACGATTCCGGCTACATTCAGCCGATTGATTTCTTCGGCGACGGTCCACGAGTTCCGTTGCTCGTGGTTTCGCCGTTTGCGAAGGTTGGGGTGGTGGATCACACCTACGCCGATCACGCATCGATTTTGAAATTCATCGAGATGAATTGGGGACTGAAGCCGCTTTCCGCGCGCAGCCGGGATAATTTGCCGAATCCGGTGAGCACGGCAGGCAGTCCCTACTTTCCCGCGAACAGTCCCGCGATCGGCGACCTAACGACGTTATTTAAATTCTAAGATTGCGGAGCCCGCCGGGCAGTTCGCCCTGCCGCTTCGTTCTCGACAGCCAAACCGCCCCCACGGGAGATGAAGAGCTGAAGCGCTCGAATTAAGGCTTCGCGGGTGGCTTTGCGGCGGGGTGCGCGGGAGCCGCTGCCGCGACCGGCTCGACGGTGGTGGACTTGATTACATCGAGCTTCGGAAAATTTTGATCGAGGTAGGCTTTGCCCTTGTCTTGAATCTGGCCCTGGTCGGGTCGCTCGCCGTATCCGCTGTAAAGCTGATCCACCACTGCCATTCCGTCCGTCACTTCCCCGAACGGTGAGAAGCCCTGTCCATCAAGCCCGGCGTTATTCCCGAAGTTGATGAAGAGCTGCGTGGTGCGAGTGTTGGGGCCGGCAGTGGCGAAGGTGATGGTGCCGCGTTTATTGGTCTGCGTCACCTTGTCGTCCCGGAAGTTGGCGGCCCGCCAAACGCGGGACACTTTCGGGTCCGCGCTCAAGCCGAACTGCACGATGAATCCCGGGACAACGCGGAAGAATGCGGCATTATCGAAGTATTGATGCTTGGCGAGATTGTAGAAGCGGTCGGCGCCCAGCGGGGACCAGGCTCGCGTCACCTTGACGGTGAAATCGCCTTTGGTGGTCACGAATTTAACGGTAAATTCCGCGGGCGCTTGTTCGTGAAGCGCGGCGGGATTGAGCAAAGCAGAAGCATTTGTCATCTGTTTAGGTCCTTTGGCCATCGTGTGTGTGCTTGCGGGTGGTGTTTTGGCAGCCGGCTTGGCAGGGGGCTGAGCTTGTCCTGCCGCCGAACGTGCCGTAAATCCGAGGAATGCGCAAACGCCGAACAGAAAAATCAATCGAGCGAGTTTCACTGCGGCCCTCCCAGGCGCTTGGCGGCGGCTTCCACTTCCTGCATCACTCGAAGGGTATTGCCGCCAAGAATTTTCTGAATATCCGAGTCCGAATATCCGCGATCGAGCAAAGCCTGCGTGATTTGCGGCACGTGCGTGGCGTCTTCCATCCCAAAGGGCATGTTGGCCCCGTCGAAATCCGAGCCCAGGCCCACGTGGTCCGCGCCCACCAATTTCACCGCGTGATCGATGTGGTCGATAATTTTTTCCCAGCTCACCTTCGGCAACTTACCATCCGCCACCGCCTGGCGGGACATCTTCTCGCCTTCCATCACGCTGCACGATTCATTCTCGCCGCAGCGCTTTTTCAGTTCCGCAGCGGCAGCTTTCTTTTCTTCCTCGGAAATTTTATTCGAGGCGTCGCGATATTCCTGGCTCAGAAATCCGATGTGATAGTTCACCTGCATCACGCCGCCCTTCGAGGCCAGGGCCTTGATCATGTCGTCGGTCATGTTGCGCGGCGCGTCGCAAATCGCGCGGCACGAGGAATGGGAAGCGATCATCGGGGCCTGGCTCACGGCCAGGGCATCGTAAAAAGTTTTGTCGGCGACGTGGGAAATGTCCACGATCACGCCCAGGCGATTCATTTCGCGAACCACATCCTTGCCGAAATCCGTCAAGCCATTGTGCGCCGGTTTATCGGTGGAAGAATCGGCCCAGCCGGTGTTGATCCCGTGCGTCAGAGTCATGTAGCGGACGCCCAGCGCCGCGTAGGAACGGAGCACGCCCAGATCGTTATCGATCATGTGCCCGCCCTCGAGCCCCAGCAGCGCCGCAATTTTCCCCTGCGCGTGCGCCGCCCGCACTTCCGCGGCGGTGGTGCACAGAGCCAGTTCCTGGGGATGCTTCCAAACTTGCTGGCGCACCGCGTCAATTTGATCGAGCGCGGCTTTTACGGCCGCGGGGCCCGTGAGCGTTCCCGGAGTGTAGATGGAGAAGAAAATTCCGCTCAGGCCGCCTGCGCGCATACGGGGGATATCCATGCTGCCCTGCGCATCCAGATGACTGAGATCAAAGTGGTCCCACACCAGCCGCTGCGTCGTGTCGTCATGAGTATCGAGCACGATCGAGCGGAAGTGAAGATCATGGGCGCGCTTCGAAACCGGCGCGCTCTGCTGCGAGGGCAAACCTGCGGCCGTCATTCCCAGCGCACCCACCAGTGCAGACAGCAAGATCCATCGCATCGGCAATCCTTTTCTCCGCGGAAATCGAATCGAAACGCCCACACACGAACCCCCGGCCGAACCTCCAACAGAGGTATTTTTATATCTGAATTGACGCCGGCATGCCAGCACCGAATCAATCGTGGCCGAACAGCCATCCGAAGATCGCGTGCTTCAAAACTTGCCCGTTGACGGCGGCAAGCGATTCCGTCAGCGGAATTCCCTTGGGGCAGACCTTCACGCAGTTTTGCGCGTTATCGCAATCCTGGATTCCGCCCGGACCCATCAGCGCCTCCAGACGCTCCTTGGCGTGCATTTTTCCGGTCGGATGCATGTTGAACAATCGCACCTGGCTGACGATGGCGGCGCCAACAAAATGCGAATCCTCATTCACACGAGGGCAGATCTCCAGGCAATTGCCGCAAGTGATGCAACGCGAGAGGGGATACGCCACCTCCTGGACAGCAGGTGCGACGCGCGGGCCTTCCCCGAGCGCATAGGTGCCGTCAATCGGAATCCAGCACTTGGTGCGCTTCAGATTTTCGAACATGGAGGAGCGATCGACGAACAGATCGCGCACCAGGGGAAATTTCGTCAGCGGCTCGAGCCGGATTGGTTTTTCGAGATTTTCCACGAGCGCCGAGCAAGCCTGCCGCGGATAACCATTGATCAGCATGGCGCAGGCGCCGCAAATTTCTTCCAGGCAATTCGCGTCGTAGCTGACGGGAGTGGTATCCCGGCCATCGCGTGTGACCGGGTGCTCGGCGATATCGCGCAGGCAGGTGATGATGTTCATGCCGGGGCGGAAGCGCAGCTCGAATTCCTGCCAGTGGGCGGTTTCGTCCGGCCGAAGCTGCCGTTTTACTTTGAGGATGAAAGTCTTGTCAGCCATAAAGTCTCGTCGAGCCTCGCCGTCACTGGCCCCGCAACGCTAATTCTTGGCGGTGTACTTTCTGGTACGCGGCGGGATCAAGGAAACATCCACCGCCTCGTAATCGAGCCGGATGTCACCGCCGTTGAAACTGGCCTTGGTGGTTTTCAGCCAGTTGGGATCATCGCGCTCCGGGAAATCGGGCTTGTAATGAGCGCCGCGGCTTTCGTTTCGCGCAATCGCTCCGAGGGTTATAACCCGCGCCAGAACCAGCATGTTGAACAATTCGCGAGCAAAGGCCAGCGTCTGATTCGACCACTGCGTGCGATCGGCCAGATTGATCTTGTGGTACCGTTCGGTCAATTCCCGCAGCTTTGTATCGGCCAGCTCCATATTTTTATTATAGCGAACCACGGTGACGTGCTCGGTCATCACGTTTCCCATCTCGCGCCAGATGACAATGGGGTTTTCGGTGCCTTGCTGATGCAGCAGCTTGTCGTTCATTTCTTCCTGGTGGCGCCGCTCGTGATCGTAAACGTGGCTGGCGATGCTCTCGGTTCCCTTTTCCAAGCCGTGCGCATATTTCACCGCGGCCAATCCGGCGAGCATTCCGCCATAAATACAGGAGACCAGCGAATTCGCGCCCAGGCGATTCGCTCCGTGATATTGATAATCGCATTCGCCTGCGGCAAAAATGCCCGGCAGGTTGGTGGCCTGGTTGTTGTCTACCCACAGGCCGCCCATGGTGTAGTGCATCGCCGGGAAGACGCGCATGGGCTCTTTGCGCGGGTCCACGCCGACAAATTTTTCGTAAATTTCCAGGATGCCTTCCAGCTTGCGGTCGAGTGTTTCGCGCGGGATGTGGCTGACGTCGAGAAAGACGGCGTTCTGGCCGGCGAGGCCCATCTTCATTTCGAAGACAACTTTGTGGATGGCGCGGGTGGCGACGTCGCGGGGAACCAGGTTGCCGTATGTGGGATACCATTCCTCAAGGAAGAAAAAACGCTCGGCCTCGGGAATCTGCTTGGCATCGCGCATGTCACCCGGCGTCTTGGGAACCCACATGCGCCCGCCTTCCCCGCGCGCCGATTCGCTCATCAGGCGGCACTTGTCTTCACCGGGGATTGCGGTGGGATGGACTTGAATAAATTCGCCATTGCCATAATAAGCGCCCTGCTGGAAAAGTGTGGATTGCGCGGAGCCCGTGCAGACAACCGAATTGGTGGATTGTCCGAAAATGGCGCCGATGCCGCCGGTGCAGAAGATCACTGAGTCGGCCGGGAATGTGCGGACTTCCATGGTCTTCAAATTCATGGCGCAAATCCCGCGGCCGATTCCCTGTTCGTCGATCACGGCGGAAAGGAATGTCCAACCTTCGAACTTTTTCACCTTCCCTTCGGATTCAAAGCGCCGCACCTGCTCATCCAACGCGTAAAGCAACTGCTGGCCCGTGGTTGCGCCCGCGAAAGCAGTGCGATTAAACATGGT
The DNA here is from genome assembly GCA_041497605.1 of Terriglobia bacterium. GTDB lineage: Bacteria > Acidobacteriota > Terriglobia > Acidiferrales > UBA7541 > JBGPTK01. The sequence continues at coordinate 9,994 of JBGQGW010000027.1, read as the reverse complement.
GCCGCCGAAGCGGCGGAAATCCAGCAAACCTTCCGGAGTGCGGTTGAAGGTCACGCCCATGCGGTCGAGCAAATCGATAATGGCGGGCGCCTCGTCGCACATTCCTTTGACCAGCGGCTGGTTGGCGAGGAAATCACCGCCATAGATCGTGTCGTCAAAGTGCTGCCAGGTGCTGTCCCCTTCGCCCTTCAGATTCTTCGCGGCATTGATTCCGCCCTGCGCGCAAACTGAGTGGGAACGCTTCACGGGCACAATGGAGAACAATTCCACCTCGACGCTGGCCTCGGCGACTCGAATTGCCGCCATCAGACCCGCCAATCCGCCACCAACGATAATGACTTTCGGATGCCTCATTGCGTGTAAGTTCCCAGGGGGAAAATGTTCAAGCGCAAGCCGATGATGATGGCGATCCCAATCAGCGTGAAGAGGATGGCCACGGCCGCGCCAAAATAGGCGGCGGCGTGCTGCGACTTTTGGGTGACTGTGATGCCCCACTTGCAGGAGAAATTCCACAGTCCATTGCCAAAGTGAATGGACGTAGCCACAATTCCAATCAGGTAGAAAACCACGTACCAGGGATTCTGCATGGCCTCGGCCATGCCGGCATAAGTGGAGAGGCCGCGGGTAACGAATCGCTCCGTCCAAACGTGCCAGCCGATAAATACAAACGCGATCAGGCCGGTCCAGCGCTGCATCCCCCACATCCAGTTTGACATCCAGGGATGCGCCACCACGTTGGACTTGCCCCGCCACCAGATATAGACGCCGTAGAAGCCGTGAAACAGGATGGGCAGCCAGATGACCATCGCTTCCACCGGCAGGCGCCAGGGAATGCCTTGCAGTTCGCGCGAGGCCGCATTGTATTTTGCGGGGCTGACCAGGATGTAGCTATTGGACCAAAAGTGCTCGGCGAGGAATGCGCCGATCGGTATGACGCCGCTGAGTGACTGGAGTTTGTCCCAGAAATAACTGTGGTCTGTTTCCACACTACCGGCCGGCATGAATTCTCCGTGGATGATTGCTTAACGCGCGCCCCGCCTACTCTTGCCGGAGCGCCCGCGGGCGCTGCATGATGACAGAGGCAGTATAGGCATCCGCGAATCGGTTTTCAAGGGCGCGCGCGAAGATGTGCAAAAATAACGCCCGTGCCGGGCCGGCGTCTCGATCTGGAAATTCCCTGTGATAGACTCACTACGTCGAGTGAAAAATGCCGGAAAACACGGAAACCAACCTTGCGCCGCTGGTCGACGCACTGGTAAAACGCGGCGGGCAAGTCGAAGAAGGGGAGCTCTCCAAGCTGGCGGAGGCCATCAGCCACCATCTGCATGTGAATCCGGATGAGGTGGCCATTCTCGTGTTGGTTCGAGGAGGACAATTTCTGCAGTTCGTGCATCCCGAAGAACTGCAAGGAGTGGGAACGATTCCTCTGACCAGCACATCCGCCCTGGCCGCGAGATCTGCGCGCGAAAAACGATCGGAGACAAATAATAATTTCGTGATCGCGCGCCACGCATCCGTATTCGAGGCGGTGCCTCTGAACGATCAGCGCGCCAAACCGATTCAGAAAATTATGAGCGTTCCTATTTTGATGAATTCGAATGTGGTTGGCGTGCTACAGGCGTCGCGCAAGGGGATGACACCCGCAGCCGCCGGCCAGGACTTCACCCCGATGGATTTGAACAAGCTGATTGAAATTGCGGGACAGATCGCGCCTTGCATCCAACTTTTGCAGGTGAACAAACCTTGATGATGCGAATGAATCGCCTGAATTCAGCATCCGAGCGGCCATTCTTTTCCGGATCGGCTTCACCGGAACAAGGATCGGCCGGGAAAAGACGCAACAGCCGCTCCGTAATTTCCCCTCTGCTTGTGTTTTTGTTGGGGATCGCTCTTTGCCTGCAGGCCGGAGCGCAGTCTCCGGGCGCCTCGAACTCCGCCGGCTCACCGGACAAAGTTACGATCACGCTGCTGAGCACGACCGACATTCACGGCCACATCGAGCCCTTCGATTACTTCGCCAACAAGACCAGCAACCTGGGCCTGGCGAAGATCGCAACGCTGGTCCGCGAAGTGCGGGCCGAATCGCCCGATGCACTGCTATTCGATTGCGGCGACACCATCGAAGGGACACCGCTGGCATATTATTTCGCGGTGAAGGATTCGAACCTCGCGAATCCCACGATCGCGGCCATGAACACCATGCGCTACGACGCGGCGGCCGTGGGCAACCACGAATTCAATTTTGGTCTGGATGTCATGTGGAAAGCGAAGGGAGAAGCCAACTTTCCCTGGATCGCGGCCAATATTCACCAGACGTACACAGAAGGGATACCGTACTTCCAGCCTTATATTTTCAAAACAGTTGCCGGCGTGCGCATCGCGATTGTGGGGTTCGTCACGCCGGGGATCCCGCGGTGGGAAATCCCTGCGCACTACAAAGGCTATGAGTTCGAAAACATCGTGGACGCCGCGCACCGCGTGATTCCCGAAGTGCGCAAACAGGCCGACCTGCTGGTCGTGATCGTGCATTCCGGACTCGGTCGCGATCCGAAGAGCGCACCCGGATCGAAGCCGAGTGACGCTTTCGACCAGATTCCCGGGGAAAACGCGGCTCTGGAGCTGGCCGAACAAGTGCCCGGGATTGACGTAGTTTTCTACGGGCACACCCATCAAGAGATGCCGGAGCTGGTTGTGAATGGCGTGTTGCTGACGCAGCCGAAAAATTGGGGCGGGTCTCTGGCGCGCGCGGATGTGCAGATGGATCGGGACGCCAAGGGCCATTGGAATGTGAAATCGAAACACTCGCGGACGATTCCCGCCACGGCTGCGGTGGCCGCCGATCCTGAAATTGAAAAGATCGACGCGCCGTATCACGCCGCCACGCAGAAATATCTTGACACACCCATCGCGAATTCTTCCGTGCCGCTGGAAGGCACGCTGGGGCGGATCGAAGATACGCCGCTGGTGGACGTGATCCACTTCACGCAAATGGAATACGGCCACGCCGACGTTTCCATGGCCACCATGTTTTTCCTGGGAGTGCGTATTCCCGAAGGGCCTGTGACCGTGCGGCAGGCGGCAGCGCTGTACGTCTATGAGAATACTCTCTACACGGTGGAGATGACCGGCGCGCAATTAAAGGAGGCGCTCGAACACTCGGCCAGCTTTTTTCCAGCCTGGCCCTTCCCCGCCGGCAAACCGGTTGCGCTTCCGAATTACAACTCCGATTCCGCGATGGGCGTTGCGTACGTGATCGATCTCTCGCGCCCGGTTGGCGACCGCATTCGCTACCTGAGGTACCACAACCACGCACTCGATCCCGCCGAGAAGCTTCGCGTCGCGATCAACAATTATCGCTACACGGGAGGCGGAGGCTACGGGGTTTATAAGGGTTTGCCCGTCGTCTATCGCTCGTCCCAGGAAATCCGGGAACTCCTGATCGAATACATCAGCCGCACGGGCCGAATCCCCATCGAGCCCGTCGAGACGTGGCGCATCGAGCCACTCGAAGCTCGCCAAGCCCTGGTGGAGGCGGCGCGGAAGGAAGCCGCGGCTCACGCGACCGCCGCGGCCGCCCACTGAGGGCGCGCCCCCGCCGTGGCGGAAAATTCATTCCCGTGAAAGTCATTGACACTCAATAGCCTTCTTGTTACTTTCGTGCGCGAAAATTTTATTTCCTACTAGGATACGGAGGCACCGCAGTCCGGCTCCCCATGGCGTTCGTCGCGAAGAAAATATTCCTCACAAAAGGCGTCGGCAAACACCGAGAGAGGCTCTCGAGTTTTGAGCTCGCGTTGCGCAACGCCGGCATCGCGGCGTGCAACATCGTGCGCGTCTCCTCGATTTTTCCGCCCTACTGCAAATTGATTTCCCGCAGCGAAGGTTTGAAACATCTGAAACCCGGCCAGGTGGCGTTCACCGTGATCAGCGAAAATTCCACGCGCGAAGCGCACCGGCTGATTGCCGCGGGAGTGGGACTTGCCCTGCCCGCCGACAAATCCATGTTCGGCTATCTTTCCGAGCACCACTCGTTCGGCGAAACGGAAGAAACCGCGGGTGAATACACGGAAGAGCTTGCCGCGGAAATGCTGGCCACGACGCTGAACGTGGAATTCGATCCGGACTTGTCCTGGGACGAGAAAAAAGAGGTTTACCGTATTTCGAACAAAATTGTCCGCACCATGAACATCACGCAGTCCGCCGTCGGCGACAAGCGGGGCTTGTGGACCACCGTCCTCGCCGCCGCCATCCTACTGGGCGAAGACGACTAAACTTTCCTCGGTAGTCCTTCTACGATCTGTTTCATGAATGGTTTTTAGGGGGTCGGAGCTTCAGCTCCGACATTCACGTTTAGTAGAAGAACGGGCTTTAGCCCCTGAAGCTTCGGCACAGTAGGGTCGCGGTCGTGTATCACATCTCTGAACTGGGACTCCACCGAAATTACTGGTATGGCATCGGTGCAGCTGAAACTGCGCAATCCTATTTCGCTGCGTGAACCACCACGCGCCGCGCTTTGCGATGGCCGTTCGACTTTTCCACCTTGGTCTCGGGCTTGCGGTCGAAATATTTCAGCCGCTCGAGCACGGCGGCAACGATCAGCGGCAGCGCCACGGTGGCGTCGTCAAACACTTCGGCGAAGCGCCCGCCTTCTTCCGGCGGAATAAATTTTCCCCACGAAACCGCCTCCGAGTAAGTGCTGCCCGACAGGCCGCCCCAGTGCACCGGCTCCGGACAAATCCGCAGGCCGTAGGAATATCGTTTCAGCGGCACCTTTTCATAGCCGCGACGGGCGAGCAACTCCGCGAAAACGCCGAACTGCTGCGACCAATTGCGCGGAACGCCTCCGCCAATCGTGAAAATCCCCATTTTCGGTTGTGCCATCATGGTGGCCGCAAAATGTTCGAAGTCGTCGTACGGATCGAAATGGAGTGCTGCCTCGCCGCGCTGCTTGCGTGAGCGTTGATGCAGCGCAAAGTCGATTCCGAGTTCTGAATCCGTGAACGCCGGCACGAATACCGGCACATTATGTTCGTACGCGGTTTTCAGAATTCCGCGTCCCGGCATATTTTCGGCGAGATACTTGCCGATACAGCTATTCAACTTCCAACTGCAAACGGTGTCTTCCGCTCTCCATTGCCGCAGAACTTGGCGAACTACTTCTTCCACATGGTCCAAATTGGTTTCGGGTTCGAGCGAGTCATACACGCGGTTGTAGCCGGCGTGGAAAAGCTCGCGATCATCCATTTTAGGATCGTAGCGGAAATGCGAAAGCCCGGTCGCTTCCACCAGGCCATGCGCCATCAACGCGCCGGTGGAGACAATCGCCTTCACAATTCCCGCTTCGACCAAGTCGCAAAAAATGAAACTCATCTTGGCAACCGTCATCGCGCCCGAAAGAGTCATCACCACAAAACATTCCTTGTCGAGCGCCATCGCCTCCAGCACGTCGGCAGCATCGCCGATCTGCCGCCCCGTGAAGGCTGTCTTCCCCATCGCGCGAACCAAATCGTCCACGGTGCGGACGCGCGAAAGATCCAGCGGAAGAATCGGGACCAGCCGGTCCTCTACTGGATCATGCAGCACCCTTCCGGTTACGCCTTTTTTCTTTGTCATTCACCGGCCTCGTATCGCACCAATCTTTTTCTTCCGCAGATGCGCGCGGAAGCTCTGCACATTCTGTTCCGCGAAGATAGTACAAGCATTTCAAAGATGAAAGAGAAAATTCTTGCGATCAACGCGATCGAAGGCTCGATCATTTTGTCTCTGAATGCAAAAAAAACCAAAACTTCAATCCCGCATGCGCGACGAAGAGAATCCACTGCAGAGGAGGAGAAAATGTTTGCTCGCCTTTGCGGCAGTTTTGGGATAACTTGCAGCCACGCTGCAGTTCCTCGGCAGCGAAGAAATGGAATTCGCCGGAGGAAGCCATGCTTTTGGACGTGCTCGCAAATCTTCGCTACGGCGATCGAACGGTATTCGTCGGCATTCAAATGAATTCACTGATCGGATGGATTCTCCTGGGACTGATCGCCGGCTGGCTGACCGGCAAAATCACGCGCGGCGCGGGATTCGGGTGCATCGGTGATGTGCTGCTCGGGATGGTGGGCGCAATCCTGGGGGGCTGGATTTTTCTCCGTCTCGGCATTTTCGGCCACGGCTTTATTTTCAGCCTCGCGGCGGCGGTGGTCGGCGCTGTGATTCTTGTTTCCGTTGCGCGCCTTTTTTCCGGCGGACGTTAGCGTCGCGCCCTTCCAACTCATCGGATACCTCCAACGGCTCCTCAACTCACGATTCCGCCCTCGCGCTGTGATACGATAACCCGTTGTTTCGTGGGTGACCAATCACTTGAATAAATCTCTTCTGGCAATTCCTCTTGGCGGCCTGGGCGAGTTCGGCATGAATATGCTCGCGCTGCGTTACGGCGACGACATTCTGGTCATCGACGCCGGGTTGATGTTTCCCGAGGTGGAACTCCTCGGCGTCGACATCGTCATTCCGGACATCACCTACCTGAAGCAGAACCGTGCTGCCGTGCGCGCCATCGTCCTCACCCACTGCCACGAGGACCACATTGGCGCCATACCGTATATTCTCCGGGACCTGAACGTCCCGATTTACGGCACGCGATTCACGCTGGCGCTGGTCCGCAAAAAACTGGAAGAGCACGGCCTGCTCGATGACGCCGATTTGCGCGAAGTGAGCTCCGGCGAGACGATTGAGATTGGTCCATACAAAATTGAATTCATTCATGTGACGCACAGCACCATCGACTGCGTGGCGCTGGCGATCCGCACGCCGCTCGGCGTGATCATTCACACCGGCGACTTCAAAATGGACCCCACGCCAATCGATAATCTCCCCTTCGATCTGCATACCTTCGCGCGATACGGAAAGGAAGGAGTGCTGGCGCTTTTCAGCGACAGCACCAACGTGGAACGCCCCGGATTTACGGCTTCCGAGCGCGCCGTGTGGCAGCGCCTGGAAGAATTGTGCCGGGCAGCGCCGCAGAAAGTGGTGGTGTCCTGCTTCGCGTCATCGATCCACCGCATCCAGCAGGTGGTGGACATCGCGGTTGAGACGGGGAGAAAAGTTGGATTCGTCGGCCGCAGCATGGTGGACAACGTGGAGATCGCGCACGGCCTGGGCCGCCTGCGCATACCGGACGGGGCTGTGGTGCGTCCGCAGGATCTTCGCACCTACGATTCGCGCAAACTGGTGGTGCTGGCCAGCGGCAGCCAGGCGGAGCCGATGTCTTCCCTTTCCCGGATCGCCGTGGACAATCATCGCCTGCTGGAAATCCACGAGAACGACACCGTCATCCTCTCCGCTCGCATCATTCCCGGAAATGAAAAAGCAATTTTCCGGATGATCGATCATCTGTTCCGCCGCCGCGTTCTGGTTTATTACGAAGAATCGCGCGGGGCGCCGATTCACGTCTCCGGCCATGCCAGCCAGGAGGAAATGAAGATCCTGCTGAACCTGGTTCGTCCGAAATATTTCATTCCGATTCACGGCGAGTACCGGCAGTTGTTCCGCCATGCCGCGCTGGCGCACCAGGTGGGCACCGTCTCCGGCGAAATTCTGATTCTGGAGAGCGGCCAGCCCGTGGAATTCAATTCCGAAGGCGCATTCAAGCGCGAACCGGTGGCCGCGGGCCGCGTGCTGGTGGATTCCGGCTCGCTCGAAGAAATCGAGGAAGTGGTGATCCGCGACCGGCGCCACCTGGCCGAAGACGGCGTGGTGGTTCCCATCATCGCCATCAATAAGCATAGCGGCCGCATCGAAACACAGCCGGAGATCGTCACGCGCGGATTTTTGCCTTCCGATGACGGCCAGGAAATTCTCAGTAAAGCGCGCGAAGTGATTTTGCGCACCATCGAGTCGTCGAACTCAGAAGAAAAGGCCGATTGGAGCGTGATCAAGGAAAAGATCCGCGTAGACCTGAAGCGCTTCCTGAACAAGCAAACTTCCAAGCGCCCCCTCATCCTCCCCGTCATCCTGGAAGTATGACGCACCGCGTTTCGTCGAAAGGGAATCCGCCGAGAGAGTGAGTAAGGGGATCTTGCCAAAGTTGCCCAGCCATGCGACAAACCGAACGTGCCGACAAGCCTGCGTCCCTACCGCCCCGATGACTTCGAAACTCTCTTCGAAATAGACAAGGCCTGCTATCCGCCGCGAATCGCCTATTCGCGGCGCGAACTCCGCGCGTTCTTGGGCGATCCAGGCGCTGATTGCGTGATCGCTGAGGTGGAAAACAAAATCGCAGGATTCATAATCGCGGAAGCCGAAGGCCGGCCAGGGCGCGCAGTCACCGGCCACATCGTCACCATCGACGTTCTCGATCCCTATCGCCGCTCCGGTATCGGCTCGCTGCTGATCAGCGCCGCCGAGGAACACCTGGCCGCGCGTGGCGCGAAACAGATAGAGCTTGAAACGGCACGCGACAATGACGCCGCGATTGCCTTCTGGCAGAAGCACGGCTATCGTACGCGAGGGATCTACGAACACTATTATCCCGGCGGGATGGACGCCTTCTCGATGGTGAAATCACTCCGCGAAAACAAGGAGAAGTAATGCCGCACTCGCTCGCTATCGCGGATTTTTCACGGGAGCATATCCGCTGAACTCGTTCGCAGCGTTCACTCACTTGCGCATTCCTGAAAGTCAAGAATTCGGCCCCGCGGTTGATATCAGCTTCCTGGAGGAAAATTGAACGACTATCTCATGTCTCTTCTGTTGGGAATTGTGGAGGGTCTGACGGAATTTTTGCCGGTCAGCTCCACCGCGCACCTGCGGATCGCCGAGGCGCTGCTGCACGTGAGCCTTTCCGACGGTTACTGGAAGATGTATACAATTGTAATTCAGCTCGGCGCAATTCTTTGCCTTCCTGTCTATTTCCGTGAACGCATCGCGAAATTTCTCTCCACTTTTCCGAAGGGCGAGCGGGGCGACCGTACGATCTGGACACATCCCCTCAGCCTGACGATCGTGGCCTTCGTGATCACGGCCATACCCGCGTTCCTGCTGACCAAAGTGATCGGCAAGCATTTGGAAAATCTATCCATCATGGGTTATTCGCTGGTGGTTGGCGGAATCGTGATGTGGATCGTGGATGCGAGGAATGCAAAGTCCGATGCGGCCGGCCCCGGCGGTTCCGGCGGCCGCATCCATACCTGGCACATGGAAGACATGAGTCTGGGCCAGGCGATTTGGATTGGCGCCTGCCAGATTCTCTCGGCTGTGTTTCCCGGAACATCGCGTTCCATGTCCACGATTACCGCCGGACAGATCGCGGGGATGTCGCGCGCCTCGGCGCTTGAATTTTCGTTTTTCGTTTCGATGCCGGTGATGGCCGCGGCCACCTGCTACGATCTTTTGAAATCGGTGATGGGGAAAGGCGAAAACCCGATTGGCGTGGCGGAGATTGATTCGCATGGATGGGTGGTGCTGGCGATCGGCTTCGTGGTCTCCTTTCTCGTCGCCTATGGCTCAGTGGCATGGTTCATGGCCTGGGTCAGGCGCCGAGGGTTCGCGCCGTTCGCCGTATATCGAATCATCGTCGGAATCGCAGTTTTGGTCTGGATCTCGAGGATGGCCGGCTAAACAGCCTGCGGAAGAATCAAAATTGTGGTCATTCCGATCCCGCTCCTGCGGGAGAGGAATCCAGAGTGAACCTAAAATGCTTGAGAAGTAGAGAGTTTTTCCGCCGCCCATCCGGAGTGGCCATTCCATCGAAGGACGGTTCTCGACTTTTTCCGCAAACTGTAAATTCGGCTCCGCCTGGCCAACCTTGGGGTTTAATTGTTTCCCTAATTTCTCCGCATCCCCTGACTCTGCGTCCTCCGCGCCTCTGCGGTAAGTCCAGGGTTCGCGTCCCCGGCTCCATCCATCTTTCACAGCGTTCCCCGCAGACACGCACATCCAAAAAAAATGTTTACTCCCGAATTGTCTTGGGTATAGTCGTTCTGTTCCTTGTGTTCCTCCCGTTGGGTTT
>JBGQGW010000026.1:0-22425 GCA_041497605.1 Terriglobia bacterium | reverse complement strand
TCAAGGTTCTTGGCAAGCATCGGGCGCATTTCAGCGCCTTCCTTCGGAGTGAAACACGTTTCCACGGTACCATTCGCAAACAATCTCGCGTTTAATGCTCCCATTGCAATCACCATTTTTGTTCCCCTTCATTTCGGATTCGAGAACGAATCAAACTACCGAACATCTAAGCCGATTTTATCATGGCTTGCGTAACCGTTTACGTTTGCGGACGCGGTGACGGACGCGATCGACGAAGCCAGGAAGCAAAGGCAACCCAAGATCAAGGTGGTAATACCACCGTGAAATCAAATAAAAAGAATACCGCGACTCACATCCTTGCTCGGCTCAAACGCGATGCGGCGACCGATAACAAGATTGCTCAAATCTACAAGTCCTGAATCGTTCTGTAGGCCCTCAGTGTGACCTAGTGCAGAGCTTGTTGAATGGGATGTAACTGTAGGTCTCGTCCACGCTCACTCCAGCGGACAGAAGTCTGATGGCGAAACTTAGTGAGTGGGCGAGCCCTACGATTGCGAGCCCTTTCTTGAAGGGCTTACAGAGAATGCAATGCAGCCAGAGTTCTTCACGTTTGCTTTGTTCGTCAACTTTCGAACTTTCGTACATGTCCGGGGAATTACAGGGGTCGATTGGTCCCCCTCCCCCGACTTTCATCGCGATGCCATACATAGGTCGCTTATCTGGGGGCGGATCAATGTCTACATACTTGACTGCCCTGGGAAATGCATCTACAAGTAGCTCAGCAATTGAGGGTCCACGTCCCGCCGCTTCCTCGAACACAAAATCGACATCATCCTGCATAAGATTCTCGACCAAGAGTGCGTAGGACCTGTCTTCAACGTAGCCTAGAAATCCCGGCCCCTGAAGTTGATGAGGAATCCCCAGCACTAATACTGATTTGCTCATGTGCGACTCCGTGCCACGCACAATCTACCCCCTATCTTTATTGCGATGGGGGAGCGCCCAATTTCTCGCGCATCTTAATTTCGTTAATGAGTCGTGCAGTAAAATCCCAGGGTGTCAGGCGATCGTACTTCCAGTAAAAAAAATTAGCTCCGAAAGGAAGAGTAGCGCCAAAGATGATGGTGGTGATGGAAACTACAAAGACAGACCAATGCCCTCTCATTGCCGTCCGCCAATACAAATACATTAGCGCCCAGCTTGTCGCCTGCAAATAAGTGAAGAGCAGTAGAATCTCGTTGTGAAGCACCGGAGTCCTCCGCAGAATGTAATCCTGCAGAACATTGTAGAAATCTTGCCACTCGACATCGTTCCCGATGATTCCTGGCAAGTTTTGAGATTGCAAAGGGGCCAGGGATCCAAGAAATTCGGCGGCAACACGACGCCAGATAGTACTCTTCGAAGGAGCTTCATTCGGACGCCTTACCGCCCACATCTTGCCGACAAGCTCTGACAATAGCATCGAGCAATTGCCGGCTATCACCACGCTGAGGCCGTAGAGTATCAGCCCCGCCACATAGACACTGGCGAGAAGAACGGCCACGCGAGAGTACTTCCCCATGCCGAGAGCTACTGTTACAGCGTAAGCGTTGTGGGGGTGAGCAAACACCAATCCGCCAACGAGAGTGAATCCTGGGATTAGCGGCAAGAAAACCTGATATACGCGCTCAAAAGTTAGCTGGTCGAAATTGACGTGGATTTCAGGCAAGAGAGCCATACGTGATCGTCTTCCTTTCTTCCTTCCGGTGCTACTGGGGTGCTATTGGATTTGCAGATAGGTGCAGTAGAGCACAAGTACACGCAGTCTAGCAACTGGGAGCGGTGTTGAAGAATCAGGGATTTACAGTGTGCTGCAAGGTTGCGCAGAGGTGCGCAGGAATTCAAAAGCGGCTTTGAAGGCCACGAAGACCACCGGGCCCCTTTCGCCTCCGCAAAGGAGTATATCGGAAAATTTGGGGAAAATAATGGGGATCGAATTCAGGCGCACCACAGCGGATATGGTGCGCAATTAGAGGCGCGGGGATGAAAGCGCGGGTTCGGGACGATTGGCGTATGCTCGGGATTTCTCGGCGCCCCGATTAAAACTTATCGGAGCGCCTCGAAATGACCGCGGTTGGGGGATGGCCGCAGTGGCGTCGTGCTGGATGGAGCGTCAGGAACTCTGGCGAGAGGGATTCGATACTCTTTGGCGGGCGAGTTCCACCAATTTGGGGTTGGTGCACACTTCGTAGTAAGCGCGCGTGCCGGCGGCGCCGACTGTTCCGCCAGGTTCGAGGCGCCGCACGATGCCCCGCCGCAGGACGAGCGGCTCGAGCGTTTCGCCGATGGGAACTTCGCCGAAGAAAAGTTGAGCGCGCTCCTTGCCCCAGGGAAATGGGAAAGTGCCTTCGAGCGGAGCGAGCGAAATTTCGGCGGTGAGTTTCGCGAAGCCTTCTTCGTTGAGCGCGATGCCGTTCAGGTTGTAACGGAGGAGAAGTTCATCGCCTTCTTCTTCCGGGGTGCCTTCGACAACGGTTTCGAGCAGGAAAACGTTGAAGGGCGATGGATTATTTCCGAGCAAGCGGCGCGCGACTTTCGAGCAGCTCGAAAGGCGATCGGAATTGTTGATGGCGCGGGAAATCAAGATGCGCGAATCGCCGTCCATCCAGGTGGAGGGTGGAGAATTTTGGAACGCGACGCCGAGGCCAAGTTCGAGGCGTGGGAGATCGCTCGATTCCGCGCCGTTGTTGTAGGCGTTCGCGACGGCCAGGATTTCGCGCGCCAGCACGCAGGCTTTGGCCACGGCTCGCTGGCTGGCGCGAGTGGACTCGGTTTCGTAAATTGCCAGGATGATGGCGTCGCCTTCGAGAAAAACTTTTGCGGCGCCGTAACGATCCAGAATGCGTTTTACCGGCTCATAAAGATTCAGACTGAAATGCGACGCCGGATTGAGGCCGCGGGATTGCAGAAGTTTGGTGATGCTGGTCGAGCCGCGAACGTCCGCCTTGATGATGGCGTGGGAGACGATGGGATCATCGGTGGGCCGGGCCTCCTCGGCGAGCAAGAGCTCGTAGAGGCTGCGATTCGCGCGCGATAATTCGCGGGAACGTTCGGAGCGCACCAGGTTGATGCGTTCCATCCAGGCGGTGACATGCTGGCAATTGCGGCGGTCGCGGCGCAGGCGCATCAAGTCTTCGGCAAATCGCAGCGCCACGACGCGAACCTCCTCGCGCGGGCAGCGGCGAATCGCGCGAGACGCTTCTTCGATGCGTTTCGGCGCAAAAGTTCGCGCGGGAAATTGCTGGAGGATTTGTTCCACGCGCTTGGCTTCTTCGCGGTTGACCAGCGCTTTTTTCAGTTGCTGCAAATGGACCGGGGGACAAAAATCCCGGTACAGATTTCGCACTTCGTAGCTGGCCAGCATGTTGAGCAACAGGTCGCGCTGTTCCAGGCGGCTAACCCATTCATCGAGCAGACGATCGCGCCCGTTAGGGGGAGAATCGCTCTCGACCGAAGCTTTCGCATCGAGCAGGCGGCGCGCGTTTTCCGGCTCGTTGAGGAAATCTCCCAGGCGGTTTTTGTGTTCTTCGGCGTGGAATTCCACGCGGTCCTTCGCGGCATCGAGCTGGGGAGCGAGCTCTTCGATTTGCCGCTGCAATTCCGCTTGCCGCTTCCGGAGAGAAGAGTCTTCCTTCTGCATCGCGACGGTATTGCCTTCGTTCTTCTTCCAGGGCCAGGCGAATCGTTCGTCCTCTCCGCCGATCTTGCGAAGGAGTTCGGACTGTTCTTCTTCAATCCGAGCGATTTCCGCGCGGGCGTTGCGGGCCCGTTCGAGCAAGTGTTCGTATGTGCCCGAGGATTTGGCCGTGTCTTCGCTCGAATCTTCCGGGGAGACAAACTCGCGAATGAAATCGAGCAGCAAAGTTTCGAAGACTTCGAAGCGGTCCAGGTCATTCAGGAAATTTCCGAGCAAAACGTAGTGTTCGAGAAAAACATGATCGTCGGCGCCGCCTTCGACGAACAGAAGCCGGTTCAAAAAAAGGTCGTAGAGCTGGGAATAGTCGTCGCCGAAGAGCGCCCGGCGAGAGTTCGCGATGGCGCTCTCTTCGATTTCGCGCAACAGCTGAACCAGCGACTGCCCCACCTGGCGATAGACATTCTTGCGGTTCGCCTGAAGCTCGGCGATCCGGGCACGCATGATGTGCGCCTGCTCGCTGTGTTCGAAAAGCGAACCGCGGCCGCGAATGTAATCCTTGCACTCGACGATGAGGCTCGAGAATTGATTGCCGATTTCGGCGATCAGATACTTCAGGAGCCCGAGCCGGAGGAGCAGGTCCTGTTCGATATTTTTGTCGTATTTCGCGCGGGTGAGCGATCCCTGGAGCAATTCCGTGATCATCTTGCGGAATTTGCCGGTTTCCGGCGACTTTTTCGAATCCTGAGCCGTGCCGAAAACCATGGCCAGATTTGCAGTTTGACGGACCAGGTCCAGCAAGTATTTCCGGCAGAACTCAGAGAAACGAGGACTTAAAAAGACGTCATAATGGATATTGTCGGTGCCGACGGCGAGCGAATCAATGCGGAATTCGACGGCATAAGGCTTGAGTTTCAAACGGGCCGGGGCAGACGGGAGCGTGGTCGGAAAGTCCATTGACGATGCGTAGTATTCCCCTTTCTACTGTAGCAGAATGATTCGGTGAGAGAAGGATGAGCACCGTACCTGTCAATACCTCGAACGCACCGGAAGCGCCCCATGGGCCTTGCCTCTATTTTGGGCCTCGCGGGGAGAGATGTGAACATCCAGCGCGCGAGAATGGATATTGCGCGAAGCATGATCCAGAGGGCGCGCCAATCGCGGCGGGCATTCCGGCAAAGCGATTGTGGGCCGCCGTGGGAGCAGTGGCAGTTTTGTGGCCGTTCTTGGTGGACGTGATTCGGATGATCTTAAAATGGTTGCGGTAGGAGCTGCTCCGCAGCCGGTTAGAGAGAAAGTTCGATTTCCGTGGGCTGGGAATAGTCGACGCCGGAAACTTCAAAACCGAAAAGATTGCGGAAGCCGCGCTTGAATGCGGCAAAGTCGGAAAGTTCGTGGAGATTTTCGGTTGTGACGCGCGGCCACAGGCCCGCCACTTCGGATTGAACATCGGGGCGCATCTCGAGGTCGTCGATTCGGATTCGGCCCTCGTGGTCGAAAACAGGCGTCTTCCCGGCAGAGAGGCAATCCCGAAAGAGGCGCACCATTTGTTCGATGGTGCCTTCGTCTGTTCCTTTCTTCTTCATCACGCGGAACAAGAGACTCATATAAAGCGGGACGACCGGAATCGCGGCCGATGCCTGCGTCACCACTGCCTTATTTACGGAAACCCAGGCGTGCCCGCCCAGGCGCTGCTGCAGCATGTGATCGAGCGCGTGGCCTTTTTCTTCCAGATCTTTTTTTGCGCGGCCGATGGTTCCATCGCGATAAACCGGCCAAGTCAATTCCGGGCCGATGTAGGAATAAGCCAGAGTGCGGAATCCGGGCGCGAGCAAATTTTCCTGGAGGAGCGCTTCGACCCAGAAACGCCAGTCTTCACCACCCATCACGGCAACTGTGTCCGCAATTTCTTTTTCCTCCGCCGGCTGAATCGTGATTTCCGTTACCTTCTCGGAATCGAGTTCGATTGTTTTATTGGTGTAGGCAGCACCGATGGGCTTCAATGCCGATTGATGCGATTGTCCCGTGCGCGGATGGGCACGCTTGGGGGAAGCGAGACTGTAAATGAGAAGGTCGATGGGGGCCATCTGTTTGCGGATGATTTCGGCGGCGTTGCGTTTCAGCTCGTCGGAGAAAGCGTCGCCATTGAGGCTGGCCGCGAAAAGCCCGCTCTTTTCCGCCTCGCGGTGAAATGCCACTGAATTGTAGTAGCCGGCGGATGCGGTTTTGCCGCGATCGGGAGGGCGCTCGAAAAAAACTCCGAGGGTGCGCGCCTGGAATCCCCAAGCCGCAGCGAGGCGGGAGGCGAGGCCGTACCCAGTCGAAGCGCCGATGACGAGAATGTTGCGAGGGCCTTCGGTGTTCGATGAAATGCTGCCTTTGACGACTTCGATTTGGAGCTCGACGTTGCGGCGGCAACCTTCGGGATGAGCGTTGACGCAGATGAAGCCTCGCGATTTCATTTGGATCGTTTCAGGTGCCATAATGGTGAGACGCAACCTTTCTTTTTTAATTTACTCTAATAGCTAATGATTCACGGCCTAACGGTGGACACCGCGAAGCGCGCCGGACGGATCCGAGACGGTGATGCCGCGGCTCGCGTCGTCGATGTGTTCCAGGCGAATGCGGACGACGGGCCAATCGGTGCGCAGAGTCAATTTATCCGGCCATTCCACGATGACCACCGCGGGCTCGGACAATATATCTTCGAGGCCGAGCGTTTCGAGATCGTGAAAATCGGTGACGCGATACAAGTCCACGTGATACACACGCGTGTGATTCCGGAACGAATGGACCAGCGTGAAAGTGGGACTGGTGACATCTTCCTCGCGGGCCGCGCCAAGGCCACTGACGATTCCTTTGGCCAGAGTGGTTTTTCCCGCGCCCAAATCGCCGGAGAGCAAAAGCAAGACGGGGGGCGTGATTTGCGCGGCCAGTTCCCTGCCCTTGGCAATCGTCTCCTCGGCAGAATGCGAAATGATTTCCCGGGCGCCCGCCTCTCCGCTACTCATGTTCGATTTCAGCCATCACATGCGCGTAGGCTTGCGGAATTGCATGGATCAAATCGGACGCGATGAGCGAGGATTCACCCTTTTCCGCGGCCGCCAAATCGCCCGCCAGGCCGTGGAGATAAACGCCGAACCCCAGAGCGGTCTCCCAATGCGCAGGGCCGAACTGGGCCGCCAAGCCTGCAAGCATACCGGTGAGAACGTCGCCCGTTCCGGCTGTGGCCATGCCCGGATTTCCGGTGGAGTTGATCCAAATGCGGCCGTTGGGCGATGCGACGATTGTGCCAGCGCCCTTGAGAACAACATAGGCGTTCCAATCCGAGGCGGCGCGCCGGGCGATCTCGATGCGCCACGCCTGCACCTCCTCGGTTGAGCAGTTGAGCAATCGAGCCATTTCGCCGGGATGAGGGGTGATGGTGCAACTCTCCGATTGCCGGCGCGAAAGTTCACGCTCGCAGCCGGCGAAGGCATTCAATGCATCGGCATCCAGAATCAGGGGGAGCAGACAAGTGCTCACCGCGCGGTGAACGAAATTTCGAGTATCTTCGTTGGTCGAAAGGCCAGGGCCCATAGCGAGGACATTCTTGCCGTCCAGCAAACGAGCGAAGTGTTCCCCTTCGAATGCACGCAAGGAAATTGATCCGGCGTCCGTGGCTTTGAGCGGGGCGGACATTAATTCGTGAACGGAACTCGAGACGGACCATAGCTCGGTTTCGGCTGTCGCAACCGTGACCAGTCCAGCGCCGGCGCGCAAAGCAGCCCAGCCGGCAAGAACGGCTGCGCCCGTTTTTCCGCGCGAGCCGGCGACGATCAGGGCGTGGCCATAGGTTCCTTTGTGGCTGTTCAGCCTTCGCTTCAAGGGCAGACTCTTGAACTCGCCGGGCTCGAGCCAACGCAATCCTTCGTTTCCGACTTCTTCCACCAGACTGGGCGGACTGCCGATGGCGCGAACAATTAATTTGCCGACAAGTTCGGAAGCCGGCGGCGAAATCATGCCCATTTTTGGCGCGGTGAAGGTGAGCGTGTAATCCGCTGAGATCGCGGGACCAGGAACTTCCTTCGAATCGGCCGAGAGGCCTGAGGGAATATCCACGGCCACGACGATTCCAGGCTTGGCTTCATTCACGTCGGCGATGACCTGCGCCAGCAGACCTTCGACCGCACCGCGAAGGCCGGTTCCGAGGAGCGCGTCGATGACAATGTCCGCGCCCTCGAGGATCTTCTTGCAACTCTCCCAGTATTCGGTATTGCGGACGGAGCGAAGGCTTCCGCGAGAGTCCCGCCAGCGGGCCATATTGGTTTTTGCATCGCCTTGCACCGATTCGAAGGCCTCGAAAAGAATCACGGAGGGCTGAGCCTCCAGATCGCGGAGCTTGCGGGCGACGACAAAGCCATCTCCGCCATTATTGCCCTTGCCACAAAGCACGACGATCTTGCGGCGCGCGACGTCGGGGAATTTTCCTACAAGGAAGGCGGCAACGCTGGTGCCGGCATTTTCCATCAAGGTGAGATTCGAGATCTGGGCGCGCGCGACGGTCAGCCGGTCCACCTCGCGCATTTGAGCCGCAGTGAGAATTTTCATGGGCGTCTGCCAGAACGCGCCAGTATACAAGAAGCGGACGGCACAGCCCTAGTTTGGAGTGGCGGGGGGGCAGTTTCCGATAACTCGACACCGGGAGTTAGCACCTGGCATGCAGCGGTTCAACGGAGGGAAACGAAATGTATACTGCCCTCCTGTACTCCACTTATATGACTAGAACTCAGCTCAGAAATAGTCGGGCAGGTTTCTCAGTCTGTCTTCAGGGGCTGAAGCCCGAGTCTAAGGGGCTTTCTGATGTCGGAGCTGAAGCTCCGACCCCCTATAAACCATTTATGAGACAGGCTTTAGATACAGAAAGGCACAAGATGGCGCAAGCAAAAATGTTCCGGATTCATCACTGAAGGAAAACCCATTCCAAACTAGTCAGAGGGCCAAACACGAGAAGGCAGCCCCGCAGGGCTGCCCTTCGCGATTTGCGTTTTTTCCGCGCTGGCTACTTTGCGGGAGCGGCTGCCGCGAGTGTGTATGATCCGGTGCAGTCGTAGTCCAAGCCGCCATCGGTGCCGGCGGTGGTCTTGCATGAGCCCGACCCTTTAATGCCCTTCATTTTGCCGGTGCCGCCTGTAATCTGATACTTGTTCACTCCTGTCTGCATTACGCCGGCTTTCAAAGTCGCAGTGGCTTGATAGGTGTAGAAAACCTTGTCACCGCCATCAAAAGTTTCGACGTAAACGCCCCAGGCTTTACTGCTGTTTCCCGAAACGTCTCCGTGCTCGGAAAACGCACCTTCTTTGCTGGCGGCGCCAGCGATTTCTCCGGTGGTGGCGCATTTACCTTGCCCGAGCGTGAAGACATGGCCCGTCTTGTCACCGGCGGGGATACTTTGTTGGACGTCAGGCTTGCTGCACTTGCCAGACGAGGAGAATTTCGTTTGTGCAGGAGTGGTGGCAACAGCCAAAGCGAGTACCGCAGAGATGCAGAGAATCTTGAATTTCACGCTTTCTCCTTTAATTGGAATGTCCCGGGATATACGGAATCTATCCTGAATCGTGTGCAAAGTCCATGTCACACAGGGAGGAATGGACGCGGCGAGGAGGGATTCAGGGGATTATTCCAGGCGGGCGACGACTACGGTCATGTCGTCGGCTTGTTCGGGGGAGCCGCCCCATTGCTCGGCGGCGGCGACGAGATCCTCGGCAAGGCGTGTGGGAGAGGATGAGCTGCGGCGGAGAACTTCGTCCATCAGGCGGCGGGTGCCGAATTCTTCGCCGTATACGTTTTCGGGCTCGATGATGCCGTCGCTGAAGGCCACCAGCAAGCTGCCGGGCGCGACTTGGATGATGCCCTCCTGATACTCGCAGTGATCGAACAGGCCGACGACCGTGCCTCCTTCTTCGAGCTTAACGACTTGACCATCGTAGACGTAGAAGGGTGCGCAGTGGCCGGCATTGGTGTAGGAGAGAGTGCGGGTGGCAGTGTCATAGACGGCATAGAAAAATGTGGCGTAACGGTCGTCGGAAGTATTCAGGTAGAGGTGGCGATTCAGGCGTTTGACAAGCTCGCCCGTGCCCACATTTCCATCCGAAAGCGCCTGGCTGCGCAGGGCGGCTTGCAAACTGGCCATCAGCAGCGCCGCCGAGATTCCCTTGCCACTGATATCCGCCACAGCAACGCCGATGCGCGTGGGGCCGAGGCGGATGACATCGTAGTAGTCGCCACTGACGATGCGGGCGGCGCGGCAGATGGCCGCGAGTTGCACACCGGCGAGCGAAGGCAAATTCTGAGGGAACAATTGCGATTGAACTTCGCGGGCGATGGACAATTCGTTTTCGAGGCGCTGGCGCTGGCGCTGCCCTTCGATTAATTCGGCGATGGAACTGGTCATGGCGTTGAACGATTCGCCGAGCACGCCCAACTGGTCGCGGCGCTGCACCCGGACGCGATGGGCAAAGTCTCCCTTACGAATATGCTGGGTGGCATCGTAGAGATCGGAGACGGCGTGGGTGATGGTGCGGGTCAAGATGATGCCGGTGATCAGCGCCGCGATTTCGATGACCAGGAACGTGATGCCGATCAGGATCAGCACCCACACCAGCGGTTCGCCCAAGGCTCCCAGCGAGCCGATCAACCGGCGGTTCAATTGAGACGGCCGCACGGTGAAGGCGGCGAGCACCGGGGTTTTCAGGATTTCGCCAGTCGAAGGCTTCAAGGCATAGGCCTCGAGCGTGGAACCACCGTTAACGGGAACGTCGAGCCAACTGCTTCGAGGGCCCAGGACGCGATGGCGGCTGGTGATCCTGCCCGTCGGGACGAACCGATCGCCATCCAAATTCAGTCCGATTTTCTCGTTCTCGTTCGGAGCGGCGGGGCGCATGGCGGTGAGCTGAATGGGACCTAACTCGGAACTCAAGCTATCGAGCAGTTCGGAAGAAACAGGCGTCGAAACCGCGACCAGGACTTTCTGGCCGCGCTCGCTCTTCTGAATGCTCGCGCGCAGCCAGAGTCTTCCCTCCGATTCGACGATTCCGGAGAATTGATCGACGCCGATTTTTTGCAGGAGCTTGTCATCGACGTCCACGTCCAGATGGATTCCCGGCAGATCGCTTTGGGCAGCATGGAGAAGAGCGGTCACGCTGGGCTGAACAATTACGGCTGCTTGTCCTTTGCTGACGACTCCCTGCTCGCTCAACAGTTCCGCCGCCACGGCGTTGGCGGTAGTGGCCGCCTGATTCACGCGCTCCTGCAGATCGTCGTGAAGCAAGTGGGCGCCCACCTGCAAGTAGCCAAGATAGGCGCCAAGCCCGGCCATGGCGAGCAAGAGAAGAACGGGGACAACGGCGATGAAAATGTACGCAACGATCAGGCGATTGCGCAGGCTCCACAGAATTTGTAGGCGCAGCCAGGCGATTTGGCGGATGAGCAGATAGAGGATCGCCAAGATAGTCAAAAACCCGACGAAGCCCTGAAACGGCGCACGCCATCCAGCCATCTCGATCAAGCGGAGCAGCAGGTAAAGCAGGACTACGCCGAGGGCGATGCGGTCGAGCGGCGCACTCCGCCGCCAGGCTGCTCGAACTCGATGGAAGGAGAAAATCGGCATGACTAAGGCTAGCGCGAAAGTCCGAGGGCTACATCAAAAATCGTCAGTACGCGAATAAAGGCAAGTTTGTGGGCAATACAGGCTATTGCCGACTCATAAGTGGCAGTGGACACGAACATGTGTGCTTCAGGGGCTAAAGCCCAAGTTCTCGAGTGCTGATATGTCGGGGCTGAAGCCCCGACCCCCTAAAAAACATGCGAAGGCTCCGACCCCCCGAAAAACCAAAAATGAGCCAGGCTGTAAAAGCCGATCCGAAAGTGCCGGCATGAATGCCGGCGCTACACAAATCCCGGGCTGCCCTGGGGACTATTTTATCTTGTCATTGGGCACGGGTTGAGGGGGAAGATTGCGCACACGGCTGTGATGGCGGCTGTAGGTGAAATAGATCACCATGCCGATGATCAACCAGACGATCAAGCGCAGCCAAGTGTCCAGGGGCAAGCTGACCATCAGGTAGCCCGAGATCAAGATTCCCATGATGGGGACGAAAGGCACCCAGGGCGTCTTGAATGGCCGTTCTAAATCCGGACGGCGGCGGCGCAGGAGCCAAACACCGGCGCAAACGATCACAAATGCCAGCAAGGTACCGATGCTGACGAGCTCTCCCAGAACACCGATGGGGATGGTCGCCGCAAAAATGGCAACGCAGATTCCGACAACAATGCTGGAGAGATAAGGCGTGCGGTATTTTGGATGGATCTTGCTGGCCCAGGCAGGCAACAAGCCATCACGAGACATGGAATAGAAGACGCGCGATTGGCCGAGAAGCATGACCAGCATCACGGTTCCGAGGCCGAAGATCGCCCCGATTTTCACCAGGAAGCTGCCCCAGCGGACGCCGGGTACGGCATCGATTCCGATGGCGACCGGGTCAGAAACGTTGAGCATCTTGTAGGACACAACGCCGGTGAGCAGGCCGGAAACGACGATGTAAAGAATGGTGCAAATGACCAGGGAGCCGAGAATGCCGATGGGCATGTCCTTCTTGGGATTTTTGGCTTCCTGGGCGGCGGTGGACACGGCGTCAAATCCGATGTAGGCGAAGAAAATGACGGCGGCGCCGCGGGCGATTCCCGACCAGCCGTATTGACCGGTTACGCCGGTATTGGGCGGGATGAAGGGATGCCAGTTCGCTTTGAAAACTTCCGGGGCTTTAAAGTAGTAGGCACCAACCACGCCGATGAACACGAGCACTACGGCCAGCTTCACGATCACGACGGCGGAATTGAGGTTGGCGGATTCCTTGATCCCGATCACCAGGACGGCGGTGACACCGAGAATGGCCAGGAAGGCAACTGCGTCAAAGTAGGCGGTCTTGTGGGGTAGCGTGGCAGGATCGATTCCATGGGCGGTGAGCGAAGCACTGATCCGCGCCAAATGCTCCCAGTGATTGTTATAAAGAACCAGAGGTTCGTTGTGGGCGCTGGTGAATTGAGGCGGGATGGTGATGCCCCAGTCCTGCAGGAAACTGAGGACGTATCCACTCCAGCCGGAAGCCACGGTGGCGGCACCAAAGGCATATTCGAGGATTAAATCCCATCCGATGATCCAAGCGAAAATTTCGCCCAGGGTGGCGTAGCCATAGGTATAAGCCGACCCGGCGATGGGAATGAGCGAGGCGAATTCGGCATAGCAGAGACCGGCAAAGGCGCAGGCAGAACCGGCCAGGATGAAGGAAAGCACGATGGCAGGCCCGGCGTACTTCGAGGCAGCGGCTCCGGTGAGCACGAAAATTCCGGCGCCGATGATGGCGCCGATGCCCAGGGTCACCAGGTTGACGGGCCCGAGCGCGCGCCGCAGGGTGTTCTCGCCTGTCTCCGCCGCTTCGTCAATGACGAGGGTGAGTGGCTTAGTTCTTAACAGATCGCTGGCCATTCAAGGCCTCCCTTTAGAGAGTCCGGCACGCCAGGAATCAAAACCTAACTTGCCGCGCCTACACCATTCGCTTTTGTCCGGGCCCGCCAGAGCACGTACACCGGGACGCCGAGTAGAACGATGATCAGCCCCGGCCAAGTGTACTGTGGCTTATACCTCAGAAGCTGCACTTCCAGGAAGACTGCCATCACAATATAAAGTGCCGGCAGGAAAGGATAGCCGACGGCGCGATAAGGACGATCCATCTCAGGACGTTTGACACGAAGAAGGAAAAGCCCACCCAGGGTGAGGATGTAGAAAATTACGACGGCAAAAATCAGGAAATCGAGCAATTGACTGTACGTACCGGAGAGGCAGAGGATCGAGGCCCAGATGCACTGCACTACGAGGGCGGCGCCGGGCACGTTGTGGCGGTTGAGCTTGCCGACGGATTTGAAGAAGAGATTATCTTTTGCCATGGCGTAATAAATCCGCGCACCGGCGAGGATCAGTCCATTGGCGCAACCGAAAGCGGAGATCATGATGGCGGCGGCCATCATGACGGAACCGACGGAACCAAAAATCACCTGAAGAGCGGCGGTGGCGACGCGGTCTTCGGTTGCGAACTGGATGCCGCGGGAGAGCGGGTCCGTGCCCGCGGGATTTCCGGCCAGGGGCAGCACGCGAAGATAGGCAATATTCGCAAGAACATAAAGGACGGTGACGATGCCGGTCCCGAGTGCGAGAGAAAGCGGGAGGTTGCGGCTGGGATTTTTCACCTCGGCGGCGGTGAAGGTGATGTTGTTCCAGGCGTCCGAGGAGAATAGCGCCCCAACAAGAGCAACGCCCACGAGGGTGATGGTGGCGACTTGCCAGGTGGGATTTCCGGGCGGGTAGGGATGCATCAGGCCGAGGCCGGAATTGCGCCAAAAATCCGTGAAATTGGCCGCGCGCGCCACGGCGGTGGAGAACCAGAATCCGATCAAGACCAGCGCGGCGAGCGCACCCGTCTTCGCGATGGTGAAAACGTTTTGCACCAGCGCGCCGATCCGCAGGCCGCGGGTATTGAGCCAGGTGAGAAAGACGATGGCGGCGATGGCGAGAAAGTTCTGGCGATTCAAGCCGACATCGTAGGGACCGAGAACGCCGAACCAAAGACTCCACGGCCCGAAGGTGCCGAGTTTCAGAATCCAGTGCGAAGAGGAAAGCGCTGGAAACAATACACCGGCGAATTTTGCGAAGGCGATGCCGACGGCGGCGATAGTCCCAGTTTGAATGACCAGGAGCATTGTCCAACCGTAGAGGAAGCCCCAAATTTCGCCCAGAGATTCCCGCAGGTATACGTACTGTCCGCCGGCGTGCGGCATGGCGGCGGCGAGCTCGCCATAGCTGAGCGCGCCGATGAGCGTCATCACGCCGGTAACCAGCCAGACAACCAGAAGCAGCCAGGGGCTCTGTACCTGGCGCGAAATGTCCGCCGCGACAATGAAGATGCCGGAGCCGATCATCGAGCCGATCACGATCATGGTGGAATCGAAGAGGCCGAGGCCCTTCACGAATCCAGTCTGATTCGCGACCACTGACGTATTGGGCGGCTGGGTGACGTCGGCCATTTCGAATGCCTCTCAGTTTCGTGAGACGCGAACTTTTGCTGCCAAACTCAGGAACTCCCTGGCGCGCTCAGCCGGATCGGGCGCAGCGATCAAGTCGCGCGATATGGCCAGTGAATCCGCACCGGCCTTGTAAACTTCCTCAGCGCGAGCGAGGGTGATGCCGCCGATGGCGACCAGGGGTTTGGAAGTCAACTGCCTCACCCGGCGAATGAAATCGGTCCCCACAACCGGATCGGGATTCTCTTTTGTGGACGTCGCAAAAATTGGGCCGATGGCGATGTAGTCGGCGGAGGTAGAAGCTGCTTCGCGCACTTGCTCAAGCGTGTGCGTGGATATGCCGACCCAGGCGGCGGGGCCACAAATCCTGCGGGCCTGCTCGACGCCTAAATCGTCCTGGCCGACGTGAACGCCATCGGCGCCGGCGAGCGCGGCGATATCCGGGCGGTCATTGACGATCAGACGGATGCGATACGGACGCAGGCAAGAAACCAGGTTTAAGGAAACCTGATGGAGGTTTCGAGAGGAGATCTTTTTGTTACGGTATTGAATCAGCTCGACCCCGGACTTCGCCAGCATCTCTGCGAAAGCCAATTCCGACGTCTGAAGCAAATCGGCGGCCATTATGGCATAGAGAGAAGGAAACACAAGATTCCTTTAGGCCAAATTGGCAGTAAAAGGCAATGGACTTGCCGCTTGTTGAATATTTGCTTGACCCACCGATTCCGTGCTCATCGGGATTCCATCTTCGGCGCATGAGTCTGATCGCTTGATCTATTTGCTCGGAAACACAGCGAAGCGATCCAGAAAATGGGTGTCGAAGCGGCCCGCCTGGAAATCGGGATCGGCCAAAATCTTGTGATGCAACGGGATGGTGGTTTTGATGCCCTCCACGACGAACAGATCGAGGGCGCGATTCATCCGGGCAATGGCTTCGGAGCGATCCTTGCCGAAGGCGATCAATTTAGCGACGAGTGAATCGTAGTAGGGAGGCACGACGGCATCGGCATGGCCCGCCGTGTCCACGCGGATTCCGGGGCCCCCGGGAACACTGAATGCGGTGATGCGGCCGGGGGACGGAGTGAAGGAGTTGGGATCCTCGGCGTTGATGCGGCACTCGATGGCGTGGCCGTGGAATTCCACTTTGCCAACGACATCGTCGAGCTTTTCGCCGGCGGCGATCCTGATTTGCGATTTCACCAGGTCCACGCCCGAGATCGATTCGGTGACGGGATGTTCCACCTGGATGCGCGCGTTCATCTCGATAAAATAAATCTCGCCGGTCTCGTCGCGAAGGAATTCCACGGTGCCGGCGCCGGAATAACCGGCGTGGCGGAGAGCGTCGACAACTTTATGGCCGATCTTTTCGCGCTGCTTGGGTTCAAGAACGGTGCAGGGGGATTCCTCGAGCACCTTCTGGTGGCGGCGCTGGATGGTGCATTCGCGCTCGCGCAGGTGCATCACATTTCCGTGGCGGTCTCCGAGGACCTGAAATTCTATGTGGCGCGGGCGCTCGATTAACTTCTCGAAGTAAACGTTGGGCGAGCCAAAGGCCTGCGCTGATTCCGAGCGCGCCGTTTGGAACGCGGCGATCAACTCGGATTTCTCGCGCACGATGCGCATGCCACGGCCGCCACCGCCTTCGGCAGACTTGATCATGATGGGATAGCCGACTTTCGCGGCAGCCTTGACGGCGGCTTCGTCATCCGGCACCACGCCATCGCTCCCCGGGATTACGGGAACGCCGGCCGCTTGCATTTCGCGGCGCGCGCGGTCTTTATCGCCCATCATGCGGATGGTGTCGGGTGAAGGGCCGATAAAGGTGATGTGGGAAGCTTCGCACACCTCGGCGAAGTTGGCATTTTCGGAGAGAAATCCGTAGCCGGGGTGAATCGCGTCCACATTGGTGATTTCAGCGGCGCTGATGACGTGCGGAATGTTCAGGTAGCTTTCGCTGGAACGGGGCGGACCGATGCAGACGGCTTCATCGGCAAACCGGACGTGGAGAGAATTGCGGTCCGCTTCGGAATAGACGGCGACCGTCTGAATGCCGAGCTCCTTGCACGCACAGAGGATGCGGAGAGCGATTTCTCCGCGATTAGCGATTAGAATTTTTCGAAACATTTTGGCTAGCTGAGAATATTCCTTGTTGCTCGTCCTGCTCAGGAGAAGGGCGCGGCTGAAGCCGGCCCCTACCCGTTGTCCACGCCGTCACCGCTGCTGCCCGCACTCCGTTGCTCGGTGCCGCGCCCGGAAGACAGCGCGGCGGATGCACCAACGCTTCGGGAAATTCACAGACCCAGGAAAGTTCCGGCCAGCTTTCTTACTTTTTGCGGGCGGGCTCTATGGCGAAGAGCGGCTCGCCATATTCCACCGGCTGCCCGTTCTCGACAAGAATTTGCACCAATTGGCCGGCGACGTCTGATTCAATTTCATTCATGAGTTTCATGGCTTCGATGATGCAGAGAACTTGCCCAACCTCAATCGTGTCGCCGACTTTCACGAAGTTATCCGCACCCGGGCTGGGTGTAGCATAAAAAGTGCCGACGATGGGAGACTTGATCGTGTGCAAATCCGGCTGGGGTTGCGGGGCTGCCGCGGGAACTTGATCCGGAGCAGCCAGCGCGGCGGGGGTTGATGAACCTGGAGACGCAGCCACGGCGGAGCTGAGATTCGGCGCAGACGTTGCGGCCGCGGCGGGCATCCGAATGATTCCTTCGGGATGGGTGGAAGCCTTCTTCAGTCGGAGGCGCAGGCCACTGCGTTCATATTCGCACTCCTCGAGGCCATGTTTTTCCATGAATTCGAGAAGGCGTTCGATTTCATGCAGGTCGACGCTCGAAGTGGACCGTTCAGAATTTGAGGGTTGATTGCGTTTCTTCATCTAGAGTTTGTCTTCGCCGTCCGTGAGAGTAGCAAGTGCGCGGGACTATCGCCTTTGGATCAGCCGAGATGCCCTTCCCAAAAGGACGGGCTACCAGCTCCGGCACTATAGCTCCAGAAACTCGCGTCCCGCAGTAGTCAGCACTTCCGACCCTGTCTCGGTGACCACTACATCATCCTCGATGCGGATGCCCCCGACGCCTTCGATATAGACGCCCGGCTCGATGGTAATGACATTACCAGGCACTAAAGGCGTTTTTTCGCCCCGTGCAAGCCGCAGTGTCTCGTGAACTTCAAGCCCTAAACCGTGGCCGGTGCTGTGTATAAACCGCCGCTCCAGCCGATATCCCCGGAGAACTTTCCGTACTGCCTGGTCAACTTCTCCGGCGGTGACGCCGGGCCGCACCACCACGCGGGCAGCTTGCTGCGCTTCGAGCACCGCCCGGTACCACCGGCGAACCCGAGAGGAGGCGCGCCCCAGGTGAACCGTACGAGTCAAATCGCTGCAATAGTGGCCGAGTATAACACCCAGGTCAAAGACGACCAATTCGTTTTTCCTGAGAAGTTTGCTGGTGGGACGGGCGTGCGGGAGAGCCGCTCGGGGGCCCGAAGCGATGATCGTTTCGAAGGAGGGCCCGGTGGCGCCCTTCTTTCTCATGCTGTATTCGATTTCGGCAGCCAGGTCTGATTCCCGGGCACCGGGTTTGACGAACGGGATGATCTGTTGGAAGACATCGCAGGCGAGTTGGGCCGCGGCGCGCATAATGGCGAGTTCGTGGGCGTCTTTGACCGCCCGTAAAGATTCGATGACTCCATGCCAGCCGGTCCATCGGATTCTGCCACCGGATGCGCGGTCGAGAGCCGACTGCTGCGCGACGGTGATGTGCGCCGGCTCGAAAGCAACGCGGCGATGGCGCTGGCGGCGCAGAGTTTCAGCCGCCGCGGCCAGAAGCGATCCTTTTGTGATCTGCACGCTCGCGGCGCCATGCGCCTCGTCTCGCGCCTGAACCGTGTAGCGGCCATCGGTAAAGAGAGTGGCGCCGGATTGGCTGAGCGAAAGGATTCCGTTGCTGCCCGTGAATCCGCACAGATAGAAAATGTTGGGAAGATGAGTGACTAGAAAGGCGTCCACCCCTTCGGCGGCCAGCTTCTTCTGAACGGCGCGAATGCGCGGTTTACGCGAAGAGGGATTCGTGGCTGCTGATCGAGACGTGTTCAATGAGCGCACTGGTGAAAGAATGCCCGGGCCCCTTCTTCATCTTTGCGCCCTGACCTAAATTGGCAGAATCCGCGGCGTCAGGAAGAAGAGCAGCTCCTGCGACGAGGTGCTGACCGTCGTATGTTTGAACAAGTTCCCGATGATGGGGATGCTGCCGACTATGGGCACCTGAGCGATGGCGGTCTTCTGGGACGAAATTATGATTCCGCCAATCACTTGTGTTCCGCCGTCGGGGATGAGGACCTTGGATTCGGTGGACTGAGTATCCAACGCCGGGATGCCATTGACGCGCTGAATGCCATCGTCGATCTGGGTGTTCTCAACCACGACATCGAGGAACACGGTGCCCTCCGCCGTAATCTGAGGAGTGACTTCCAGCTTCAACACCGCATCGACGAATTGCACCGAGATCGTATTGTTCACGACCGTCTGGACCGGGATCTTGGTTCCCTGTTTCACGGTGGCTTTCTGGTTGTTCTGCGTAACGACCTTGGGCTTCGAGAGCAGCTTGGCCAAACCCTTGTTTTCGGCGGCTGTAATGATGAAGTCGAGCGCGAAATTCGGAGAAGAGAACAGGTAGCTGATCCCGCTGGTGGGCGCCTGCGCGGCAAGGTTCGTGACCAACGGCTGCGAAGCCGTTACCGCGGCGCCTGCACCACCGGCCGCCGGAGGCGTGCCAAATATCAAAGGAGGCAGCGGAGTCGGCGGGAAGGTGCGTGAAATCGGACTGGCACCAAGAGCGCCGCCGAACACATTTTTGCCGTTAACCGCCGAAGTAGAAAATGCGAATTGCGTACCAATATCGCGCGAGAAGGTTCGGCTGGCTGCCACCACACGGGCTTCGATTTCCACCTGTTGCGATTTCTTGTCGAGCTGGCGGATCAGATTGTCGACCACCGGTATGGTGCCGGGGATATCGCGGATGATCAAGGTGTTGGAGCGATCGTCGGAAAGGATATCGCCGCGGGAAGAAAGAAACTTCTTGAGCGTCTCCTTCATCTCGCTGGCCTTGGCGTAGCTGAGAACGCGAGTGGTGGTGACGGTGTCGGCGGCTTCGGCCTGGGCCTTGGCCAGATCGCGAGCCTGTTCCGCCTCCTTCTTGATCGTGGCCTTGGTGGCAACGCGAAGCACGTTCCCATCAAGCTGCTTATCCAGATCGAAATCTTTCAACACGATGTCGAGAGCCTGATCCCAGGGAACTTCGTCGAGAACGATGGTCAGGTTTCCCTTCACGCTGGGATCGAGGACTACGTTCAGGCCGCTGATTTCATGAATCAGGCGGAAGAAATCCCTCAGGTCGACGTCTTTCAGGTTTACGGAAATCGGCTCGCCTGAATATTTTCCGGTAGGCTGCACGGCGGAAGAATTCGAAGCCGGAGGAGCTTGTGCTGCTGCCTTGGGGGCGTCATTGCCGGGAGCGGGGCTATTGCCCGGAGTTGACGAATTTTGAGCGGCAGGCTGGGCGGTCGAAGAAGCCGATGCCGGGACAGGCGACCCAGTGTCCAATTTCGCGGGCTTGGGACTGGCCAGGGCTGTCGAAATCTCCGTCAAATTCGCCGGCAGAATAATGGGCAGCGCGGGCATCAGCGGCGCGGAATCGGCCGGAGTCGCCTGGGCATGCCGGAGGGCAACTTTCGCCGCAACATGTTCTCTATCGGGCTTGGCAGTTTTCGGAGCGACCGGAGGCGCGATGGGCTTGTTCTGGGGCGTCTTCTCCGCGCCGGAAAGGTTGCCGTTCTTGAAAGAAATCGTTACCTGATTTCCATCGGCCACGACGTTGAACTTCGAGTTCGCGCGAAGATCGATTACCACTCGCGCGGTGTCGGAACTAAACTGGGCAGCGCGGATTTGACGAACCGGCTCCAAATTGCTGGGGATGGATTTCTGAGCAAGTTCCAGGCGCGCACCGGTGAAGTCCAGCACGAGCCGTTCTGGATTGCTCAACTGGATTACATGATAGGTGAGATGAGCGTTGCCAGCGACGCGCACTTCCGTCTGAGAACCATTCTGGGCGATCTGGATCTGCTCGATGGCGGGAAGGCCGCCCACCGGCTTCGAAACGGAAGCCGCTGTTGCTTTCGAATTCGACGCCGATGAATTCGCAACCTTGGCGCCGGTGCTCGCAAACAGCACGGTGAGAACGTTGGCATTTTGCCGAACAATTTTCGGCTCGTCTTTTGGAGCCAGCACGCCGCGCAGGAGAACTTCCATTCGAACGCCGGGCTTCTGGCCGGCTTGCGAAGGCACCAAGCGGTAGCTGCTGACCACATCGGATTCAAGAATCTGAGCGTCGGAGGAGTCCGAGGTCGAGACGCCGAGGAGTTCAACCACGAGCATATGTTCGCTCGGCCGGGAGGTGGAGTATTCGAAGGGACCAGTGGCGTGCGCCTCTAGGCGTACGGCCCCGTCCTTCACCACCGCGTTCACGTGCACCGCTGCTCCAGGTTCCGCCTGGATTGCGCTGCTCGTCGCTATCAGGCCCGCCAGTAACAGCACGGCGAGGCCCCATGGCCGCCACATCGCTCTCATTGCGATTCTCCTGCACTCGTCGGATAAATTCGTTTGCTGACCTGGCGTTCTACGGGCTTGCCGAAAGCATCTTTAGCAACTTGCTGGAACACGACTTCGCCCATGCTGATGCGTTCCACGCGGCCATCGTAGAGATGGTCGCCTTCGCGGATAAAGTAGACGCGCTTTTGAGGATTGCTCGCGACTGCAATCATGCCGTTCGGTCCGTTCACGGTTCCGTCGATCTTGATGGTCGAGATTTGAAGGCCGGCTTTACCCGGCGGAAGATTGAGCGCAATTTCAGGGCCCGTGGCCTTCACGTTGACCAGTGGCAGGAAGGGATCGCGCTTTCGGGCCAACTCTTCCGGTTTTAATGCGGCCGCGGCCGCGGGCTTCTCGACGGGAGGCTTCGCCGCCTTCGATCCTGATTTCTGGGCCGGGGTCTTCGCAGGCCCCGCCTGGGCCGCAGGTTTCTGCGCCGGGCTTGGTGCCGCAGGCTGCCCCGAAGCAGGCGCCGAATTCTTCGCGTTGCCCTGAGCAGGACTCGCGTGAACTCCGGTGGCCGGGACCAGCCAAAGAGCCAGCGCCAGCGCCGCAATCAATTTTGTTGCTGCCTTCGCGCCTTTCATAGTCCTTTGACCCGCCTCCGACCGACTAATGCTTCACCGGTTTCGCCGGCGTCTTCGCTGTTGCCGCTGCTGTATCCATTCCGGCGGTGAAGAACGTTGACAGCGTGAATGTTCCGGTGACACTCGTGCCTGGCGTCATGCGAACCTTCGTGGCCTTGTTTTCGGTGACTCCAATCAATTTCAGATCGCCGACGTTGATAATTCGTGAAAGACGGCTGAGTCGAGAGAAAAAGTCGAGAACCGCGTAGTAGGGGCCGTCCGCTTCCACCTCAAACGGCATTTCAAAATGGTATTCGTGGGAGACGATTGGTTTCGTTGTCAGGCGCCGGATCATGACGCCGGAAGCAGAGGCAGCGCCTTCGAGCATCAAAATGAACTGGTCCACCTGCTTATCTTCGGGAACAATCGTCTGCAGGGTGGCCAATTGTTTGTTCAGGGCT
>JBGQGW010000025.1:0-23417 GCA_041497605.1 Terriglobia bacterium | reverse complement strand
GGCATCCTCGAAAAAGCCGGCTTCCGCTGCTTCAAGCCCCATGGCGCGTATTACATCATGACGGACATTTCCGCTTTCGGTTTTCCCAACGATTTGGAGTTCGCGCGGTATCTGGTGAAAGAAATCGGTGTTGCGGCGGTTCCTGGCTCAAGCTTTTATCACAATCCCGCCGACGGCAGCCGTCATCTGCGATTTACGTTTTGCAAGAAAGATTCAACCCTCGAAGCAGCCGCCGGCCGGCTCGCCAAACTTCGTCCTAACCGAGCCTGATCGATTTCTCATTGGCGGGCTGGCGGCGAAACGGGCGCGAAAGCTGTGCTAGAATCCGCCAGTCAACTGGAGAGAGAACAGCGTGGCCATGCAATTCGATTTGATTTCGTTCGGCACGCGGGTTACGGCCAAGGGAGACGGCCCCGCTCTAGACATCAGCGGCAGCGGCACTCGTACGTTTCTCTGCACCCTGGAAATCATCGATCAATTGGAACAGGAATCGCTCGATGTCTCCATATGGGGTTCCGCCGGCGGAAATGAATGGGGCTCGAAGCCCTTACTCAAAATTCCTCAAAGCTTCTACCGGGGCCACGTCCGCCAGGTACTCGATCTCACTCTTCGCCCGGAAGTGAAATTTATCCGCGCCCGCTGGGAATTGAATCGTTGGGGCCGCGTCGCACCCATGCCGATGTTCGTCATCGGGCTGCGCCTCGAAGAAGTTTCCGCCTTCGCACAAGCCGGCGTAGCCACGAAGATATCCTCCGCCAGCTAAATCCCCCATACGGGGCGCTCGCTCCAGCAGTCCGCCTCAATTTCACGTGGGAGTATGGGATGAGAAACCGGTCAGTTTCCCTGTGGTGGAGGCTACCCACCCCGTTAGTGGTGCTCTGTATTTTTCTGGAATGACGAAACCGCCAAACGGATACCAGTTCAGTGTGAAATTTTCAGAGTCATTCAGGGTTTCGGCGGCTCCGCTGCCGGAGGCTTCGCCTGTGCCATCGAGTGCTGCACTTTTTCACGCAACTGTTTAGCTTGTTGGCCTCCGGGACCCTCCGGGGCGAGTTTGCTGCCAATATCCACGTCTTGGAGAGCTGCCACGGTGTTGTTCATCCGCAGATGAATGTTGGTCAGCAACCGGTAAACGCCGAGTGCATCGGGTTTGAGGTTGCGGGCTTGCAGAGCAGATGTTTCTGCCTCCTCAAGGCGTCCCTCGCCAAATAGGGCCCGGGCCAATTCGAAGTGGCCCAGCCAGGAAGTTGGCTCAGATTCGAGCCCGCGGCGAAGAATTTTCTCGGCGTCCGCGAACTGGTTTCGGTCGGCTAAAAGCGCGCCCAGGCCCAGATCGGCGCGCCCGTATTTCTCCGTGCTCAGTTCCACGGACTTGCGAAACGCTGCTTCCGCCTCCTGCGTTTGCCCGAGCTGCCAGCGGGCGGCGCCCAGCTCGTAGTAGGCCTCATAGCAGCCGGGGGCGCCATCAATCGCAGTCTGGAAATCCGCGAGGCTGCCTCGCGGATCTTTCTTGCCGTAGAGCTTCTTCCGCCCCACTTGCAGTGCATCGCGAATCTTTTGCGGCAGGGCAAGCTCGTGCGCAGAGGTCATCGGGCCGTTTTGAGGCGGCCCCTTCGCCTCACTGGTTTTCAAGAAGATACTCACGCTCTGACTCGAGCCGAACGTCAAATCCACGTTCTCATGAACGGGATCGTATCCCGATTCATTCATTTGGATAATGTAGGCGGCCGGCGCCAGTCCTCGGAAGGAGAATCGGCCGTTCGGATCGGTGAAAGTCGTCGCAACCACTCCGCCGTGGGGGGAAAGCAGTTCAATCTTGATATTGTTTAGAGCCATCCCGCTATCCGGACCGTAGACCGTTCCATCGAGATTCATGGCTTGGGTCCGATTGGGTCTGGTTCCCGCTCCGCCGCCAGTCTGGGCAGTGCACGGTGTCACTGCAAGGAGCGCGCAAGCGAACGTCAATACAGAAAGGATAGGGCGGCGCATGAAAACCTCCTGTCTTCGACTTTGGCGCGATTGTACCACCGCTCTGCCCCGGAGGGGGTTTCCGATCGCCTGTTTCCGACCGGCTCCGGAGTAAGTTCGAAAGTCTGCCTGTAACGCGGAAACACGATCGGCCAATGGAACCGCGCTTCAAGCGTCGCGCGAAATGCTTGCATAGCCGCGAGCTCGCTGTGCATTTGTCACCAGCCCCGCCCGGCACCTTGGCCGAACTGTTTGCTCACGCCAGGAATTCACAACTATAGCTCATGTCCCGGCGCTACGGTCCGTGTCGCAACTGACGCGAGGCTGTCTCATCCACAATGTGCTCTGGGATTGTTGAAGAGGAAGCGGGGCGAGAGGCTGGTGGTTACCCTGTGGTGGAATCCTCCCACCCCGCAAGCGATGCTGTTTGGTTTTTAGACTTCCCAAACGATTAAAGGGTTACAGCGGGGGAAAAGTTTTAAGCGAGATCAAGGCTTCGGTTGTGATTCGGCCGGCTGCGATTGAGCGATGGACCGCTGGACATCGTCTCGCCATTGCTTTGCTTTCGTTCCAGCCGGGCTATTGGGGTCGATCTTTATATATTCAGTCAAGTCCGCAATCAAGGCCGGTTGGTTATGCATTTTGCTGTGGATATTTGCGAGCAGGCTGTAGATCGCGGCATGGTCCGGCTTCAATTTCCGGGCTTCATCTGCGCTTTTCTCGGCTTCTTCCAACCGGTTTAACCCCAGCAAGGCCCGGCCGAGCTGAAATTGAGCCATCCAGGAATTGGGTTGCAACTCCACACCATGTTGCAAATACGCTTCAGCGTCCGCGAATTTTTGCTGGTCGTTGAAGATTGCCCCTAGCGCCACATCTGCTTGTCCGAATTTCTGCTCGCTCAGTTCCAGAGCCTTTCGCAGGCTTTCTTCCGCATCCGCGAAATGCCCGAGCTGCCAATTCGCCATGGATCGCTCGTACAGAACTTCGTAATATCCTGGAGCGGCTTGAAGGGCACGATCGAATTCCGCGATGCTCCCTTGCGCATCCTTCTCTACGTATAGTTTGCGTCTCCCCTCTTGCGCGGCTTGGCGGGCTTTCTGTGGCATGGAAAGTTCGTGCGCGGAAATGGGCGGCCCCACCGGCGCAGTCACTTCGGGAGTGACTGGCTTAGCAAACAAGACAATATCCGAGCGCGAACCGAACGTCAGGTTTACCTGAATGCTTGTTGGTTCATAATTTGGGTCGACGACGATTACCGTATAGTACCCTTTGTTGAGCTGCCCGAACGAGAATCTCCCGCCGCCGTCGGTATGCCCGTTCCTCACAACCTGATTAGGTTCCTGAGTGAGCACCAGGTCGACGCGAATGTCTGGCAAGGCGGCTCGGGTGTCTGCCGAGCGTACGCTTCCCTGGAGTGTGCAGGAAGGGGTGCATCCAGCTTGGGCTCTCGAAAGAGACGGAAACAACAGAATTACAGCAATGACAGGCAGGAATCTGGAAGGTCTCACCATGAGGCACCTCGCTGCATTGTATCCCAACAAATTCCCAGTCGTAAGCCGAACACGGGGATCGCTTATTTCCACTTCACGATTTCATTCTTCTTAAGGCTTGGGCGCGACACTGGCTGGTGTGGATGACGATTGTGCCTGGGCCAGCGACTGCTGGACTTGATCGCGCATCCGCTTCGCCTGGAGGCCGGCAGCGCTATCCGGATCAAGCTTGATGTATGCATTCAAGTCTTCCAGCGCTGCGGCGGAATTGTGCAGCCGTAGGTGGACCAATGCAAGCATCCGGTGAATGCCCGGCGCATCCGGCTTCAATTCGCGGGCCCGTTCCAGGTTTTTTTCTGCATCCGTCAGGCGATTCTCGCTGTAATACACGCGCCCCAATTGGAACTGGCCCATCCATGAAGCAGGCTCGGCTTCCACACTTAGAAGCAGAGACTTCTCTGCCTCGCTGAATTTCTTCTGATCAGCCAGAATCATTCCCAGGGCCATGTTCGCATGTCCATATTTGTTCGCGCTCAGTTCGCTCGACTTTTGCAACGCGGCCTGGGCTTCTTCGAGTTGTTTCAACTGCCAGTAGGCGATTCCCAAATCGTAGTACGCTTCATAGCACTCGGGCGCAGCCTGGATGGCCTTTTGGAAATCCGCCACGCTGCCTTGCGCATCATTGCTCACGTAAAGTTTCTTGCGCCCGTCTCGCAGGGCGTCGTGGGCCTTCTGTGGCAGGCCCAATTCATGCACCGAAACTGTGGGTCCGTTTTCCGTTCTGGCGGGCGCTATGATCTTTCTCAGCGATAGGGTCACACCGTGAAAGCTGCCAATCGACACGTCAATGCTTTCGCGGATCGGTTCGAACCCGGGTTCTTCCACTTGGATGAGGTATACCCCGGGAACTATGCCTGAAAAACTGAACCGGCCATTGTCGTCGGCGAAAGCGGATGCGATCGCTCCACCCGTCGGCGCATTCAGATCCAGGCGAAGACGCTTCGGAATCTCCGAATTATCTTCCGAGCGAATGGATCCGTCGATGGTAACTCTTCGAGTGGTATTGGTGTTGGATCGGCTGGTCATTTGCGCCCGGCTGGCGGTTGTGATGGACGAAATGCACAGGAAGCAGAATATGAGGATGTAGACAGGTCGTTTCATGGGGCCTCCTGACACTTACCTATTTCATGTGATCCGTATGCCGGCCCAGAGGACGCAGCTCTTTAGCAATATGCACATAATCTTACGCTTGCCACTCGCTTATTTCTCTTACTTTCGAATCGTGTCAGTCCGATGAAATCTCAAATGGAGTGGTGTGGGCAAACTCCGCATGGCTCAAGTTCACTATGGATAGGAATTGCTTGCCGTGACGTCGTAGAGCGGTCAGTTTGTCCACGGAGTTACAGCAGGAATTATCCGGTGAGCTCGAATGTCTGGCCATACTTGGGAATGGTGATCGGCCAGTGGAATTGAGCGTCCAGCGTCGCGCGGAACGATTGCATGACGGGAAGCTCTCCGTGTACCAGAAACGTTTGCCGGGGCGGTGCGCTCAACCCCGATAGCCAACGAATCAGTTCCGTTCGGTCACCGTGTGCCGAAAACTGCGAGAGTTCCACGACTTCGGCTCGCACCGGCACGTCTTCACCATGGATGCGCAGTGTCGGCGCATGGTCGAGCAGAGCCCGTCCCCGAGTCCCTTGCGCTTGGAACCCCGCGATCAGCACGCAATTGCGCGAGTCCGGCAACCGTCGCGCCAGGTGATGAAGTATTCGGCCCCCGCTAGCCATCCCGCTGGCGGAAATGATGATGCAAGGCGTGTTGACGTTGTTGATCTGCTTCGAATCCTCCACCGCCAGCGTCATGTGCACCTCGCGCATATTCAACGGATCGCCCCAGTTTTCTTCCCGCGTAAAGTTGATGTCATGGTCTTCGTGATGCCTCACGTACAGGTCGGTCACGTTGATGGCCATCGGGCTGTCCACATAGACCGGCAGATGCGGGATGCGCTGCCACTCTTCGAGTTTGCGCAACACGTACATCAGCAGTTGTGTGCGGCCAACCGCGAAAGCGGGAATCACCACCACACCGCCTCGTTTCGCCGTCCGCGAAACCGCGCTGGCCAGCATTTCATAGTTCGTGTCGGCCGGGTGCTCGCGATCGCCGTAAGTGGATTCGCACAGTAAGTAATCCGCGCGGCTGGGTGACTGAGGGTTCTTCAGAATGGGCGCGTTATAGCGCCCGATGTCCCCGGAGAACACAACCACAATCGATCGCCCGTTTTCCGTGATGGTCAATTCCAGTGACGACGATCCAAGAATATGTCCCGCGTCGTACGGCTGCACCTTGAATTGTGGACTGATCGTGAACGGATCCATCCGTGGAATCGGCTCAAATCTATCGAGCGTGGTCCGCGCTTCCTCCACCGTGTACAGAGGCAGCGGCGGCTTGTGCCGGCTGTAACCCTTCTTTCCCGCGTAGAGCGCGTCTTCTTCCTGCAAATGCGCTGAATCCGGGAGCAGATACTGGCAAAGTTCATGCGTCGCGGCGTTCGAGTAAATGGGCCCGCGGTATCCGTCTTTCACCAGCCGCGGCAAAAAACCCGTGTGATCGATATGCGCGTGCGTCAGAATCAGCCAATCGATCGACGCTGGATCGATCGGAAGCCGCTCCCAGTTTCGCTGCTTGAGTTCGCGGCTGCCTTCGAACAGCCCGCAGTCCACCAGCAAGCGCTTGCCACCTGCCTCCACCAGATACTTCGATCCCGTGACCGTCTCGGCCGCACCCAGAAACGTTATTTTTGCCATAGGCGCGCTATTCTAGCTCGAAGTTTCTGCAACGCGCGAAATTTGCTTCGCTGGTTTCGTTCTCGTCATCGAGCCATGGCCCCTTCTCAGCACGGTCAATGCTATGCTGCACTTTCTTTTGATACAGTCCCAAACCGGAACGTGGCTTTAAGGAGCACATCGATGTCGAAGAATTTTGTTTCAGTCTCCGTAGTCCTAATCCTTTTGCTTGGCAGCGCCTCGTCGCGCGTGCAACAGACGGCCGCGAGCGCGCCCGCGGTGGATGCCACAGCCACCGTGGCGCTCCAAACCGAATCGGACGAGTACACGCGTTATGAATTGCTCGCGCCGGAGACGGCCAGCTTCAAAATCTATTACGAAGTTACCGCAACCGCTCCCGGCGCAAAATATTATTTCAATCCCATCCGCAAAGGCAGCGTGGCCAGCGACGAATCCGTGATTGACGCGATGTCCGGCCAGCCGCTTCGCTTCGAAGTCGTCAGCGGCGCGGACGCGCGCAAGGATCCCCTCATGGCGGATGCTGATCTTTCCACGAATTACATCGAGGTTTATCTCGCGCGGCCGGTCCCAGCGGATGGCCAGGGCCGCATCATCATCCTCAAGACGTACAAGGATGCGAAGAGCTACTATCGCGAAGGGGATGCGATCGTGTTCAACCGTTCCCTCGGTGTCAAGCGCAACCGTGTCGTCCTCCCGGCCGGATACGAATTGACTGGATGCAACGTTCCCTCCCAGGTGCTCCCCGAATCCGACGGCCGCATCGCGATCAGCTTTATGAACGGCAACGCCGGCGAAGCGCCGCTCATTCTCAAAGCAAAACCAGGTGCGCAGATTGGACCGGCAGCCGCTCCCCATCCGCTTTCCTCGGCTCGCAGTTGGGAGTCGCCCTTTCAGGGCGAAACTGAAAGTGATCGCCTCTCCGAGCGCGCCCATCAGGATCGCGACATTGTCTATTTTCTTCAGCCGCCTGAAACTCACTCCTTCAGCCTGTATCACGACTACACGGAGTCGCGCCCGGGCATGGACAAATATCTCAACGTCGTTCGCGAAGGCAGCACGGTCTCGAATCCCTCGGCTTACATTTTGGATACCGGCGAGAAACTCTCAACTCGAATGATGAGCGGCGAAGATCTCGCCGCAGCCAAGATCGATGCCGGTGAGCCGATCGCTCCGAAGTCAGAAGTCGTGGTGATTCCGTTTCCACCGGTAAAGAAAGGCCAATCGATCCGCCTGCGAATCTCCGAAACCTACACCGCCCCGGTCAGCTATCGTCTCGACGGCGACGAATTGGTTTTCGATCGCAGCCTCGGCCGCCCGCGCAATGCGGTCGTCCTGCCAACCGGTTGGTACCTCACCGCTAGCACCATCCCCGCGACAATCTCTCGGCTCCCGGACGGGCGTATTCGCTTGGATTTCTGGAATGGCCGGCCAGATTCAGTGGATGTGCTGATCAAAGCAAAGCGGCGTGTGGCTACGGCAGATGCACAAATGAAGTAGCAGGAATTTTTGAGATTTCCTTCGCCGCGCGCGCAAGACTCGAACCAGCATGAAAAGAGCAGTAGTGATTGGTGGAGCCGGCGGGGATCGAACCCGCGACCTCCTCGATGCCATCGAGGCGCGCTCCCAGCTGCGCTACGGCCCCACAAAAAAAATCCAAACCAACTACCAAATCTGCGATCTTCCCGGTGGAACTGGGACGCGCTCCCGACCTCGCTACCGCCCCACAATTAGGAAGGTAACTTCACTTTTATAGCATCCCGCTCCACAAAAGGTCAATGGAATCAAGCTACTCGCCTCATTTTACAGCACTTGCGCAGGCATCCCAATTGCTCTTAGTACGCCTATGCGCCAGCCAAAGGTGACACTCTGTCCCGAATTTTCTGGTATCCTAGCAACAAAGGCACCCGGTTTGGTGTCTAAGAAAATGACTGGCTTGTCTCGAAGCGTCAGCCCCGCAAGGCTGAACTCCTCGAGACGCAAACCGGGCGACCTGATCGCTGATGCATCCGGGCGCAGCCTGAGAAGGGCAGTAGGGAAAATGTCCGATCTCGCACAGGTTTTGCAATGGGGTCAGAACGAAGCGGTTCTGGTGACGGAACTGCAAGCTGGTTCTGACGCCGCATTCGACTGGTTAGTCACCTACTACCACGGTCCCGTCTACAACCTGGTCTTCGGAATTCTCGCCGACGCCGCTGATGCAGCCGACGTAAGCCAGGAAGTCTTCCTCAAAGCATTCCGCGGAATCCGCAGTTTCCGCCGCGGGAGTTCGCTGAAGACGTGGCTTTACCGCATCGCTGTTCGCGAAGCGCTGAATCACAGGCGCTGGTGCTGGCGGCATCACCGGCAACAAGTTTCGATTGACGCGGAAAATGAAGAAGGTCAGCGCACCATCGATCTCGAAGATCTGGATGCCACTCCCTTTGAAAAGCTCGCTGCCCTGGAAACTCAAACTGTGATTCGAAATGCCTTGGCCTCGGTGCCGGAACAATATCGCAGCGCGGTGATCTTGCGCGATCTCGAAGGCTTGGCGTACGAGGAGATTTCAGAAGTTTTGGATGTCTCGGTGGGAACCGTCAAATCCCGGATTTTGCGCGGCCGGCGCGCCCTGCGCGAAATTCTTGATCCGCTCTTGAACGTACACGCTTCGGCTCATTCCCATTCAGACGCTTCTCAGCGCGAACATCACTCGCATCCATCGCACAAGCAGTCTCAAGAGGCCGGCGCTTCCGAAGCCGTCGCGTTTCGTGTCCCATCACAAGTTTCCTCCCTGCACCCGGCGGCCCTCACACCGGAGCGCGGGAGCGGAGACGGTCGATGACTTGCCATCAAACTCAGAAGCGTTTGGCGGGATATATGGACGGCGCCATCCGTGCCGGTGAACGCGCGCGTGTTCGAACTCACCTCGATGCTTGTTCGGAGTGCCGCACGGAGCTCGAGCGTTATCACAAATTGTCGGCACTGCTTAGCCGCACCCAGCCGGCCGCGCCGCCTTCCGGATTGGCGACGCAAATCCGGGTGCGTGTTTCGCAAGCGCGCGCCGTCGAAAGCCGGGTCCATCAATATTGGGTTCGCGCATCCATGATTTTTAAAGATATCCTCGAACCTCTGGCCGTGCCTGCCACGGGCGGTGTCGTCACAGCCATCTTGGCATTCGTGTTTGTGGTTCAGAGTTTGCTCGTGGGCATGCCGGTCGGTGCGGTGCCCAACGATCTCCCCACAAATCTCATGCAGCCGGCGCGGCTCGAAAGCTTGGCGCCCTTCCCGGCGCCCGGGATTATGGTTCCGAGCGACCGGGGAGATTCCGGAGTGCTGCTGGTCGAAGCGACCCTGGATGCGCAGGGCGGCGTCGTCAATTACAACATTCTCGCCGGGCCCGACAATTCCGCCGTGCGCCGTCAGCTCGACCAGGTTCTCTTGTTCTCGCGCTTCCGTCCTCAAATGAGTTTTGGCCGGCCAACTTCGGGTGGCCGGGTGATGCTGAGCTTCAGCGAGGTCCGCGTAAAGGGATAGACAGGCAACCCCCCAGCCCGTTTCGGCGTCCAGCTTTCCTTGACTCCGCAGTAGCATCCCTTTAGAGTTTCTTGGCGAAGCGCGACCGCTCTGGTCCGGGCGGCTCGTCAACATGGTCTTCGTTTCTGGGCTGGGTCATTGGTCATTCGTCGAGGAGGTTGAACATCCGAGGTTCCCGCCGGCGTTCTTGCAGCGCATACAATCTTTTACCTCGCGCTTGCCTCATCGCTTGCGTCTGTTTGTGCGGAAGCTTTCCCAATTCCGCCGCGGCGCAGGCTCCTGAATCGCGCAATCTCTCCAGCATCAATGTGGAAAGCAGTCCGCAATTATTTGCGATCATGTGCGCGCTGGCAGCGGCGGGGTTCGATTCCGAATCGGCTGCTCTGGCGGCCACCCCGGCGCAGGAGCAGCTTCGCGAAGATCTTTTGAAGCTGCAGGGGCCGGCAGTCGATGCTCTCCGGCAATTCTACCGCCAGCACCAAATGACGAACGCCAGAGAAACCTTTTCGCCTTACATCTCGTTTGCGTTGGTCGTCGGCCCGCCGCCGAAATTTTCCTTCTTACTGAACCACGATCAGTTGCCGCCCGACGTTCTCGGTCTGGAAGGGTTCGACGAAGTGCTCGTCAATTTTTACCGCGAAGCTCAGATCGAACGACGCTGGCGCGGCATACAGCCGGAATATGAAAAAGGAATCCAGCGTTTCGATTCTCCGGTTCGCCGGATTGTGACGCTCTCCACCGCCTACTTGCGCGAGATTTTGACGCCTTCGCAGCGCACATTCACCTTGTATGTCGAGCCCATGGTTGGTTCCCGAACCAATTTCCGCAATTATCTCGATCACTACGATGTGGTCGTCAATCCTTCGCCGGTGCTGCCCCTCGATGACATTCGGCATGCTTTCTTGCATTTCCTTCTCGATCCGCTACCGCTGAAATTCGACGCCCTCGTGCTCAGCAAAAAGGCCCTGCTCAATTTCGCCGCTCGAGCGCCCCGTCTGCCGGTTGAATATCAACGCGACTTCACCTCGCTGTTCTCCGAATGCCTGATTCGCGCTGTGGAGTTGCGCCTCACGCGCCAGTCGCCCGCCCAGCTCGAAGCGGCGTTGGTTGACGCCGATCGCTCCGGCTTCGTTCTGGTCCGGCCTTTGGTCGACCAGTTGAAAAAGTTTGAGAAAGCGGAACCCGCCATGCATTATTATTTCCCCGACCTGGTGAGGGGAATCGATGTCGCAGCGGAAGAGCAGCGGCTGCAAAAAGTTGAATTTGCGGCGGCTGGCGAATCTGCCGCGCCATCTCAATTGCATGCCCATTCCGGCGAAACCGAACTCGACCGCTTGCTTACGGAAGGGGATCGCCAGATCGCTTTGCAGAACGGCGCTGCCGCCGCCGAAGTGTTCGAGCACATTC
Source organism: Terriglobia bacterium (assembly GCA_041497605.1). Taxonomy (GTDB): domain Bacteria; phylum Acidobacteriota; class Terriglobia; order Acidiferrales; family UBA7541; genus JBGPTK01. The sequence continues at coordinate 12,238 of JBGQGW010000025.1, read as the reverse complement.
TGCAGAAATATCCGGACGTGCCGCGCGCGGTCTACGGATTGGCCGTGGCCTCCGTGCTCCAAAGGAATGGCGATCGCGCCAAGGAATTATTCGAGAAGCTGGTGAAGCCCGCGGCGGTGTCTGCTTCCGGCAGTGCGCCGCCGCCGGTTGAACCGGATGTTTTAGCCTGGTCGCATGTCTACTTGGGAAGAATCCATGATGTGGAAGGCGACCGTAATCTGGCATTGATCGAGTATCGCGCAGCGCTTGGGGTGGAAGGGGCTCCGGAGGCCGCTCGTGTGGCTGCGCAACGCGGCGTTTCCACCGGATATCAGCCCAAAAGGCCGGTTGACGATTCCAAGCGGCCCTAGATGCACACCATTCGGTTTCCGCGGAAATCGAATGGAAACTAATGAGGAAGAAGGGGAGACATATGAAGTTTCTTACAAATCAATCTCCGGCCATCTGTGCTGCTGCGATTGCCTTGAATCTTCTGCTATGGATCGGGAGCGCTTCGGCCGCGGGAAACATGACGCAAATGCAGCAGACCCAAACTCAACAGCAACAGACCCCGCCGAAGGCAGCGCCCGCGCCGGGACAAGCCGCCCAACAGCCGGCCCCCGTCGAACTTCCCAAGGCGGACCCGGCGGAAGATGCTGCTTACAAGGCCTTTTTCGATTTGAAGCCTGACGACCCCGACAAACAAATTCAGTCCGGCGAAGAGTTCCTCAAGAAGTATCCCGCCAGCCATTATCGCCAAGTCATCTATTCCCGTTTGACCCAGTCTTATTTCGGCAAGCAGCAGATGGACAAGATGTTCGCCTCGGGCGACAAAGCCCTGCAGCTCAATCCCGACGATGTTTCGGTGCTGGCCTTGATCGGCTGGGTGCTTCCCCACAACATCAACCCCAACGACGCTGATTCCGAGCAGAAAATCGCCAAGTCCCAGCAGTACTCCAAGCACGCCATCGAGTTGCTCGACTCCATGCCCAAGCCCGAAGGTTTGACGGACGAGGCGTTCAGCAAAGCCAAGGCGGAAGCGCTTTCTCGCAGTCATAGCGGTCTGGGACTCGACTATTTCCGTCTCGGGCAATTTGCGGAGTCGGTCACCGAATTGCAGCAGGCAACGCAACTCGTGCCCAATCCGGATCCGGTCGATCTCTTCATCATCGGGATCGATCTGCAATCACTCAAACGCTACGGCGATGCCGTCACTGCGTTCGAGAAGTGCGCCGAGATGCAAAGCCAGCTTCAGGACCGCTGTAAGCAACTCGGAGATCAATCCAAGCGGATGGCCGCCACTGAGACTCCGAAAAAGCCCTGAGGCGCTTCGCTCTCCATGATCCAAGCGGAACGAGAAGTACTCGAGTCGGCGCTCGGCCACCATTTCCGTGATCCGGAATGGCTCGAACGGGCGCTGACCCATCGTTCTCATCGAGAAGGCTTGGCCGCGGTCGGCCTTTTCGATAATGAGCGATTGGAGTTTCTCGGTGATCGCGTTCTGGGCCTGGTGGTGAGCGAGCATCTGCTGCGTACTTTTCCCGATTGGGATGCAGGCAGGCTCTCCAAAAGAAATGCCCGGCTGGTCAGCACCTCTTCTCTGGAAGCAGCAGCCCGGCGGACGGGCCTGGGCCAGCACTTAAGGTTAGGGCGAGGCGAAGAAAAGACCGGTGGCCGCGAGAAGCGTAACTTGCTGGCCGATGTGTTCGAGGCAGTCATAGCAGCCATTTACTTGGATGGCGGCCTCGAAGCTGCCGCCCGTTTTATTCGCGGCGCATTACTCGATACCGTCTCGGCCGGTCAGCCGGACGCGCTCGAGCAGGGCGATTACAAATCCGCGCTGCAGGAATGGATGCAACAGCGCGGCCGGGGCTTGGCGGAATATCGAGTGGTCAGGGAAAGCGGTCCCGATCACCAGAAGATTTTTTCCGTGGAGATATGGTTGGACAAGCATAGGATTGCCGGCGGGGAAGGCAGCAGCAAGAAAGAGGCCGAGCAGAAAGCGGCTCGCACAGCTCTCGAACATCTCGAGAGTGAAGTTTCGGACACTGCGCCCGAAAGCGATCCAGCCGGCAAGAAATGAGCAATAGGCGATAGATTGGGGAATCCATGGCCGAAGCGGCCGAATTAGCCGAATCCGAAAATGCAGATCACGGCGGCGAAGATTCGCAAGCGCAACCTACCTTGCGCGAATATGCCGAATCGCTTCTGGTGACCATCGTCCTCGCCCTGTTCGCCACCACCTTTGTCGTTCAGGCTTTTAAAATTCCCTCGCAGTCCATGGAGCCTACTCTCCTGGTCGGTGACCATCTGCTGGTCAACAAATTCATCTTCGGCGGACGCGGCGGCTGGTACGAACATCTGTTGCCATACCGCCCGGTGCGCCACGGCGATATCATCGTCTTCAAATTTCCTTTCGACGACCATCCGCACTATGTCAAGCGCGTCATCGGCTTGCCCGGCGATCACATCAAGATCATCAATGCGAAGATCTACGTCAACGGGCAGCTTTCCTCCGAGCCTTACGTCGTGCATGACGAGACTTCCGAGGATCCCTTTGCCGACAATTTCCCTCCCGCCGACCGCTATTTCCTCAACGGCAGCGTCCGCCAGGAATGGGCGCACGATATTCTCAACCACGTGCAGAAGGGCGAGCTCGTCGTCCCCGCGGACCACTATTTCGTCATGGGCGATAATCGCGACCATAGCTGGGACAGCCGCTACTGGGGTTTCGTGGATCGCGATGCCATCATGGGCCGCCCCGTACTGATCTATTGGTCGGTCGAAGCCACCAGCGCCGATTATGGCGATCGCGGCATCGCTGGCAATTTGGTCGCCCTGGTTGATTTCATCGTTCACCTCCCCAGCCGCACGCGCTGGAGCCGCATGCTCCGCGAAGTCCACTAACCTCTTAGGAGGTAAAGGACATGTTTCTAATTCTCACGATCGTCCTCGTGATCTCACTCGTGGGCAGCCTGCCGTTCTGGCCTCATAGCAAGACATGGGGCTACTACCCCAGCGCTGGCGCCGCCATCGTCATCCTTGTGATTCTGGTTCTCCTGATCCTCGGCCGTTTATGAACGAAATCACCGGACTCGCATCACTATGCGTAGCGCGATTTCGAGGAGTAACTCTTGGCACTCCTCGGGCCTTGTTCGAAAAAAATGTCAGCTAACGGAGGTTTTATGCTGCGCTGGGCCGTAATTTTCTTCGTCATAGCACTCGTTGCGGGAATTCTGGGCTTCGCCGGCATAATGGTTGCGGCGGCAGGAATTGCCAAATTATTGTTCTACGTGTTCCTGATTCTTTTCCTGTTATCTCTGATCGGCAGCCTGATCCGCAAAGCCTGAACGGTACGAAACTGCCGCATCATCGCCAGCCGGGCCTTCCATCGGCAAGGGTGTGAATCTTCGAATCCCTTCGCTTCACTTCGCTCGCCGCTTTTGACACAATTCCATCCCGATGCAATTGGCGACATCCATACCGGCTTCAGCAGTCGAAACGGTCCGCCCCCGGCCCCGCCGCATCAGGCGCTGGCTCCGCGCCCTCGTGCTTCTGGCGCTTGCTCTTTGGGTGGCATCCACCGGCCTCTCGTTGCTGCTCCGCCACAGCCGCATGAATCGCTACCTGACCGCGCGGCTTGCCGCGGCCTTCGGCCGTCCTGTTCAAGTGGGCCGTTACGACCTCAGCTTTATGACCGGCTTGCGCCTCGAAGCCGAGTCCGTCACCGTCGCCGAAGACCCGCGCTTCGGCAATGAATATTTTCTCCGCGCGGAGGAATTAACCGCCAGTCTGCGATGGCAGGCCCTGTTGCGCGGCCACATAGAATTCGGCACGCTCTCGTTCACTCGCCCCAGCTTGAATCTGGTGCTAGCTCCCGATGGCCGCTGGAATCTGGAAGACTGGCTCCCTCGTCCTCCCGGCTCTTCCGCAATCGGCGCCGCATCCACAACGCACTCCACTTCGCTCCCACCCGGCGGCAGTGCCGTACCCCGGCTCATGCGTATCGAAGTCGACGGCGGCCGCATCGATTTCAAGCGCGGACCCGACAAACTCCCATTTGCCTTGGTCGGCGTCAATGGAGTCGTCGAGCAAGACGGTCCCGGCCGCTGGAGTCTCGATCTGGAGTCCCGCCCCATGCGCGCAGCCGTCATCGTGCAGGAGGCCGAGACGATTCGCGTTCGCGGCCATGTCGGCGGCACATCCTCGCGCCTTCGTCCCGCGGACCTGGAATTGAATTGGCAGGATGCCTCGCTCTCCGACATCCTCCGGCTGGCGCGCAATCAGGACTACGGCATCCGTGGGCGCCTCTCCCTGCTTTTGCAGGCGCGCAGCGATGGTCCTGATTGGAATTTCACCGCCCGAACTCAACTTCGCCGCCTGCACCGGTGGGATCTGCCCCTGCGCGCAGGCGATCCCGCAGTGAACTTGAATTTCTCCGCGCAGTGGTGGCCGTCCGATTCGAGAATGGAATTGTTGCAAGCCCTGCTCGAAGCTCCGCGCTCGAATGCCCGAGCCAGCGGCTCCTTCTCGTGGGCTCACGCTGTCGGCGGCGATCTGCGCGCGTCCTCAAAAGACTTTCACCTGCAAGTCTTGTCCAGCGGCATTGATCTCGATGACGTCTTCGCCTGGTATCGCTCGTTTCATTCAGGAGTGGGCAACGAATTGTCGCTCCGAGGAATTGCGGGACTCGATCTCGCTCTCACTGGCTGGCCGCCGCGAATTGAGCAGGCCACGTTCGTCACGGGAAATGTTCTGCTCGAAGGCGGCAGCTTGCGCGAGCCCGCCCAGATCAGCAACATTTCTGTGCACCTGGATCGTGCGAATGCCGTCCTCGCTCCCGTCAACATTACGCTTGCCGGCCAGGTTGCTTCCATTCGTCTCGAAGCCTCCGGCCATCGCATCGCGGATTGGCAGTGGAATGCTAAAGCCGCGGGCCAGACCGAGCGCCTCCAGGATCTATTTGCAGCCGCAGCCGCTGCTGGCTGGTCTGTGCCGTCAGGCTGGGCAGTGGAAGGCCCCGCAAAATTCGATCTGCGCTGGCAAGATGCGCAGAATCCATTCCGCGAGTTGCCGCTCGGAACCATCGACATGGGTGGCATCTTATTTCGCGCCCCGTTCTTGAATCAGCCGATGAGTCAGGTCAAGGCGCACGTCGACTTGCGTCCCGCGGAAACTCGACTCACTCTTGCTTCCGCGCAAGCCTTCGGCGCGCATTGGAGCGGTACCTTGCGGCGCGGTTCCAATCTACCCTCGTGGGAAGGCTTCCTCGCGGCCGATCACCTCAGCGTTGCCAACTTCGACCGCTGGCTCAATCCGCGTTGGCGCGAAAGCTTGATTCAGCGCGTCCTGCCGATTTTGCAGTCGGCTCAACAACCGGTCTCGCTCCCCGCCGGCATCTCCCTGCGCGTGCAATTGGCTGCCGATGAAGTGAAAATCGAACCCGCCACCCTTCACCGTTTGCGCGCCGCACTCGATCTCGACCTGGATGCGCGCCGCCTCGAACTTCAAGACGCCCAGGCCGAATTTTATGGCGGAACGGTCCACGCCACCTTCCGCGCGGACCTTCTGCCGCAGCCCAAATACCAGGTCAATGCAAAACTGGATCGCGTCGATCTCCACGATCTCGTCGCCATCACCGCAAATCTTCAGCAGCGCTTTGCGGGCATCGCTTCGGGAGATCTTTCTCTCACCTCGAGCGGCGTTGGCCGGGAAGCGCTCATCGGCTCGCTCGAAGGTCATGGCTCCATCGAAGTCCGCGACGCGCAACTCAATGGCTTTGACTTCCAGCATTCCACGCCAGTCGCGGCCAAACCGCCCGAAGCCAACTCGTTCCGGGTCATCTCCGGAAATTTCGCATTGGACTCGGGCAAGGTGCGTTTTACGAATCTTCGGCTTCTCGGCGCCGATGATTCCTGGGAAGCGACTGGCACGGTGGATTTCTCTCACAAATTGGATTTTCGCCTTCGGGCGCTTCCGCCGGTACCGGCGGAGAAAAATGTATCTGCGCTCCACGTTCCCCCGGGCGATTCAAAAGGCGCCTTCCGGTTTACAGGTTCGCTCGAATCTCCCCAGGTCGCACGAATCGCCGAGCCCCGCCCCCGTTGAGTGCATCTGCCTGCGCTGGCTTCTCTTCCGCGGCGCCACGCGACCCGCCGCAAAGAGTTGCAGTCATCCCGAACGCAGCTCGCTGTTTGCGTCCCGATGGTTTTGATCGGGACAAGGGAGCCCGCGCAACCGCCGCAAAGAATGGCAGTCATCCCGAACGAAGAGAGGGATCCCGCGCAAATTCCCAATGTGCTCACTTGCTGCCTAGCACCATTTTGTGAAGCGCCATAAGCCTCGACTCACAAGGGTCATGATCGCGGGCCGCATCTCATTTGCAACCGCCGCAAACTAGGCATACCATCCACTCGCCATTTTCCGGAGGATTGCGCCAATGAAATTCCTGCACTCTGCCAGCACCGCCTCGTTGTTGATTCTAATTTCTCTCGCACTGCCCGGCATCGCCCGAGCCCAGAATTCCTCCGCGTCTTCGTCTTCGACCAATCCCGCAAAATCCCCATTCACCATCGAGCAGGTCCTCTCCGCGCCATTTCCGTCCGGCTTGATCGCGGCCCCCGCAAAAGGACGAGTCGCCTGGGTCTTCAATGCGCAAGGCCGCCGCAATATCTGGGTTGCTGAGCCGTCGTCCGATGGCAGCTTCAAATCGCGCCAAATCACTTCCTACACCGAAGACGATGGGCAGGATTTAGGCGAACTGAGCTGGGCCCCCGACGCCGAGACAATTGTCTACACTCGTGGTGGCGACTTGGAATTCACCAATAAACCCGAACCCAATCCCCAAAATTCTCCGCAAGCGGTCGAGCAAGACATTTGGGCCGTCTCACTCGCGGGAGGCGCGCCGCGCAAGCTCGGCGAGGGCCATTCGCCCGCCGTTTCGCCCAAGGGAGACAGCGTCGCGTATATCCTCAAAAATCAGGTATGGATTGCGAAGCTCGACGGCAACTCCAAGCCCGAGCAATTGATTCACGCATTGGGCGACGCAAGCTCCCTTCGCTGGTCGCCCAATGGCGAAAAGCTCGCTTTCACCAGCAGTCGCACCGGTCACGGCTTCATCGGCGTCTATGACGTCGTTGCGAAATCGGTCACCTACCTCGACCCCAGCGTCGATACAGATCTCGAGCCTGCATGGTCTCCTGATAGCCACCAGATCGCTTTTGTTCGCATCCCGGTTTCAAAAGGCAACCTCGCGTTCAGCCCCAAGCGCCAGGGCACCCCCTGGTCAATCTATGTTGCCGATCCCGCTAGCGGGAAAGCTCGTGAAATTTGGCGCGCGGAACCAGGCCGCGGCAGCGTATTCCGCGAAATCGTTGCTGACAATCAACTCCTGTGGGCCGCTGGCGATCGCATCGTTTTCCCCTGGGAGCGCGACGGCTGGACTCACCTCTATTTCGTCTCAGTCCTTGGCGGAACCGCCTCGCTGTTGACGCCCGGAAATTTCGAAGTGGAATTTGTCGCCCTCAGCCCCAACCGCGAAGAAATCGTCTATTCCTCGAATCAAGATGACATCGATCGCCGCCACATCTGGAAAGTTTCCCCCTCCGGCGATCATCCGACCTCCATCACCAGCGGCTCCGGAATCGAAACGCAACCAGTCTTTACCAGCGACAATCGCTCGGTCGTCGTCCTTCGTTCCGACGCGCGCCTTCCCATGCGCCCCGCTTTGATCACCGCCTCTGGATCGATGACCGACCTCGCTCCCGATACAATTCCAAATCAATTTCCCGCATCCGCGCTCGCCACGCCGCAGCAAGTAATTCTCTCCGCGGCCGACGGGATGCATCTCCACGGCCAATTGTTCCTGCCTCCCAATGCCAACGATGGCGCAAAGCATCCCGCCCTGATTTTCTTTCATGGCGGCTCGCGCCGGCAGATGCTCCTCGGCTGGCATTACATGGCCTATTACAGCAACGCCTACGCCATGAATCAGTTTCTCGCCAGTCGCGGCTACATCGTGCTCGCCGTCAACTATCGCAGCGGCATCGGCTACGGCCTCGATTTCCGCGAAGCCCTCAACTACGGCGCCACCGGCGCCAGCGAATTCAACGACGTCATGGGCGCTGGACTTTATCTCCGTGGCCGCTCGGATGTTGACCCGCACCGCATCGGACTTTGGGGCGGCAGCTACGGCGGTTATCTCACCGCGCTCGGCCTCGCTCGCGCTTCCGATCTGTTTGCCGCGGGAATGGATATGCACGGCGTCCACGATTGGAACACCGAAATCCCCACTTTCACCGCCGGCTACAAGCCGGACGCCCATCCTGACGCCGCTCGCCTGGCCTGGGAATCCTCTCCGCTCTCCTCGATGAACACCTGGCGCTCCCCCGTCCTGCTCATCCAGGGCGATGATGATCGCAACGTTCCTTTTTCCCAAATGGTCGACATGGTCGAGGCCTTGCGCAAACAAGGCGTCGAATTCGAGCAGATCGTTTTCCCCGACGAGATTCATGATTTCCTTCTCTTCCGCTCGTGGGTCAGGGCCTATTCCGCCGGCTCCGATTTTTTCGATCGCCACTTGCGCTCATCCGCCGCCCCAGCGGCCAACACGGAACACTAGTTGCGCATCTCAATTTGCCGGGATAAGCACTCTGTGCTAGGGTGCCTTTCTCCCAAGCCCTGTGCAGGATTCTGGCGGAACTCATGACTCTTCGAACGCTTGGAAATCTTGGTGCATTCATCTTGGCCGCTTCAGCAATCACCACCTTCGCCCAGCAAAAGCACGCTGGCAAAACTCCCTCGCCGAGCGCTGATCCCGTCACCCTCGAACGCACGTTCACGGCCGGCTCCACCAGCCAATACCGCATTCAGGTATCCGTGCGCACCGAACTCGAAGGCCAGCAGCCCGAAACCATCGGCGCGAAAACTTACGTTCATCCCTTCGCCCGCAGCGCCGAGCGCCGCATCGCTTGGCGTTCCACGGTTCATATCCTCTCCGTCGGCTCGGACGGCGCGGCGGATATGGAAGAAACGCTGAACGATTTCAGTAGTTCCACCAGCGATGCCTCACCCCCGGGCGATGCCGAAGCGGCGAAGTTGACCAAGGCTCTCGAAGAAATGTCCGCGGATTGGACGACGCCCGAAACAAGAATCTTTCGCTATCGCGAATTGCGCGCCGGCCAGTTGCTCGGCCTCGAGTCTACGGGCGTTCCTTCGATTGTCGAAGCATCGCCGCCCCTGCTCACGCTCTGGCTCCTGCGCGCGCTCCGCCCCGTCGTGGTTCTCCCCGCGCGCCCCATTTCCATCGGCGACCACTGGCAGGAACCCCGCGCCGTAAGCCTGGAAGGCTGGGCCGAGGTGAAGGGAACGGAAAACGGCGAATGGCTCGAACCTGCGCACGCTGTCTATTCCGCCGCCGATGCCGAACCCGCCGTCCGCCTCCTTGTGATTCAGCAAATTCAGGGCAAAATTGCGGCCGGTCCCGAAAAGCCTCCCGAAGGCGCCGCCGATGGACGCTTCCACGCGGAATCCCTGGCCACACTTTCTCTCAGCGATGGCCACGTTCTGGCGGCCACGCGTTCCGCCACGCGCGAAATCACTTGGACTCTCGCGCCCGTTCCCGGCCTCGATCGCCCGCCGGAATTTCACGCTCGCCTATCCGTGCAAATTGAAATTGAGGAGTGTCATGGCCCGTGTACGACGAATGACGTTCGCGCTGGCAATTAGCCTGGCCCTGTTTGGCGGCGCGGCAATGCGACCTATCTCCGCCAGTCCAGCCGCTGAGCGCACCAGGCTCCTCCCTCATTTCAGGCCCGGCGATATCTTTCGCTACCAGGTTGATCTGCGCACTAGCACTATCAGCCAGAGCACCGGTCCCATCGCCGACCCCCAGGGCGCTTCGCAACTCGATCGAATCGTCACCGCGCTCGTCCGCCTCGAAGTTGTCAAGGTAGATGCCGAAGCAAATAACGCCGGCCTGCGCGTCCGCCTGCGCACCACTTACGAGCAAAGTTCGGCCAGATCGAAAAGTGATTCCTACGATCCGCAGGAAGATGAGATCGAAAAGCAGTATAAAAATCTCGAAGGTCACACCCTGGAATTCACGCTCGAAGCCGATGGCAGCGTCACCGAAATTGAAGGTTTGAAAGACGTGATGTCCGACGAATCGGCCGCAGGCGCGGTCCGTGAATGGCTCACCAGCATGACGGCCGGCTCCACATTGCCCAAGCAGGGAATTGCCATCGGCGAAAAATGGTCCACGGAAAAGCCGATCGACGGCGCGCCGCTGGCAGGCTTGGCCTGGCGCACCGAATCCATTTACTTGCGGAACGAACCATGCTTTCCCGGTGAGAAAGCCGAGAAGCCGGCGGATTCACCCGCGCCTGCCGCTCCGGCGCAGCCGCATTCCAAGACACCTTCGTCGCCCGCCCCCGCCGCCAATCCGCAAGAAGGCTGCGCTCTGATCCTCACCAAATTCGAAATGATCGACAAGCACGGCTCCGGCGATCCCACCCCGCTCCAATACAGTCGCAACAGCCTCCGCACCTCCGGCAAATGGACCGGCACCGGCGAAAGCCTCACCACCATCTCGCTCCGCACCGGCATGGTCGTCAGCCTCACCCAAACCGGCTCCGAAGATATCGACTTCACCATCTCCGCCGCCACCGCTCCCTCCAGAATCCATTACGCCGGCCGCATCCAAACCCAATCCCACATCTCTCTCCAACCCTAGCGACTGTCTAATTTGGCTAATTTTTCTATTGACAATAATGTTGCGTTATAGCAATATAGCAATGCGAATGGATAACATAAATCCATCATTAAACAACGAGGAACCATGCATCTACAACCGTCTCGCGGTACTCCGCGCGGAACGCGGACTAACCAGGCAAGAGCTGGCCAATGCCGTCGGCGTCAATTACCAGACCATTGGATTTCTGGAGCGCGGCGACTACAACCCCAGTCTGACGCTGGCCTTCGCCCTAAGCCAATACTTCGGAGTGCCCATCGAGGCGATTTTTTCGCCCCAACCCTTCCAGCCGCTAAAGGTTTGGCCCACGGCAGCCTCCGGCCAGTAAACGAAGCGGGCGGCCAACAAGGCTAGCTAACAAGAATTGCCTTAGCTCACGGTTGAATCACATGAAAGGACGGATCAAAACTATGCGTGACAACATGAACTTACTCGGAATGAACATGGCCCCTCGGCGCAATCGCCGCTGGCTGGTAGCAGTCACCTATCTCGCCCTAATCGCCCTATGGGCCATTACCTCCGCTCTAGCAGGCACTCGTAGCGAACCAACTCCCTACGCTGTCATGCTCATGGTCACCTCGCTCCTGGTTAACGGAATCCTCTTCGGAGGCTATGGCCGCTGGGGCCTGATCAAGCCCTTCGCCACCTGCACTCCCATCGGCTCTCCCACGCCCTGGCACAACGACGAACGCGAACTCCACCGCCGCGACCGCATGCACTTCTACGCCTATCGCATCGTCCTCGCCTTCTTGATTTTCGCCTTCTTTCTCGGCACACGCCCCTTCCAGCATCCCCAACTAAGCCACAATCTCGTCCTCGCCGGCATAGTCCTTGGGCTAACCCTCCCCCAAGCCCTCCTCCTCTGGGTCGAACCCGACATGGAGTTCGAAGATCCCGCTGGCCTGGAACATGCCGACCACGCTCAATGACGAGGACAGACACATCTCACTCCAGCCATAGAGACCATTTGATTTTTGACGCTTTTCTCTATTGCCAGGAGTGCTGTGTGGTAGCGATTGGCAGTGTGTCAGTTACCGATAAGCGCGTTTTACGGCCAGGGGGCCAATTACGGCTCAGGCATTAGCCGCGGTGCGGTTTGTTGCGCGTCGGCTGCCTGCCGTGGTAAGGACCTGGCTGGCTGCGCACCCAGATCAGGACTATGCCATTCCTCTACCGTTGCTCTTGCGCCGCGGCAATCGCTTGCCCTTCGAGAGCTTTTATGAACTCGTCCGAGCTTGAAACCCAACCGAATAGCGTTTGGATGACCAAGAGGGATGCTTCGTAATTACTTCTCGGCAAACCATGTCCGATCGTCTCGCCCGTACAATCTGCAAGCAGCACACAGGAATAATCTCTGAACATCGCATCTCTGACTGTCGACTCCACGCATACACTGGTGGTACATCCAGTGACGATGAGGTATTTGACCCCCAGTTGTTTGAGGATCGCATCCAAGTCGGTTTGATAGAAGCCGCTGAATCGATGCTTATGAACGACAACATCGTCGGC
>JBGQGW010000024.1:0-24369 GCA_041497605.1 Terriglobia bacterium | reverse complement strand
TGCGCGTCTTCGTCCTGAACCTTCTTCTTTTTCTTTCCAGCCTGAGCATGCGGGACGGCAAGCATCAACGAAAGCAGGAGTAGCCCGGCCAGAAGCCCATTCCCGGCTGCATCCAGGCGGCTACGAACATTCGTGGAATTTCGCACGTCGATTTTCATCTATGCCAGCTCCTGCCGGCTGTGCGCCTTACAACCTTCCTTGAAAAATACCCTTCATTGAATGTTAACCCCATTGTAGGCAAAAAGTTGCGGAAGCGGCCTAGGTATTACCCTCCGCATGGAAATCCCAAACTTCCCAGCATGATCCTCGTAACTGAGTACGCGGTCCACCCGAGCTGACACCGGGGGATTTTCTGCACACGTATCCGATTTGACCGCAGGCCTCGCCTGCCGTATAAGAGTGCGACAGACTAGAGGGCAAGAAAAGTAACCGGGCGGGGCAAGAATCCGATGCTGATACGTAATTTCATTTTTTGGCTTTCGACGAAAAAGAAGCTGACAAACGCGATCGGCCGCCGCGGTATGCATCACGGGTTTGCGCGGCGCTTTATCGCCGGGGAAACGCTGGCGGAGGCCCTGGATGCGAGCGCGGAACTCAATGCCGCCGGAAGCATGGTCAGCCTGAACCACCTGGGCGAAAACGTGATCACGGAAGACGAGGCGCGCCAGGTCCGCGACGGATACATCGACATGTTGCGGGAGCTGGCGGAACGAAACGTTCAAGGCAACATCTCGATCAAGCTGACGCAGCTCGGCCTCGATATGGATCGCGATTTATGCCGGCAATTTACTCGGGAAATTGCTGCGGCGGCGCGCGCCGTCAACCGCGACATCGAGATCGATATGGAAGGCTCGGGCTATACGGACGTGACGATCGACATCTTTGAGGCGGTGCGGCGGGAATTCAACAATATCGGCATGGCGATTCAAGCTTATTTATTCCGCACAGAGAAGGATTTGGAACGACTGAAACCTTTGACGCCCAAGATCCGCCTGGTGAAGGGCGCGTATCGCGAGCCCGCCAAGATTGCCTATCAGAAGAAATCGGATGTGGATGCCAATTATTGCCGGCTGCTGGACATTTTGTTCAATGGGGGCTACTTCCCTGCCGTTGCTTCGCACGATCCGGCCATGGTGGATCACGCTCGCAATTTAATTCGAACGCGTGGCACGAAGCCCGGCCAATACGAGTTTCAAATGATTTACGGAATCCGGCGGGATTTGCAGGCGGAAGTGCGCGGGCAGGAACATCCGCTGCGAATTTATGTGCCCTACGGGACGGAGTGGTGCCCTTACTTCATGCGCCGCCTATCGGAACGGCCGGCAAATTGTTGGTTTGTCCTGCGCAGCCTGGTGGCGGAAAAATCCCAGGGAAATCAGAGGAAGTGAAGGCGGAAGCCTGAATCAAGGACGTGCCGGTCGCGCGGCGCGGAAGGCGTCGAGCGTCCATTCGTCTTGTGCTTCGTCGTGGCGGAGGACGTAAAAATTGCCGTCATCGGCGCGAACGCGAAAGTAGATGGCGTCGGGCGAATACCACTGATCATCCACCTGCTCGACTTGGAATTCCCTGCCACGAAGTGTGAAACGCGTGGGGCGCTGGTCCGCGCGATAACCTGCGTAGCATTCCACGTGAATTTCGTTCATTTCGGCTCCCGGACTAACGCCGGCGGAGGCGCACATCCGTTTCTACATTGTAGGCGGCGCCGAGGAAAACAACAATTGCCGTCATATACATCCACAGCAGCAAGCCGATGGCTGCCGCCAGCCCGCCATAAATTACGCCGTACGGCACGTGGCGAACGTACAGGCCAAATGACGCGCCCACAAGCCACCAAAGAATGGTCGCGACCACGGCACCGGGAAGGACGCTGCTTCCTGAACGGCGGCGCGGGCGCCCAAAGCGGTAGAGCACGCTGAGCACACCAAGCGCGAGAATCAACACGCATGCCAGGTACACCACGACCCAGAGTCCGCGGAACAATTGAGGAAGACCCAGCCTGTGAATGATCCATTCGCGCACTTGCCTGCCGAAAACTGTGAGCACCACGGCCGCAACCCAGGGGGCGATCGTGAGGCTGAAGAGAATGAATGAGCGAACCTGGCGAGCGATAAAGCTGGGCCTCTCGCGATCGCCCACGATGATCATGAATCCGTCCATCAGACCAGAGAGCACTTGCGTCCCTGCAAGAAGTGATCCGCCCAGACCAAGCGTGATCCAACTCCATGGGTGTCCGCCCTGGCGAACGAGAAATTCATACACGACGTTTTCGCTGCCGGGCGGCAGGATCAACCGCAGGCGGCTGGGAAATTCCTTGATTTCACCGTGCATGGATTTCGAGCCACTCAGAATGCCCAGCGCGAAGAGCAGCATCGGGAAAAATGCCAAGAACATATTGAATGCGACGGCTTGCGCCTGCATTACGCAGGCGGGAAAGACGCGTGCGACCGATCCTCGCAATTTCTGCCCAATCGTGGCCATTTGTATGCGCCCGATTATACGGGTGGCAGTCCAATTCGGCACGCAACTTCATCGAATGGCTACTCTTGCCGCAGTTAGGGACGCGGAGTAGACTTCCTGAGAAGCTCTCTTGTGGAGGAACCAATGCCGCGGATGGTTCGTTGCGGATTAATCCAGGCTCACTGCGAGTGGTCGCCCGAGAAATTCTCACTGGCGCAAATCAAGCAGAAAATGATTGCGAAACACGAGAAGATGATCGCGGCGGCCGCCAAACGCAAGGTGCAGATTCTCTGCTTGCAGGAGCTTTTCTACGGGCCTTATTTCTGCGCCGAGCAAGATACGCGCTGGTACAACCTGACCGAATCCGTGCCTGAGGGGCCCACGCTGAAGCGCATGCAAAAGCTGGCGAAGCGCTACAAGATGGTGATTGTGGTTCCGATTTATGAGCGCGAAATGAGCGGCGTTTTCTATAACACCGCGGCGGTGTTCGATGCCGACGGCCGATACCTGGGCAAATATCGCAAGCACCACATTCCGCACTGCCATCCGGGATTCTGGGAAAAGTTTTATTTTACGCCGGGGAACGCAGGCTACCCGGTGTTTGAAACGCGTTACGGGCGCGTCGGCGTCTATATTTGTTACGACCGTCACTTCCCCGAAGGCGCCCGCATCCTGGGCCTGAATGGCGCGGAGATCGTGTTCAATCCCTCGGCAACGGTCGCGGGATTGAGCGAATATCTCTGGGAGCTCGAGCAGCCCGCGCACGCCGTGGCCAACGGCTATTTCATCGCGGCCATCAATCGCGTGGGGCAGGAGGCGCCTTGGAAGATCGGCGAATTCTACGGGAAAAGTTACTTTTGCAATCCGCGCGGCAAGATCATTGCGCAGGCCAGCCGGGATAAGGACGAAGTGCTCGTTGCCGAACTGAATCTCGACGAAATGGATCAAGTGCGGAACACGTGGCAATTCTTCCGCGACCGGCGGCCGGATTCTTACGGCGAGATTACACGGACGCAAGCCGCGGTTCGACCCGCGGAAGCGGCCGACTAGGTGTAGGACAAAAACGGAAAAAAGGAAATTGGTCCGGCTATTTCCCACTGTTACTTCTCAAATTTCTGGATTCTGAAAGGGGCTGGAATGACGACTGAAGCAAAGCCAATCAACACCCGCGCCAGCAGCGATGAAGTGGTTCGCAAGCACAAGGAATTTTTGTGGCCGGCGGTGACGAATTACTACAAGCAGCCGCTGGTGGCCGATCACGCGAAGATGCAATACCTGTGGGACCTGGAGGGGCGCAAGTATCTCGATTTTTTCGGCGGCATCGTCACGATCGGCGTGGGACACTGCAATCCGAAAGTCACCAGCAAGATCAAGGCGCAAGTCGACAAGCTGCAGCATACTTCGACGCTGTTTCCGAACGAAGCCATTGTCGCGCTGGCGGAAAAGCTGGCGCAAATCACGCCGGGCAAATTGCAGAAGAGTTTTTTCACAAGTTCCGGAACGGAAGCGAACGAAGCCGCCATTTTGCTCTCGCGCATGATCAGTCCGAGCTACGACATTGTGGCGCTGCGGCATGGATACTCAGGAGGTTCGTCGCTTGCGAAGGGCGTGACGGGGCAGGCTCCCTGGCGCAAGGGTGGAGTGATCAGCGTGGGCGTGGCTCATGCAATCAATCCCTATTGCTATCGTTGTCCTCTGGGCTTGAAATATCCCGATTGCGGAGTGGCTTGCGCGAATGATGTGGAAAATCTGATTCAGACAGGAACGAGCGGATCGATCGCGGCATTTATTGCGGAGCCCATTCAGGGCGTCGGCGGCTTCATCACTCCCCCGCCGGAATATTTTAAGATCGTTTTCAAAATCGTGAAGCAGTATGGTGGTTTGTTTATTTCCGACGAAGTGCAAACAGGATTCGGGCGCACCGGCAAGAAATGGTTTGGCATCGAACAATGGGAAGTGACGCCGGATATCATCACCTGCGCCAAGAGCATGGGCAATGGCGTGCCCGTGGGCGCGACGATCACAACGGCCGAACTGGCGGACCAGTTCCAGGGATTGACGATTTCGACCTTCGGCGGCAATCCGGTGACAAGCGTGGCGGCTCGCGCGGTGATCGAAGTGATCGAGGAAGAAAACTTGCGCGAGAACACCCACGTGGTCGGCGGCTACTTCCGGCAAGGACTCGAAGGGCTGAAGGAAAAGTATCCGCTGATCGGCGACGTTCGTGGCATGGGCATGATGCAGGGACTCGAACTGGTGAAGGATCGCCAAACGAAGGAGCCTGCGGCGGAAGCGGCGGGACAGGTGATGGAACGCGCGCGCGACAACGGATTGCTGATCGGGAAGGGCGGCCTCTACGGCAATACGATTCGCATGGCGCCGCCCATGAACATTTCCAAGGCCGACGTGGACGAGGGAATTCGATTGCTGGATAAGTCGTTCAGCGAAGTACACGCCTAGCGAACACAATTCAGGAGCATTCCATGGCTACGGTGACAACTGCGGCGCACATTTGCCGGAACTTTATCAATGGACGATGGGTGGAATCGCGCGGGCGCACAGTCGAACGGAGAAACCCCGCGAATCTCGATGAAGTGGTGGCTGTGGTGCCGCTCTCAACCCGCGAGGAAGCACGCGAGGCAATTGCCGGGGCCAAGGCTGCGTTCCCCGCTTGGCGCGACACCACCGCGCCTGTGCGCGGGCGCATCCTGGCAAAAACCAAATTGCTGATGGAGCAGCAGAAGGAAGAACTTGCGAAGCTTTTGACGCGCGAGGAAGGCAAAGCGCTGAAGGACTCGCTGGGCGAAGTGGCCAAAGCGATCAATATACTGGATTACATGGCGGGCGAAGCGGTCCGGTTGACTGGAGAAACCGCTCCGAGCGAACTGCCTAAGAATTTTGCGTACACGATCAAACAGCCGCTGGGAGTGGTGGGCGCAATATCCCCCTGGAATTTTCCGGTTTCGATTCCGGTGTGGAAAATCGCGCCGGCGCTGGTGGCGGGCAATACGGTTGTATTCAAGCCAGCCACGCTCACTCCGTTGACGGCGATGCGCATGATGGAGATTTTCTCGCAAGCTGGACTGCCGGCGGGCGTGCTGAATCTGGTCACGGGCGCGGGCAGTGAAGTGGGAAATGAGTTGGTGGTGAATCCGGATGTGCGCGCGGTTTCGTTTACCGGGTCGAATGAAGTGGGCAGCAGCCTTTACGCGCAGGGCGCGCAACAGATGAAGAAGTGCCAGTGCGAAATGGGAGGCAAGAATCCCCTGGTGGTGCTGGCGGACGCGGACATTCAACTGGCCATGGAATCCGTGTTGTTTGGGGCGTTTGCTTCCACGGGGCAGCGTTGCACGGCAACCAGCCGGGTGGTAATTGAAGAGAAAATTGCGGATGAATTCGCGTTCAAGCTGGTCGAGCGAGCCAAACAATTCAAGGTGGGCAATGGACTCGACGCGGGCGTGGAGATGGGCCCAGCCGTGGATGAGAGCCAGATGAACACGGATCTGCGTTACATGGAGATCGGAAAGAAGGAAGGGACTCTGCTGTTGGGCGGGCAGCGGCTGGCTGGGCCCGCCTATGATCGCGGCTATTTCGTGGCGCCGACGATTTTCGATCATGTGCCGGCGGATAGCCGTCTGGCGCAGGATGAGATATTTGGGCCTGTGCTATCGATCATTCGGGTGCACGATTATGAAGAAGCATTACACGTGGCGAATTCAGTGCGCTACGGACTTTCGAGCGCGATTTACACCAACGATGCGGCCAAGATTTTTGATTTCATCGACCGGATCGAGACGGGTATTACTCACGTCAATTCGCCCACCGTGGGAGGCGAGGCGCATCTTCCGTTTGGTGGCGTAAAGTCCACAGGAATTGGAGTGCGCGAAATGGGGCACGTCGCGCTGGACTTTTTCACCGAACTCAAAACAGTCTACATCGATTACACGGGCCGGAAGCGCGAATCGAGCATCTATTGAGGCCTTTTCGTTTAATGCTGCGCCGCAACAGTGTTTTTCTCCTGGCGGTTCCCCTTGTGATAATGACCCTAACTATCCTTGCGAGGCCTGCTCGCGCGGACTCACAGACTCTTTCCTGGAAGCCAGTCGAGGGGGCGCTGTTAAAGATAAACGGCCGCGCGCTGTTCAAGTGGGGCGTCTACACCGCGGATAAGAAATATCAGTTCCTCCTAATCCTACTCATGCACCGCTATCTAATTCTCGACATGAAAGGGCGCGCGGTTTATGAGCTCAAGCCGGATGACCTGGAACATCACGACGCGGAATTGCGCAGCCGCAAGCCGGATAGCCAGATGAGGCGAATTCCTAGCTCCCAATGGTATTTCCACGATATGGGTCCGCTGGAACAGGTGCGCGTGCGGCTGGATGATTACGGGAACACGATCGAGATGCAATTGCCGCACATGCCGGATTTGCGCGGCCTGTATTAGCTCGTCAAAATATCGGAAGATCGGAACGGACTATTTCAGTTGCGCGGCGCAGATTTTGCAGCCCTTCGGACGCCGGACAATCGCCGCATCGCGCGGAAACAGCATGCTTAACGACCAATCGAGCGCTACTTGCAGTTGTTTTTTCACGCCCACCAGCTTGAACAGGTGAACCGCGTTCCAAAAAAGCCACGCGAAATAACCGTGAATGCGCAAGCCCAGGATATTGACCACCGCGTCGTTCATCCCTAACGAGACCAACATGCCCTGCGAAACGTAGTGATACGCTTCGAGCGGCTCTTTGCGTTCCAGGTGGGCGATATTGCGAGCGGCGATGCGGCCTTGCGAAATGGCAACCGGCGCGACTCGCGGAGCCTCGGTGGCGTCCGCGGCGGCAGCGGAATCGCCGATGATGAAGACTTCGGAATGTCCTTCGAGCTGCAAATACTGGTTCAGCAGCGCGCGTCCAATGCGATCGTGCGGGCCAGGCAGCTTTTCCACTAGTTCATGGGCCCGGACGCCTGCCGCCCAGGCGACCGTGCCGGCTTCGAGAATTTCCTTCCCGCCAATCTCGATTCCCCCTTCGAAACAACGCGTGACGGGGGAATTGTAGCGAATCTCGATTCCCTCCCCATGCAAACGCTTGAGCGCGTGCTTGCGAAGAGAGGGATGCACCCCGTTCAGGATGGATTGACCGGCTTCGACCAAAATCAGGCGGATTTCCTCGCGCGGAATGCCGCGATATTTTTTCGCGACGTAGCCGAACATGAAATCGCGCATCTCCGCAAGGAGTTCCACTCCCGTGTAACCTCCGCCGACAACGATGAAAGTGAGATAGCGGCGGCGTTCGGCGGCATCGACGGTGTGGTCGGCATGCTCGCAGGCATCAATAATTCGCTCGCGGAGCACCACGGCATCCTCGAGCGACTTGAAATCCCAAGTGTGTTCCCGCGCCCCGCTCACTTTGAAATATTCCGTGTGGCTGCCGAGGGCGATGACCAGGTAGTCGTACAGAACGGAATCCGTCGTAAGCTCGATGCGGCGATTTTCGAGATCGATGGAGTGAACGGTGTCGCGGCGGAATCGAAAATGGCGGCGGCTACGGAGATCGCGCACTGTTTGCACGATGTGCCGCGGATTGATGTAGCTCGACGCGATTTGCGGGAGCAGTGGCGTGAACAGGAAGTGATTCTGTTCGCTGATAATGAGGACTTCGACGTCTTTCGTGCGGTGGAACAGCTTGTCAAGTCCGACGGCAGCCTCCATGCCGCCGAAGCCGGAACCGAGGATGACAATCCTTTTCATCTCGATACCAATTTAACATGAGGACCCGGCGAGCTTAAATGGGGTCGAAATGGAAAGAATAAATCGGCAAGCAACCAGAAAGTTTATCCAGCTCAATGACCGGGTATGGGCGGCAGCCCTGCGCGCACACGCTCGTTCCATGACATCGGCGGCAGGCCAGTGTCGATTTGCTTCATGGTAATGCAGTGGTCAACCGGACAAACGAGGGCGCAGAGATTGCAGCCAACGCAATCTTCTTCGATAATTCGGGGAACGTGGACGCCCATGCCGTTCGGATTCTTCTTGCCGTTGGCGCCATTGGATGTGTGGGGCGCGATGCACTGGTGCGCCCCATCCTCACAGGCGATGTAGCAAAGCTGGCAACCGATGCACAGCTCGTGATTGATGTCAGCGATGATTTTGTAGTTCAGGTCGAGGTTGCCCCAGTCCATCACGTTCGGCACGGCGCGGCCGCGAAAATCATGGATGGTCTTGAAGCCGTGGTCGTCCATGTAGGCGGTGAGGCCGTCGATCATGTCTTCCACGATTCGGAAGCCGTAATGCATCGCGGCGGTGCAAACCTGCACGCACGTTGCTCCGAGCGAAATGTGTTCGGCCGCGTCAATCCAGTTTCCAATTCCACCGATGCCGACGATGGGGATTTTCACCTTTTTCGCCACGCTGGCGAGGAGATGCAGGGCAATCGGTTTTACGGCCGGGCCACAATAGCCGCCGTGCGAAGATTTGCCGCCCACGTTCGGCCGCGGCGCAAATGTGTCCAGGTCCACCCCCATCAGCGAATTGATGGTGTTGATCAGGCTGACGGCATCGGCGCCGCCGCGCTCGGCAGCCAGCGCGATCTGCGAAATGTCGGTGACGTTGGGCGTGAGCTTTGAAATAACCGGCGTGTGCGCGGCCTCTTTCGCCCAGGATGTAATCATCTCCGTATACTCGGGAACCTGGCCCACAGCCGCGCCCATGCCGCGTTCGCTCATTCCATGCGGGCAGCCGAAATTCAGTTCCAGCGCGTCCGAGCCGGCGTCTTCGGCGCGATGGACGAACTCGTGCCACGTTTCCCGCTTGGATTCCACCATCAACGAAGCGATCACCAGATTCTTCGGGTAGCGCTTCTTCACTTCCGCAATTTCGCGAAAATTGATATCCGCGGGACGGTCGCTGATCAGCTCAATATTGTTGAAGCCCATGATCTTGACGCCGTTCAGGTCGATCGCGCCGTAACGAGAGGACGTATTCTGAATAGGCTCTCCAATCGTCTTCCACACCGCGCCGCCCCAGCCCGCGTCGAAAGCGCGCATCACCTGGCCGCCGGTGTTTGTGGGCGGGCCGGAAGCCAGCCAAAAAGGATTCGGCGATTCAATTCCGCAGAACTTGACGCGCAAATCAGCCATGTCTCACCTCGTCAATCGTGAATCGTGATTCGTGAATCGCGTTCAAGAAAAAACAACTGATGCCGTTAGCTTTGGGCATGAGTGTTCATTTGCGGCGCCACATTTGGCTCCAAACTGCGCCAGGCAAGCCAGGCGACGGTTGCGACCATGCCGAGCCAGCCGAGCATTCGAACGAAGCCGGCAATCGATTTGTCGTGCTCCAAAACTCCCAGTCTCGTGAACATCGCGTACCAATCGTGTTCCACGTACTCCGCATCGCCGACAGTGAGGAGCGGCAACTCCTGCGCGCGGGCATCGGCCATATAGGTGGCGATGGGCAGAAACTGTTCGAAGAAAAAGAACACGCAGAACGCTGTTCCCTGCACTTGCCTGCGAAATGCAAAATAAACGGCCAGCGCAAACGGCACCAACAATTGCAGCAGTGTGCCACCTGTTATGTGAAGCCACTCGCCGAACCACCGAAACAGCAAATGTCCGCCCTCGTGAATGGGAATAAAAACCAGATCGATCATCAGCAGCAGGCCTCTGCCGCGCGCTGCTTGCCACAGAAACAGCCCGTATAGGGCCAGCCACGCCATGAGCGCAGCTCTCGGAACGGGCTGCCACTCATCCTCCAGCGCATCGAGAACGGGAAAACGCTCGCTCCATGCATTCGGCACGTTCATAGGAATTCAATTCTTCGCGCGTGGCGAACCGAGAGATTCATCAATTCCGCGCGCGGCGGCCATACCCTCCGCCACCGCATCCACCACTTCCTTGCCGCCATTCACGCAGTCGCCGCCGGCGTAATATTTCGGATTGCCGGTCTGCTGGTGCTGATCCACGACGACGGTGCCATTCTCGCGCAAGGCAATTCCGGAAATGCCTCGAAGAAGTTCCGTCACCGGCTTCTGCCCGATCGCGCTCACAACCATATCCACCGGGAGCGTAAATTCACTCCCCGGCACCGGCTCGGGCGGACGCCCTCTGTGTCCCTTGGAATCCACTGGACGAGTGCGTACGAGATCGATGCCGGTCACAGCGCCGTTTTTTCCAATCACGCGCAGCGGTTGGGTATTCCAGTGAAAGATCACGCAGTCGAGTTTCGCCAGTTCATACTCGTAGTCGAACGCCGAAATATCCTTCTCGCCGCGCCGGTGAATCAAATGAACCGATTCCGCGTTCAGTCGTTTCGCCGCGGTGACAACGTCAATGGCGGTATTCCCTGCCCCAATGCAGGCAATCCGCCGTCCTACTTCCACGTCTACGAACTGCTTTATCTTGGTGTCGGCGATGAATTCCAGCGCCCCGAATACTCCGTGCAGGTCTTCGCCGGGCAATTTCAAATCCCATGTTTCACCCAATCCCAGTCCGATGAAGATAAGATCGAATTGTTTCTCCATCTCCGCAAAAGTGATGTCGCGTCCCACTTCCGTCTGTTGCCGGAAATTCACGCCGAGCGCCCGCACCATCTCTATTTCAAGCAGGGCATCTTCCGCGCGCGACTTGTAGGCCGCAATACCATGCGTGTTCAGCCCGCCGGGCAAAGTGTTCCGGTCAAACAGTGTGACTGCGTAACCGTCTCTTGCCAGCTCCGTGGCGCAGGCCAAGGATGCGGGGCCCGAACCGATGCACGCCACCTTTTTTCCATTGGGCGCGCCCGCATGAAACAGGCTCACGTTGCGGTCCAACACATAATCCACGGAATAGCGCTGCAGCCGGCCGATTTCGATCGGCTCCTCGCCTTTCTCGTGCATCACGCAGGCGCCTTCACAGAGCACTTCCGTGGGGCAGACCCGCCCGCAACTTGCTCCGAGCACGTTGGCCTCGAGAATTACGCGCGCTGAGCCTTGTAAATTGCCGGTGGTAATTTTCTTGATGAATGACGGGACATCAATGTGCGTGGGACAGGCCATGGTGCAGGGCGCGTCGAAGCAGAACAGACAGCGATCGGCTTCGATCAGCGCCTGGCGCGGAGTCATAGCGGGAACAAGGTCGGCAAAATTACTTTCGTATTTGTCGGGGTGTAACTTCGGAGCAGTCTCGTGCAGGGCCATTGCGCCTCCTGCTTCGGATGGCCTCACGTTGCGGGCGCGAAATCCCGGCCGCTGAGGGAAAAGAGCGGTGGCATACGCCCTGAAACGCGCAACCCGGTGGATAGTGGTTCCACCGGGAAAGAACAGGCCTTTGACGCGGGCGATTTTAGCACCGGGTCCGCGCCACGGCATCAATCGATTTGTTGCGGAGTTTCGCAGATGGTGAATCCGCTGTGCGGATCGGCTTGCCGCGGGTTTGCCGAGTGGCCTAAGATGCCGTGCAGCCCTATAGCCGGGAGGAACGGATGCGCTTGGACACAGTCATCAAGAATGGAACGGTGGTCACTGCCACGGACACGTATGCGGCTGACGTGGGCATCCTGGGCGAAACAATCGTCGCCGTCGCCAGGGATCTGCCCATCGAAGGTGCGAGCAAGATTCTCGATGCACGTGGCACTTATGTGATGCCCGGCGGCATTGACGCCCATACGCATCTCGACATGCCCTTCGGCAATACGGTGAGCGCCGATGATTTTGAGACCGGCACGATTGCAGCGGCATACGGTGGCACGACAACCCTTGTGGATTTCGCGATCCAATACAAGGGTCAAACCCTACGGCAAGCTTTCGATATTTGGCGCGCTAAGGCGGACGGGAAGGCAGTGATCGACTACGCCTTCCACTGCATCATCACCGACCTCGGCGACGCGCAGCTCGAAGAGATGGGCGCGCTGGTGCGGGAAGGCGTTTCGAGTTTCAAACTTTTCATGGCCTATCCCGGCGTGTTCATGCTCGATGACGCGAGTATTTTCAAAGCGATGTCCGCGGCGGCCAAGCATGGCGCCATGATCTGCATGCATGCGGAAAACGGCGGCGCGATCGACGTGCTGGTGCAACGGGCGCTGGCGGAGGGCAAACGGGCGCCGAAATATCATGCCTTGACGCGGCCCACAACCGCCGAAGGCGAAGCCACCGGGCGCGCGATCGCGCTTGCTGAAATGGCGGGGGCCCCTGTTTACATCGTTCATCTTTCCTGCAACGAGGCGCTGGAAAAGGTGCGCGAGGCGCGCGACCGCGGCTTGCCCGTTTATGCCGAAACATGCCCGCAGTATCTTTACCTTTCGCTGGAGAATTTCGACGTGCCGGGATTCGAGGGCGCGAAATATGTATTCACGCCGCCTCTGCGTGAAAAATGGCATCAGGAAAAATTGTGGCAAGGATTGGCCAAAGACGACCTGCAAGCCGTGTCCACGGATCACTGCCCATTCTGCTTCAAGGATCAGAAACAGCTTGGCAAAGATGACTTCACGAAAATCCCCAACGGCGGACCGGGGATCGAGCACCGCCTCAGTTTGATCTATACCGGCGGCGTGCATGGCAAACGTTTCTCGCCGAATCGCTTTGTCCAATTGGTTGCAACGGCGCCGGCGAAATTGTTTGGCCTCTATCCGCGCAAGGGGACCATCGCCGTGGGTTCTGATGCGGACTTGATTCTCTTCGATCCGAACCAGGAACAGGTAATCAGCGCGAAGACGCACCATATGCGCGTTGATTATTCGATGTTTGAGGGAATCGCCGTGAAGGGCGTACCGAAAGCTGTCCTCTCGCGCGGCCGCGTGGTGATCGAAAATGGAAAGTTTACCGGGAAGCCGGGAGCCGGGCAGTTTTTGCGGCGGCAAACTTATTCGGGAATTTAGGCCGGATCGGTGGAAAGCAGCCGCGGCAGGATCAGCGGCGATAAACTCCGTAGACCCAGGGGATCCCCACTAGCCCACCTTCGACTTTCACCACAATCGAATCGCCCTGATGGAAACGTATAAAATCGTCGCGGTCCACGGCCACGCGCTCGAACCGGCGGCCTTCGCGCCAGGATGAAACGATGAGCCGCCGGTTGGGCAGCGGCATCGAAAGTGCCAATTTGTTGATCACGCGCGCATCCCATTCCACCGGCTTTGAGCGGTCCAGATTGCCATTCGCAAAGAGCAGAATGGCCAGGAGCCACGGCACTGGCACCAGCCCGAAGAAAATGCGCTTGGAGGCTTCTACTTCCAATCGCCGGGCGGCCTTGCGCTCCACCCAAATCGCCAGCCAGATTGTGGAAAAAAAGAGGACTCCAACGAATATCAGAATTCCATCCAGCTCAAGAGGCGGATACCAGCCGACAGAAACCAGGAAACCGAGTGATCCGAGGACGAAAATCGCAATGCGATTCCACAATTTTCGCCGGAGCATCAGTTCCGCGGTGGCGGAGACAAGGCCACAGGCGTCGCACTGATCCGACGTGCGGTCGGCGCCACAATTGAGACAACGCGTCATTCTCCGGAAAGCTTTCCCAGCCAGTCATCGAGCGATCTGCGAGCCAAATCGGAGAGTGATTGAAATTCAACAGCCATCCCATGACCCGGTTCGATGCGGCGTACGATGCAATCGAGCGGCAGGACTTCCTCGAGCAGGATGCGGGCGGAGAATTCCGCGCGCATCCACAGCGGATTCGGCGTCTGGACAAACATCCCGGAAGAACTGACGTCCTGAACCGACGCTTTCAGCACTTCGGAACCCCAGTCGATTTCGAGTTTCGCGGAGCAGGGATACCGCTCATGCCGACGACGTTCTCGTGTTGTCATGCGACATTCACCTTTGGTGAATCCAGGAAGCTCAAGACCTCTGATTGATGCTAAGCGGGGCACGCGATGCTGTCAACGGTATGGGCGGCCACGGAACGCGAATCACCTATCCTCAGAGCATTGCGCCGGGCTGCATGCAGTTATTCACTAGGGGTATACTCGCTGGATGAATCTCCAGGAATTCTTCCTCAAACAGAAGGAATCGATCCACAGCCGCAGCAAGCAGGTTTATGAGCTAATCAAGCCGGAGCACTTCAATTGGAAGCCTGAAAAGAGCGCACTGAGCGTGGGCGAGATGCTGCGGCACATTTGGGTTTCCGAAGAAGGCGTGCGCCGGGTGGCACTCGAAGGAAATTTTGCCTATTACGAAACGCGAATTCCGCAGGGGCTTCCGGCCGTGCTCGGAACCCCAACCACGGTTGGAGAAGAGCTACAGAACATTGAGCGCGTTTACGGCGAGACGCTTGCAGCCGTGGAGGCATTTCCGTTGGAACGGTTTGAAGAGGAGCGAGTGCACTCGGGGCTGGGATTCCGGCGCAAAGTTGCGGTCATTCTGTTTGGCATCAACGAGCATGAAGTACATCATCGCGCGCAGTTGATGACCTATTTGCGGATGCTGGGCACGCCCGCGCCCGAGCCATTTTCCCGCCGGTAACGTCAAGAACAGCCGCGAATGACTTCCCGCGGACAGACCTCGACTACCGGCCGAAAGGGAGTGTCGCGGGTCGAGCGACTCTATTCCACGGGAAGGGGTTGTTCTCGAGGTGGCGTCACTTGCCGGAGAGTTGCTCGACACTGGTAGGCGAGGTCGCTTCACAAGCCATAACTTCGTCACGACCGTTTGTGATGCCCGAGCAGATGACTCCCTGAGCAGCACGGATTGCCTGGTCAGGTGATTGCCCGGATGCGGTAGTGCAACGGCTTGACCCATGGAAGCTGACGCAAACTTTGTACTTATATTTTCCTTCCTGGGCGGTGGAATAGAACAACACGGCTACCAGAATCACGGCACCTAGAAACACCAGCAGTTTGATTGTCCTGGACATATTGCAATTCTAACACCCCTTCCAACTTGCTCGTATATTCCTACATTAAGTAGTAACTACCTTGTCTTCAACTTTTGGCAGCGCGGCGAGCGATTTCGGCTGCGCCGCGTGCAGCCGAAATGCTCAGCCGTTCGATTCTGGCCTTCGGTGCGATGCGAGCCAACTGGGCGTCCACCGCTGAATCCAGAATCGAACTCTTCCCGAACACTCCCCCTACTCTTGCCAGGATGAACGACTCATTCACGAGATCTAATTTTTCTACCACTACCGCAGCGAGCCGGGCAAGCGCTCCGGCAGCTCCCGTAAGTATTTCGCGCGCAGATGGGTCGCCCATCTCGGCAGCTTCTGCTACCAGTGGAAATAACTTGGGAAACACATCGTCCGGATTTTCAGTAATTCGCTGCGCGATCGCGTGCGGATCTCCGCTTCCCAGCGTCTCGTAAATTCGATCCACGAGGCTGTTGTGCTGGGCTAGACCGCCTTGCCCGCTCACGATCATCTTCCAAACGCGACGGCCAATATCGAAAGCGCTGCCTAGATCGCCTTTTTGTGGTCCCTCTCCGCCAGCCCGGGCTGTCTTGCCGTCCACGTTTCGTCCATAGGCAGCCGAGCCTGTTCCCGCAATCAAAACAAGCCCCGCGTCTGAGCCGGCTGCGGTCTCGAGCGCAATTTCCAGGTCGGTGGTGACTCGCACAGCAGCGTGGGGGAAGGCATGGCGAAAGAATTCTTCCACTCGATCCACCACGTCCGCCCGGCCGGCGCCGGCAATCCCGGCGCAGATGCCAGTCACGCGGTTCTCTGAGAGTTGTCGTGCAGCCAGAGCACCCGTGGCTGCTTCGCTCAAGGCGGTAAAAGTCCTTTCAAAACCGGATCGGAGAGGATTCGATGGGCCTGCGCGCGATTCGGCAAGGATCTGCCCGTCAGCATCCATCAGGACGCATTCGGTCTTCGTCCCACCACCATCGAATCCCAGAAAATATTCCATAGATTGCCGTCGGGCGCGGCGATCCTGCTCGTATCGCGAATCTCTGGCCTCAGCTTGCTTGACAGCGCGCGAAACGGACAGTTAGCATCGCGGCACCTGCGCGGGCGCGGGCCATGCACATCCATCCGATCGATTGCGCCATCCTCGTGCTCTATCTAATAGGCGTCACGCTATTTGGCGCGCACTTCCGCAAGGGACAGCAGAACCTGCGCGACTATTTCCTCGGCGGCCGAACCGCGCCCTGGTGGGCGATCGCCTGCTCGATTGTCGCCACCGAAACTTCCGCGTTGACCATCATCAGCACCCCCGGCATCGCATTTGCCTCCAACCTTGGGTTCCTGCAACTGGTCATCGGCTACCTCATCGCCCGGGTAATTCTCTGCCTCGTATTCATCCCGCAGTATTTTCGAGGAGAATTCTACACAGCTTATCAATTGATTGAAAAAAGATTCGGCACACGGATGAAATCATTGGCAGCAACGATTTTTCTGGTCACGCGCGCGCTGGCGGAAGGGGTGCGGATCTCCGCCATCGAAAAGGTGGTCAGCGTCGCGTTTGGCACCGGCGATCGCATTTCCGTGGGAATTATCACCGTGCTCACGGTTTTCTACACGTTCGAAGGAGGCATGAGGGCCGTGATCTGGACCGATGTGATGCAGCTCGCGCTCTACATTACGGGCTCGATCGCGGCGTTTTTTCTCTTGCTGCACAAAATTCCCGGCGGCTGGACGGGCGTGACGCAGGCAGCGGCCGCGGCTGGAGGCAAACTGAGCGTTTTTAATTTCTCCTTCAGCCTGACGCAGAGCTACACCTTCTGGGCCGGCATCATTGGCGGGACATTCTTAACCATGGCGAGCCATGGCACCGACCAAACAATGGTTCAGCGATTATTAGCCGCGCGAAACGAGCGCGACAGCAAGACGGCGCTCCTCGCAAGCGGCGTCGTCATCTTCGTCCAGTTCACATTGTTTCTGGTGATCGGCGTGATGTTGTTCGTTTACCGTCAACATTTCGTGCTGCCTTTGCCGTCCGGCGATCCCGATCGCATCTTTCCCGAATTCATCGTGCACGACATGCCGGTGGGGCTGTCGGGGCTGGTGCTGGCGGCGATTTTTGCCGTGGCGATGTCCAATGCCAGCGGCTCGCTGAATTCGCTGGCTTCGTCGAGCGTCCTCGATTTTGCGCAGCTTCGCGGCGTGCAGTGGGATCAGACGCGCCTGCTGCGCCTTTCCCGGCGAATCACTTTATTCTGGGGCGCTGTGCTGGGATTGTTCGGTATGATCCACTGGGGACCGGTTCTCGAAGCGGGGCTGACGATTGCTTCCATCACCTACGGCAGCCTGCTCGGTCTCTTTCTACTCAGCATATTCAATCGGCGAGCGACGGCTACTGGCGCCACCGTGGGAATGATCGCGGGGCTCGCCACTCTTGTGACGGTAAAGTTTCAGACGCACCTGGCGTGGACCTGGTACGTACTGGTGGGGACTGTAGTGACTTTCGCCATCGGCTCTCTTGTGAGCGAAGTTTTTTCTTACAGCAAATTGGAACCTTCTGGGCAGCCGGACAAACATTGAGTGAAACCGGAAACAACCGTGAGCAGTAAGCCTCTCGAACTCGTGCGCGGGCTGGGCGGCTGGGCGGCGGCCGCGATCGTCGTCGGCACGATGATCGGCACCGGGATCTTTATTGTTCCGGCCGACATGGCGCGCAGCGTGGGATCCATAGGCCTGGTTTTCGCTGTTTGGATTGTCGGTGGAGCACTCTCGCTGTTTGGCGCGCTCAGTTACGCGGAACTGGGCGCCGCGCTCCCCGAGGCTGGTGGCGAGTACGCGTACATGAGCCGGGCATACGGCCCCGCGTGGGGATACCTGTTCGGTTGGATGCATTCGATTGTGGGGAGGCCCACCTCGATCGCGACAATCGCGGCGGGACTGCTACGCTTCTGGGGCTTTTTGGTTCCGGGAGTGGCGGCGCCTATTTTCATCTGGCATGTCGCGCTTCCCTTTGGAAGCCAGCCATACACTTTTGTATTCACCTGGGCGCAACCACTGGCAGTGCTGGCGATCGCAGCGATTACATTTCTAAATTGCCTCGGCGTGCGTTTAGGAGGGCAAGTTCAGGTGGCGCTGACGCTGATAAAGATCGCGGCGGTGCTGGCCGTGGTCGCGTTGGGATTCGCGCTCGGGCATGGCAGCGCCGCGAGTTTTCACCCGCTCTTCACCAGCGGCTCAGCTACCTTCGCGGGCTTTCTGTCGGCGCTAGTTGGCGCGCTTTGGGCTTATGATGGTTGGAGTAACGTCAACCTGGTGGGCTCCGAGGTCATGAATCCGCAGAAAAATATTCCGCGCGCGTTGATTGGAGGCGTCGCCACGGTCTGTGGTCTTTATCTGCTGATGACGGCGGCCTGTTTTTACGTCATGTCCTTCGCGTCGGTCGCCGCGTCGGCGCACATCGCCTCCGACGTCATCGAAAAAGTCACCGGTCACGGCTCGGCATCCTGGCTCACCGCGGCGATGATCGTTTGCGCTCTGGGCACCCTGAATTCCTCGATCTTGAGCGGCGCGCGCGTGGATTACGCCATGGCGCGTGACAAATTGTTTTTCCAGCCACTCGCCACAGTCCATCCCAAATATCGTGTGCCGATTAACGCATTGGTCTTTCAAGGATGCCTCGCCGCCGTGCTCGCCTTGACGGGAACTTTCGAGGAGTTATATTCCCTCTTCATTTTCGCGGGCTGGATTTTCTACGGCCTCGCCACAGCCTCCGTCATCTGGCTGCGATTTAAGGAACCAAATCTTCCACGGCCCTACCGTACCTGGGGCTATCCCATTGTTCCCGCGCTGTTCGTTATCGGAGCGCTGGCTTTGACTGTGAGCATATGGCTTGACCGGCCGTGGCGCTGCACGCTCGGGCTCGCGCTGATATTGCTTGGCCTGGTTTTCTACCGCCGATGGGGAACGGTGCGAGCGGCGTGAGCTGTCTCTTCGCCTCGCGCCAGCACGCGATAAATCGGCCTAGAGCCGGAGCATTGCACCAGGCGGAACGAATGGCACGGCGCAGGAGGGATGCAGGATTTTTGCGAGGAGCGCGACGCCGGCAGCGAGTCGAGGGCCGGGACGGGAAAAGTAACTGTTCGCATCCACCACAAACACGCGATCTCGCTGTACGGCCGGCAACGTGGCCCATTCCTTCGGAAACTTCGTTTTCTGCAGTTCATCAATCGTGCGTTCGATGTTGTAGCCGCAGGGCATGACAATAATCACTTCCGGGCGGGCAGCAGCCACAGTTCCCCACTCAACCCGAAATGACGGCTTGCCGGCACAGCCCAGAACATCTACGCCTTTGGCGCGGGCAACCATTTCCGGGACCCAGTGGCCTGCCACGTAGGGAGGGTCAAGCCATTCCAGGCACAACACGCGCGGGCGCTCCTGCAATCCAGTTACCGCGCCTTCCACGTCCGCGAGGCGCTGCTCCAGCGAGCGAACATATTTCTCCGCCTCGCTGACCCGTCCGGTTGCTTCTCCCACCTTGCGAATATCCTCCCAGACGTCAGCTAGGCTATGCGGTGTGAGCGAGAGCACCCGCGGAGCGGGCCTGATGCCAGCCAGCGCGGCTGCCAGGTCATCGGGCGAGGCGGCACAAACGTGGCAGAGGTCCTGGGTGAGCACGAGGTCGGGCTCGATCGCTCGCAGCAGCGCTACGTCCACGCCGTAAAGGCTCTGCCCTCGCGCCACAAATTCGCTGACGATGCGATCGACTTCGGCGGGACTGGAACCGGCGTCCACGCGCGGGCGAACCAGCACGGGGCGCTTAGCCGCCTCTGGCGGAAAATCGCATTCATGTGTGACGCCGGCGACGGAATCACCAAGACCAAGTGCGAACAGAATCTCGGTCGCCGAGGGTAGGAAGGAGCAAATGCGCATTGGGTTCAGCCTCGCTACTTGGCCTCTCCATCGGCAACTTCATGTATTTCTTGAATGCGCCACCGGTCTGGTCTGTGCAGAACTACTTCTGGTCTCGCTTCACATTCAGCCGAAGAGCCAATGAGGACTGCAGAAATGTCTGTGCCACTCCATACCTTATTTGCGGCAAGGCAAGCTATTTGCTCTGTGCCAGTGAAGCCATTGGCAACAGGTCGGCAAACACAAAGCCGTCGCGCTCTACAATTTTACCACGCTCCACTTTGATCGGCTGGCGGAACATTGGCCCTGCGCTGGCAAACGTGTGGAATTCGCCATTTTCGCCGCAGGGGTCGACGTGCGGAGGCAGATCAGCGAGGAATTGGGCATCGAATTTCCGGCCAGCGAAGCCGGGATCGAGCTGCTTCGGGTCTACACATGTGACGTAGGCGCTGAGTCCGCCGGCAATCATGTCGCGCGCGAGTTGGGCTGTTTTAAGATCCCACAGAGGAAAAATCGGGATCATCCCGCATTTGGCGAGTTGTTCTTCTCGATACTTTCGGATGTCTTGAAGGAAAAGATCACCAAATACAACGTGTGCGACGCCTTCTGCGCGAGCCCGGTCCATCGCCGCGCTCATCGCATCTTCATACTCGGCATTCCGGCAGGGCGACGGAATGGGCACTTTTACCAGGGGGAGACTCGCCGCTTCCGCCTGCGCTTCTAATAGTGTTTCCCGCACGGCATGCATGGCCACTCGCGCATGTGTGCGGTTCACGGTGGTCAGCAGCGCAACAATTTCAATTTCGTTCTGCTGGCGCACCCTGTGCAATGCCCAGGCGCTGTCTTTTCCAGTGCTCCAGGCGAGCCAGGCATTTGGTTTATTCATTCCATCTCAGCCGGTAATGAATTAAGAGCTGCGTGACGCTCGATTCTGCCTGTCTTGAAAGTGCCACAATGCTCACTCCGGATAAATCAAATATTTCGCGCGCATCTTTCGGAATGCTTCCAGATCGTCCGACCAGTCGTTGACGATCCGCGTGGGTGCGTCGCCTTTCTTCAAGCGTTCGACCGTGGAGGCCGAACCCACCAGCTCAATGATATTCCCCAGAATAAATTGTTTCGGATACAGCTTGTTCAAAGCCGCAGCGATTTCCAGGCCCATCAACATCGAATTGAGCGACCCGCGATCCGTAATCACCAGCATGATGCCCTCGCACAAAATGTTGTAATAGATCCCCGCCGCCGGAGTAAAGCGCGTGGGCACGAAGCGCACTCCCGGGATGAATCTTCCATTCAGTTCCCGCGCGAGTTCCGAAGCGTGAATCCAAGGGGCGCCGAATAGTTCGAAGGGCGTATCCGTGCCGCGGCCCACGGAAACCCCTGCCGCCTGCAGGATCTCGATTCCGGGATACAACAGCGAGGCGTCCAGCGATCGCAAATTGGGCGACGGCGGAATCCAGTAAAGCCCGGTCGCTCCAAACAGGTCTCGGCGATGCCAATTTTTCAGGGTGATCACGTGCAAATCCACATCCATCTTGTTTTCGCCTTTGAACATTTGCGCCAGTTCACCCAGGGTCATGGCATAGCGCACCGGCATGGGGAAATAGCCAACGAAGGCCGGCCGGTTGCGATCGAGCATCGGTCCTTCGATCAGATCGCCGCCAAGGGGGTTCGGCCGGTCCAAAACGTAAAATGGGATATTTTGCGCCGCCGCTTCCTCCATCGCGTAACCCATCGTCGACGTATAAGTGTAAAAGCGCACGCCCGCGTCCTGGATATCGAAGACCAGCGCATCGATGCCGCGCAGCATTGAATCGGTGGGACGTCGCGTGTCACCGTACAGACTGTAGATGGGCAGGCCCGTCGCCTGATCCGTGCCCGAAGCTACATTTTCATCCATTTTTCCCGCAAGGCCGTGCTCCGGGCTGAAGATGGCCGCCAACTTGAAGCCGCCGGCTTGCGCGAGCACGTCAATCGTGCGACGGCCTGCTGAGTCGACGCCCGTTTGATTCGTGATCAGGCCGATATTTTTCCCTCGCAGCGGAGCGAAGTTTTCTTCTTCCAAAACATCAATTCCAGTTTTGGTCTGGTCCGTGTGCGTGTACACGCCGGCCGCATCGTAATCCCGGCCGATCGCGCCTGCACTTCGCTCCAGTGGCGATGTGACGCCATTGCGTTTGCCGGCGTTGAGTGAGGCCGCGACGGCCGTGGCCACGCGCGAGCGCAGGCTCGAGATCGCGGGACGGCCATAGGGATGAACAGAGTTTGCGAGAAGAATGATGTACGTCTGGCTAGCCGGATCAATCCAGATCGATGTGCCCGTGAATCCGGTGTGGCCGTAGGAGCCGACCGGAAACAATTCTCCTCGCGGAGAAGAAAAAGACGTGTCGATGTCCCACCCCAGGCCACGCAACGAGGGGCTCCACGGCGGCGATTGTGGGGAGGTCATCTCCAGCACTGTGGCAGCCGCGAAGAGCCGCTGGCCTGTTTTCGCCCCCGAGGCAGCGGGAATGCGGCCTTCATCGAGCACGATTTGGCAGAAGATAGCTAAATCGTCGGCAGTCGAAAACAGCCCGGCGTGACCAGCCACGCCTCCCATGGCTCGAGAGCGCGGATCGTGGACCAGGCCTCGTAAGACGCGGCCGGCGCCTGCCTTCGCTCCATCGGGGAGATCGATCTCTTCCGTGGGCGCAATCTTTGGCAGCCAGGCGGCCGGCGGCAGAAAACGAGTGTGATTCATGCTCAGCGGGACGAAAATATTCCGAGCCGCAAATTCATCGAGCGGCAAACCGCTGACCCGGCGCACCAGTTCACCCAGGAGAATGAAACCGGTGTCGCTGTAAATGAAGCGCATGCCCGGGGGAGAGATCAACGTGTCGTCATAAATCAATTTGAGCATCGCTTCCGTTCCGATGGGCGCGTCGCCGACGGGCGGATCGGGACGAAGGCCGGAAGTGTGGGTAAGGATTTGGCGCAATGTGATTTGATCTTTGCCATTGGCGCCGAATTCCGGGATGTAACGGGCGACCGGATCGTTCAGGCGCAATTTGCCCTGTTCGACGAGTTTCATTACCGAAGATGTGGTGGCGACGAGCTTGGTGAGCGAGGCAAGGTCGAAGATTGTGTCGATGGTCATCGGCTCGCGCTTTGGCAGCAACGCACGCGAGCCGTAAGCTTTGCGATAAATCACTCGTCCCCGGTAGCCGACGACGAGCACCGCCCCCGGAATTTCGTCTTTTGCCGCGGCTTCAATTAGAATTGCGTCTACCGTCGAAGAAAGCGAAGATGGCGCGGTCTGAGCCATGACTTGGGCAGCCGAAGCGATAGACGGCGGGCGAACGAAGAAAGTGGCGGCTACCAACGATATAGTTACGAAGGAAGGCAAACCGAATTCTCGAATTATGCGACGATTCAATTTCATCAGCGTTCGCCAGAGTTCAACTGTGGATACACTTTCGCTTCGTGCGATTGTGTCACATAAAACCGTGTGCTATATACAGCCGCGACATGCAGGCGTCAACAATTGAAGCCGGTCAACTCTTTCATGCGTGAATATGGGCTTCTCCTGCTGCCAATTCTTCTTCTCATGACATCTTCTGGCCGCACGCAAAAAGCTGCTGCACCTTCGCGCAAAGTTCCCCGCGAATCGAAGTGGGTTGAAAAGACTCTGAAGAAAATGTCGCTCCAGGAAAAACTGGGGCAACTCCTGGTTATTTATTACTTCGGCGAATTCACTTCGACGGAAAGCCCGGAATACAAGGAACTGATGCGCCTGGTGGAACAGGAGCACGTGGGCGGGTTCATTGTCGGCACCACGCGCTGGCCGCTCGGAATTATTCGCAGCCAAGTGTATCCGACGGCCGTGCTCGCGAACCAGATGCAACAACACGCAAAAATTCCACTGCTGGTCGGCGCCGATTTCGAAACCGGCACGGCTATGCGGCTCGACGAAGGAACCTCGTTTCCATCTGCGATGGCCGTCGCGGCGGCCGGAAATCCGCAGGACGCCTACACCATCGGCAAAATTACCGCGCTGGAAGCGCGCGCTGCAGGCATCCAGTGGGTTTACGCGCCCGTTTCCGACGTAAACATTAACCCTGATAACCCGATTATCAATATCCGGTCGTTTGGCGAAGACCCGAAGCAGGTCGGTGCATTTGTAGCTGCATTTGTGCGCGGCGCGCAAGAGAACGGCGTCCTGGC
>JBGQGW010000023.1:0-24454 GCA_041497605.1 Terriglobia bacterium | reverse complement strand
TCTTCGACCAGATCGTCAGGCTCTCCTGCGATCTCCTCTTCCTCCCCCTCGTACTGCGGGAGCTCGTCGTCTTCGTCATCTTTGAATTTCATATGGAACATCTCTCCCTCCGCGGGGTCAGAGGCTTTCCGACGTGCTCCCACCCCTTGCGGTTTATAAACGGAATTTCGCAGCTTTGTCAATGCACAACGCAAAGTAAACCTCCCTGGGGTCAAAGTGAGCCGATTTGGGCCGGGTGGACAAAGGGGAGTAATAGCAGTTCCCCTGATAACTTGGCTAAATTGGAGTGAGAAGGTTGAAAATCAGGTTTCTGCCGGCTGGCTAATGCGCCGGCCAGATAGTGAGAAGGTCCCCGGCTTCGAGAGGCCGTCCGGCCAGAGACGGGTTCCACTTGCGTAGCGCCGCGACCGTCGTGCGAAAGGTTTGGGCGATCGAAAAGAGTGTTTCTCCCGGTTTGACACGGTAATGCCTGGCCTCGCCCTTTCCGGAATCCTTTGACGATGTTGCCTTTAGCTTCGGCTCTGCCTCTTTCGATTCCTTGTTGGCGGAGCGCATGGGGCTGGGGATCACCCCGCCAGGATAGATCTTCAGCCTGGCTCCACGGGGGGCGCGGTTCGTGCGCAGGCTGTTCCAGCGCTTCAGCTCTTCCACGCTGCAATCGTAGCGTGCCGCAATGCCTTCGAGCGTGTCGCCCTTCTGGACACGGTAGCGAACCAGCTTGGCCGCTGCGGGGTCCGTGGGAATAATGATTTTGGCTCCCACGGACAGCGGGTCGTGCGCATCCAGATTGTTCGCGCCGGCAATGGCTTTGGGGGTCAGGTGATAATGCCGGCCCACTTCTGCCAGTGTCTCCCCCGATTCCACCAGATGCAATCGCCAGATCGTCCATTTGTCCGCCGGGACGGCGGCCATCTGAGTGACGAACTTTGCCCTTGTTCCGGGGGGCAGGTGCAGCTCGAAATTCGAGTCGTCCGGGGTCACCAGCCGCACCAGGATCGGATTCAACGCGCGCAACGTCTCCAGATCAACATCGATCGAATCGGCGGCCAGCCGCAGGTCCAGTGAGTGGCCTGGCTTCAGCGTGTCTGTCTTCGGCGGTGCTTCCGGGGTCACATGGATGCCATACCGCGCCGGCTCCTTGGCCACCATGGCCAGCGCCAGAATAATCGGCACGTAGTTCTTGGTCTCTTTTGGGAGTGCGTTCCGCTTATAAAGTTCCCAGAAATCGGCATAACCGGTGCGCTGGATGCCTTTGATCACGTTCATCGGCCCTGAATTGTAGGCCGCCATCACCAGGTACCAGTCCCCGAACATCTGGTAAAGGTCGCGCAAATGGCGCGCCGCCGCCCGGGTGGATTTCTCCGGATCGCTCCGCTCATCGATCCAGAAATTGCGGTCCAGGTCGTATTCCTGGCCCCGGAAGGGCATGAATTGCCAGATCCCGCGCGCGCCGGCTCGGGAGACCGCCCGCGGCAGGAATGCGCTCTCCGCCTGCGCCAGATAAATCAGATCTTGCGGCATGCCCTCCTGACGCAACACCCGCCGGATCATCTCGCGATAGCGCCCGGAGCGCCGTAGGCCGTTTTCGACGGTAGCTTGCCCGCGCGCGGTCTGGAAGTAGGCCAAATAGGAGAGGACGGACTCATTCAGCGTCAGGGGAATGTCATGGGGCACAGCCATTAATTCCTGCTCGGCCATGGCTGCCAGGCCCGGGGCGACGGTGGTTGGCAGCTCCATGTCCGCGATTTCTTCGATGGGGGCAGGCTCGCCTTCCGCTACGCCTTGCTCGTCGCCCGCTTCGCCCTCCGCCTGGGCGGACTCGCGGGCTTGAGCTTCATACCCATGGATCGTATCCGCGATATGGTCGAAGAGCTCTGCCAATCGAGGATCGCTGTCCACCGCAAAGCCGCTGGCCATGATCAGATCCGTGGCGTGATCGAAATCCTGCCGCGCTTTAACGATGTTTCCCGCCTGGTAATCTTTCTTTCCGGATTCGTAGCTGGCCTCGACGCTGTCAATCAGGAGGTCGATCGCGGGACGGGGCTTGGTATTCAGGTGCGCAACGGGAGGTCTTATGGTCAACTGCAACTGTTCAGCCTGAATGGCAGGTTTGGGAGGTGGCGCCGGCGGACGGACCTTGGCGGAACGTTGGGTGGAATCATCACACCCCGCTAGCGAAATCGCAAAGGCGATCCCCAAAAGCGCGAGCTTCCCCATCATTCGCATCCGGTTCGGCGACCGCTCAGGCACTACTCCCCATGAAATGCAAGCTCCTGGGCGGAAAGACGATACCCCCTGTCAGACGGACCCGCTCTACGCGGGATATCATAAATTTTACGGATGAAGACGAAGATAGGTCAACCAATTTAGGCGCGCCAAGTGCCTAACCAGCGACTGGCGACTATACAACGAGTGTGGCAAAATTCACCGGGGAAGATCCATTCGCCTGCCGAGTTTAAGCGCTCAACAAGAGGTTGGCGGAGTCCAGATCCATACGCAGGCGTTTGGCAGGTACATCCACGATTGCGAACTCCGTACCTGGACTCTAAGCCAGCGCCTGCCGCAAATCCTCAATCAGATCCTGGGGATCTTCCAGTCCGACGGAGACGCGCACCGTTCCCGGCTCCACCCCTGCCCCCCGAAGTTCAGCGGCCGACATTTTGTAATGAGAAGTATAAATCGGCAGCACCACCAGCGACTCCACGCCGCCCAGGCTTGCCGCCAGCAGGAAGATGCGCACGCGGTCGCAGAACCGCCTTGCGGCGGCCAGGCCTCCCTTGGCGTCAAATGCGAGCATCCCGCCGAAACCGCGCATCTGCTTGCGCGCCAGCCGATGATCGGGATGCGATGCCAGGCCCGGGTAGTAAACTCGCGACACCTTGGGGTGTTTCTCGAGGAACTTTGCCACGGCCAGGGCATTCTCACAGTGGCGATGGACGCGAATGTCGAGCGTCTTCAATCCGCGAATCAGCAAGTACGCAGCCAAGGGATCCATGGACCCGCCCAGGTAAATGATTTGCCGCCGGACCTCCTGGATCCACCGGTGGCTCCCCGCAGCCGCTCCGGCGATGATGTCGGAATGTCCGGCCAGATATTTTGTCGCGCTGTGCAGCACGATGTCGAAGCCGAGCTCCACGGGTTTTTGAAGCACCGGGCTGGCAAAGGTGTTGTCGATCAGCGAAACCAGCTTGTGCCGCCGCGCAAAGTCCGCTGCTTTTCGTAAATCCACCAGGCGCAGCGTCGGATTCGTGGGAGTCTCCACATACAGCGCCTTAGTTCGGGGATTGATCAGGCTTTCGATCCCCGCCAGGTCGGATTCCACGTGCCGCACGGTGATGCCGAAGCGCGGGAAAATATCCCGCATCAGCCGGTAGCTGCCGCCGTAGAGTTGCCGTGTCGCAATGAGCTCATCGCCTGATCGTAAAACCGCCAGCAGCCCACTCGAAATCGCAGCCATACCCGACGAAGCGACCACCGCTTCCTCCGCGCCCTCGAGGGCGGCAATCTTTGTCTCCGCCACCGTCAGCGTGGGATTGCCGTAGCGGGTGTAGATGTAGGCCGAGCTCTTGCCCTCGGCCCACCGTTTCATCTCTGCGGTGCTGGAAAATGTGAAGTTCGAGGTTTGCTGGATCGGCGTCGCTACCGGCCCTCCGACGCCGTGCTTCTCTTCGCCCGCGTGAATTGCCAGGGTGGCGTCACCCCGGTGAGGTGCGCGAGTGCCTGATTTCTTTTTCATAGGTGAAACAGCATGCCCTTCCCGCGGCCACCCACGCAAGCGCCAATTTGGCTACTCGCCATGAAAAGAAATCATCAAATCATTCCGCCCGGCGCCTCGCTTGCTTGGGCCAGCTTCCGCTGGCAGGCATTCGCCTCGGCTTTCCCGGCAATCGGGCCAGCCGGGGGCTGACCCGCAAGTTCCTACGCGCTCGCCCCTTCCACATCATCGCCCTCGTGATGCGGCTTGTGCGCGGCGATGATCTTCTCCGCGAGTTCCGCCGGCACAAAATCATAGTGCGAAAATTCCATCGAGTAACTCGCGCGCCCCTGGGTCATGGACGTGAGGTCATTCGCGTAATTCAGCATTTCCGCGAAGGGCACCTGGGCCTTGATCACCACGCTGTGCCCGCGCACTTCGCTCCCGCTGATGCGCCCGCGCCGCCCGCTCATGTTGCCCATCAAATCTCCCGAATATTGATCCGGCGCATACACTTCCACGTGCATGATGGGCTCGATCAGCGCGGGCCGGGCCTGCCTCATTCCTTCCTTGAAGGCCAGCGAACCGGCAATCTTGAAGGCCATGTCGGAGGAATCCACATCGTGATACTTGCCGTCGTAAAGGGTGGCCCGGAAATCCACCACTGGGAAACCGGCCAGAAATCCGCGTTCGGCGGAATCCTGGATGCCCTTTTCCACCGAGGGGATCCAGTTCTTGGGAATCGCGCCGCCAAAGACATCGTCCACAAATTCAAAACCGGCGCCGCGCGGCAGCGGTTCGAATTTGACTCGGCAAACGCCGAACTGCCCGTGACCTCCCGTCTGTTTCTTGTGTTTGCCTTCGGCATCGGCTTTGCCGCGAATCGTCTCGCGGTAGGGAACCTTCGGCGGCTTCAGCGTCAATTCCACGTGGTAGCGCTTGCGCAGCTTGGCCACCACCACTTCGATATGCTGCTGCCCCGCTCCGGAGAGCAGGAATTCCTTGGTTTGCGGATCGCGGCTGAATCGCAGGGCCAGGTCTTCTTCCAGAATCCGGTGAATCGCCTGCCCGATGCGGTCCTCGTCCGCCCGCGTTTTGGGTTCGATCGCGAAGGTAATCGAAGGCTCGGGAACGCGCGCGCCCGGATAGAAAATCGGCGCGGCCTTGTCGCCCAGGGTATCGCTGGTCGTGGTGTCCTTCAGCTTGGCGACGGCGCCGATATCCCCCGAGTGCAGTTCGGTGACGGCGGCTGCCGTCTTGCCCTGCATCACCTGCACGTGCTGCAGGCGCTCCGGCGTGCCATGATTGTAGTTCGTCAGAGTGGCGTCATTCTTCACCACGCCCGACATCACCTTGAAATAACTGATGCGGCCGGCAAAAGGATCGGCCACCGTCTTGAACACGAACAGCGACGCAGGCTCCGAATCCGCAATTTTCCGCTCGATCGCATCGCCTTTTCGCCCCGGCTCGCTGAAACCGGAAGCCTTTCCGCGCGCGGTGGGCGCGGGAAAGAAGTCGCAAATAAAATTCAAAATCGCATCGCTGCCGATATTGCGCAGAGCCGAGCCGGCCAACACGGGGAATATGCGCTTTTCGAAAACCGCCCCGCGCAGCCCCTTGGCCAGGTCTTCCGCGGGCAGCGTGCCCTTCTCAAAAAATTCCGCCATCAATTCGTCGTCGCCTTCGGCGATCATTTCCACCAGCGCTTCATGCGCGGCTTTCGCCGCTTCGGCCAGTTCGGCGGGGATTTCTTCGATCTTCGCCTTGCCGTCGCCGTCCGGCGTGTAGACAAATGCTTTCATCGTCACCAAGTCGACCAGGCCCTTGAAATTCTTTTCTTCGCCGATGGGCAGCACAACCGGCACGGCCCCGCGCCCAAACACCTGCTGGATCGAGTCCAGGGCGCGCTCGAAGCTCGCGAGCTCACGGTCCATCCAGTTGATCACGAACGCGCGCGGAATATCGTATTCCGTCGCGTAGTCCCACACTTTCTCGGTGACCACTTGCACGCCCGCCGCCGCGTCCACCAGGATCAGCGCCGCGTCGGCGGCAATCAGCGAAGTCTTCGTTTCGTTGACGAACGTCGAATAGCCGGGCGTATCCAGAAAATTAATTTTCGTTCTCTCGTTCCGGCCGGGGGCCTGCCATTCCGCATACGCCAGCCCCGTGTTCACGGTAATCTTTCGCGCGATTTCTTCTTCGTCCCAGTCGGTGACCGTGGTTCCTTCGGTCACCTTGCCCAGCCGCGGCGTCATCCCGGCTGTGAACAGCAACGACGATACAAGCTGGGTCTTCCCCGTATCGCCGTGGCCTACAATGCCAACATTTCGGATCCATTCGCTGTTATACGCTTTCATCGTTCACCTCTCAGAAGGGTTGATTTTGTAGCGCCCGCTTTCAAGCGGGCATCTGTGGATTGCGCTTTAGCTTGCAAACTCGTGGAAAAATCACGGCGGGAACTACGAAATTTCCAATCGCGAGGGCGTGCCGGAGCAAGGAACCGAATCGCCCCGGCACTGACCGCACCGGGGCCATACTCGATACGAGTTTGATCCTGGATTACCGTGCGGCGCATAAATGATCGACTCCGCCACACCCCGTAACGGCGGATGCTAGCACACGCGTCGCCACACCTTCAACCGTGGTGCCATGCCCAACGGCCCGGTGCTATCGGCGCTTCGGGGGCGGCAGCTCTCAACTGGTTGTAATACGGAGGTGTATAGCGACCTGCGTGATCTAGGGCGACGAACTAAATAATTCAACTGCGCCGACACCATGCGGACGGGGGACAATAAGCCCGCTGGTTATCATAGCGCGACCACTTCGCCGATCAGGACGTCCGGCATTCCGTCATAAAAATTCGCTATGTCTCCCAAAACTTCTCCGATTCGCGGACTTTGCATGGCGTTCTGCAGCGCTGCCGCCGATTCGAAGTACGCGGAGAAAATCACCTGGTACGGCGGTTTGGACCCGTCCGCAGTCATGTTCACCTTCATCATCTCGACGTTCTTTACGCCGTAAGGAGTCATGACCCCGGCTGTGAGCGGCAGATGCTTCGAGAGATAGTAGGTTTCATCAAACCGGACACCGTGCTTGTAGCAAACCCTCAACACTGTCATTGCGCACCTCCAAGGCGAACGTTGGCTTCACTGGCAGATGGGATTGCAGCGCGAGTGTATCAGGATTTTGGACCTCGAAGGATTTCGCGTCGCAGCGGACCTTGCAAACGGACCGTGGCCACACGGGCTGCGGAAAAATGCATTTAGGAGTCATTCCGAACGAAGTGAGGAATCCGGAGTCGAACTCAAATGCTTGAGAAGTGGGAAATTTCTATCCGCGTAATTTTGGGAAAGGCTACAATTCACAACCGTCCACTCACAGCCAGGAGTGGCTGTGCTACTGACGCGGCTATTTAAACTCGAATGCCAGGTAGCGGGCGATGCTTTGGCCTGTATTGGTGATCGTCGCTTCGCTGCCGTGGGCGATCCAACTTACGCTGCCGGGGCGCAGCGTGACAGGCTTGCCCTGCTGCGTAATTTTTAGGATGGTGTTTTCCAGCGCGACAACCAGCGTATCCGGCGCATCCGCGGCCAGCGTGGTTTTCGCTCCGTCACCCAGGCGCACCAGGCTGACCTTCACTTCTTCGGTCTCAAATTCCGGGACCGACGTCATCTGACCGGCGGCCGGCTTGGTGGCATGGACGGCTCCTCCCGGCGGGCAATTGAGTGGTTTGTGTTCGACGACCAACTCGCAAAGATTCCGCGCTTCGCCTTGCGGCTTCAGGAACTCAATGGTCAGGTTGCGGAACGGCGCGTCCAGCAGATTCGTGGCGATGTGGGAGAAATCGCCGGGAAGGTAACGAAATTGGCCATCCTTCATCGTCACATCCACAGGGTCCTTGCCGGGAACTTTGTTCGAAAATTTCGAGCTGCCGAGGACGACATAAACATAGGGATTGTCGTGCTGATGCAGCAGGGTCGATTGTTGCGGGGCAACTTCAACGTAAAAGATGCGCACGAAATCATTTTGAAGTTTGATGTGGTGATGCGGCTCCGACGTGAGCGCCACAGGCGCCTGCGCAATCGCGGCGCCCGCAAAAAGCAGCGCGAAAAGCATGGATGCCTTTTTCATTGGGCGGGATTCTACCGCAGATTGACGCCCGTTGCGCCAGCAAAGGCCACAACCGGG
Source organism: Terriglobia bacterium (assembly GCA_041497605.1). Classification (GTDB taxonomy): domain Bacteria; phylum Acidobacteriota; class Terriglobia; order Acidiferrales; family UBA7541; genus JBGPTK01. Next base: position 16,572 of record JBGQGW010000023.1, on the reverse strand, counting down.
TCAGGGGGAAAGGACGAACGAGCCTTCGGGGGAGACATATCCATAAGCCATGCGCGGCGTGTTGAACGCGACGCCAGGGCGGCCATCGCGGTCAATGATGATCAAGCCGCCTGTGCCTTTTGCGCGCGTGGCCAGCAAACGAACACAAGCGTCGGCGACTTGCTGTGACGAGAGCGCTTCCATCGGCAGAACGTCGAGGGGCGGTTGCAGCAGATCGATCGCCGTCTTGGCCATCACGATTTTCATGATGGCTTCGCCCCAGCCCGTGCAGGATACGCCGCCGGCCTCCGAGTCCGCGTAGCAGCCGCAGCCGATCAGCGGTGAATCGCCCACCCGTCCCGGATATTTGCAGCACGTTCCGCCGGTCGACGTGCCGGCGACAATGTTGCGGCTGCTGTCCATGGCCACGGCTCCGACGGTTCCGTGCTGATGGCCGATGTGATGTTCCGCCGCGTGCTTATCTCCCTGGCACTGGCGCCAGGCGATGCGCTCGCGCTCGAGCACCAATTCTCCCGGCGAGCACAGCGGCAATCCCTGCTCCAGAGCGAATTGCTCCGCGCCATCACCCACCAGCATGATGTGCTCGCTCGATTCCAGAACGGCGCGCGCCAGGGAAATCGGATTGCGAATGCGTTCGACGGCGGCCACGGCACCGGCCTTCAGCGTGGCGCCATCCATGATGATCGCATCAAGCTGCGCGTGGCCGTCGCGATTCAGATGCGAGCCGACCCCGGCATCAAAGGTGGGATCTTCTTCGAGCACCACGATGGCGGCTTCCACAGCGTCCATCGCCGCGCCGCCCGCGGAAAGAATTTTCCAGCCCGCTTCGAGCGCGCAGCGGCATCCCGCCTTGGAGTCGGCCACCACCGAATCCGGGATATTCCACGCACCGCCGTGAACGATTAGGGAGGGCTGCAAGGTTATGCCGGTTTCACAGAGTCAGGCCCAGGACGATCAGAGCGGGGCCGAGCAGGAACAGGAGTCCGCAGCCGAGCAGAAGCCGCAGCGTGTGCTCGCGCTGATGCCGATCCACGGCCACCGCTGCGCGAGACAGAGGTGCGCCGGGCTGCTGGAGCGAAGCGCGAAAAAGTTTCAGGTAGGTTTCGATCCAATACAACAATTCCTTGCGAGACTGCCAGAGCAGATGAATCCCCGCAAAGGCAGTGATTGTCCCGATCAAGCCGATCAATTCGGGGACCACAGTTATCCTCCGTGACCGGCAGTGCGCGTCAGCACCGCCCGAGGAGCGCTGGACACAGCTTCCGCCTGCCGTTCCGGCTCTGCTTCGAATTTGGGAACCAGTTGCAACTGCAGCACCTGTTCGCGCTGTTGCTGCCTCGCGCGTCCTTCGGTGCGCTGCCAGGTGTAGACAATGCGATGGATCACGGTAAGGTTCGGACCAATCGCGAGCAGCCAGAGCGCCAGAGGCATGCGATTGCTCAACGCGCACAGAACCATCAGCACAATTCGTTCCGGGCGCTCCCAAAAACCAATCCGGCAATCTCCGATCAATGATTCCGCGCGGGCCTGCGCATAACTCACCATCACGGCGCCCGCCATGGCCACGCTCACCAGCAGCGCGTATCCGAATCGATTCACCTGCGCGTAGTAAATCAGCAAGCCGAGGAAGATCACCAGATCGGCATAGCGATCGAGAATGGAATCGAGAAATGCGCCGAAGGGGGAAACACGGCCCTGGATCCGCGCCACCGGGCCATCCACGATGTCAAAGAAGCATGCGATGATCATCATCCCGCCGGCTGCGGCGAACCGGCCCGAGGCGAACAGAATGCCAGCCCACAGGTTAAAGAACAGAATCATCCAGGTAAGAAGGTTGGGATGGACACCTGTGGCGGCAACGCCAGCCGCGATCTTATCGCGTAGCCAGCGGAAGGGGCGGCCGATGGATTCAATCGTCATCGGGAACAGTTCACTCCATCACTCTTCCTCGTAGATCGTTTTCAAATTAATGACTTCAAATTCCTTGGTCCCGGCGGGGGTGACCACCGTAACTTCGTCGCCTGCCTTCTTCCCCATCAGTGCTTTGCCAATCGGCGAAGTGGTCGAGATCAATCCTTTGGACGCATCGGCTTCTTCCGTCGTTACCAGCTTGTACTCGATTTCACGGGACTTCTGCAAGTCCTTAAGTTTCAGCCGCGAGCCGTAAGCGGCACGGTCCGGCGGCAGGTTGTCCAGATTCAACATCATCAGGTCGGCCATTCGTTGGTGAAGCTGTCCGAGCCGTGCGGAAACGTATGATTGGCGTTCCTTGGCATACTTGAACTCGGCGTTTTCTTTCAGATCGCCATGCGCCCGGGCCTTCATGAGCTCCTTGGGCAGATCATTGTGAAGTTCGTGCTCCAGCGTCTTAATTTCGGCTTGGAGTTTTTGTTTGATTTTTTCGGTGATGTCCATTATCGGTCATGTCCTGCCCAAACTACACCCGCTAAGGACTTTGCGCGCCCCACAGGCTTTTGGCAAGGCCGACTTTCATTATAGAGGATTTACGGAAAGCCCTGCAATCACAGGGTTAATGAATGATAGATTGAGGTACCCGGCAGGTTCGGAGACTGCAATCGGGGTGCTATTTTACGTTCAGAGATTCGATCTCCCCGACATTTCAAGCCCCATTCCGGGTATAGACATACGAACAGGCCCTACAGGGCCGATCGAGACGGACCTTCTCCCGAGAGCCGCAATGGCCACGGAACTCTGGCGTCGTGGAACTGGCTCAGTTCGAAGGTATCTTGCGCAGACGAATCTCCAGTACGCCATTCTTCAGTGTCATCTTTGCGTCCTGATCGTCCACTTCGCCGGACAAATCGATGAGCTGGTAAATCCGGTCCGAGCAAGTCTCCGAATAAAGCATTTTCTCGGTTTCGCGCTTCTCTTCCTGTCTCTTTTCACCGGAGATGATCACTCGATAGGGTTCAATGCTTACCCGGATGTCTTTGGCTTCAAATCCCGGCATATCCAGACGGATGACCAGGGTTATGTCGGACTGCGTGACGTTGAGATGCGCCGGATGAAGCACCTCAGCTTCGGCAATCAACCAATCATTCACATCCTGGCCCAGGCCACGTCCTCGATTTTCGAAAATTTCATACGCGCGACGTTGGATCGCGTCGAGAATTTCGGCTTCCCTTGATTCGATTTCGGTTCGATTCACAATTCTGGGTTCCCGTTCCTTCGTGTACTCTTGAACGGATGCTGGAGCAGTCATGGTGCACCTCCTCATTATTTCTCGCTTCCGCGCAGGTCGAAGCGGCTCGGGACTCGGCGAATCCGGCCGGAAGCGCCCGGCACTTCAGAACTTTGCTTGCGCGGAGGACTAACCCCCTTTCACTATCCGCACTCGTCCAGTGCCCCTGATCAGCTTCGAACTGTCAGCACTGGGCAAGTCGCCTGAGACAAGATTTTATGGGCCGTCGCGATCGGCAAATGCGTCACTATCGCGGGGATCCCTTTTCGTGGGTGGATGCCCAGGACGATCATGTCCGCATGGTTCTGGGCTGCCACTTCCAGGATTTTCTCGGCAGCAGCGCCCTGCTTGACCACGCACCCCGGTTCGCACCAGAATTTAGCGTCCGCTGGAATAAGGGCTTGCATGCGCCGCAACGCTGCGAACACCAACTGTTCTGTAGCGATCAGATCGCTCGCTTTCCGTTCCTCGATGACGTGCAGAAGAGTGAGACGTGCCTGAAATTCCTGTGCCAGGGAGATCGCATAGGGCGCGGCGGCGAGAGATTCGGGGCTGAGGTCTGTGGCATAGAGGATTTCGGAAATCTTACCTCCTTGCAGCCGCTTCGAATCGGAATGAGGTCCCACCGTCAACACCGCGCACGGAGCCTCGCGCAGAATTTCCTCCGCCTCGGAACCGAACAAAGCTTTGCCAATACCCGTCCGCCCGCGCGTGCCCAGGACAATTAAATCAATCTTGTTCTTCTCGAGTTCGGACGCGATGGCGGGCCAAACGGCTCCCTCATCAATGATGGCTTCCCGGTCAATCCCCGGGAATGAAGCGAGCAGCGACTTCTTCTGTTCGAGAGCAAGCAGTTCAACCGCATCAGTCAACGCCGGCCAGCTTTCCGGAGGGGCCGTGGCATACATATGGGGTGGTCTCACGTACAGAGCGTAGACCTTCGACCCGAAGTGCCGCGCCAGTTCCGCAGCATAGGGAATCGCGTCCGACGCGGCGGTGGAAAAGTCAGTGGCAAACAGAATATTTTTGAGTTGAATTCGAGTCCCAGCCTCGACGGTTTTCATAGCGTGCCTCCGTATGTCTTCATATCTCTATGTCTTCATATCTCTTCGACACGCGGGGCTTCAGTGACGCAGGTCACTTGAAACGGTGATCGAGAACACGTCGGCAAGGTCAGCCCTTATCTCTGACGCATCCAATTTTCTATTTCTTGCGGACGGCGCCGAAATTGGTGCAGTCAGCCGCTCACTGAGTAGGGGATCGCTAGAGCTTTACGCTTGAACGGTGACCACCGTCGGAAGCTGCGAGGAAAGCAAGCAAAGGAAGCCGCAAGAACATGGCGGAGAGGGGGGGATTCGAACCCCCGACACCCTTTTGGGGTGTAACTGCTTAGCAGGCAGCCCTGTTCGGCCACTCCAGCACCTCTCCGCAGTAAAGGGCGAACGGAAATGGGCGCGCCAGATGCAAAGTATAGCATCAAGCCTGCGGACGTGTCGTCTCTCTGAACTTGAGAGTTCGAAGTCGCACCTGAAGCAAGTCTGCCTTCTGGAAATTTACCTGTTGTTTCCGGAGAACGGGCGGAAGCGCAAAAATACGGCTACCCCCACCGGGTTTGTGCCGTAGATGGGCTTCAATCGATCTCCCACGCCGTAGGCGGTAACTTGCGCCCCGATTGCCGAAGCCACGTGAGGAATGAAATCGAAATCGTGATCATACCCGAATGTGTAAGCCTGCACCCTGCCGATGGGCATTTCCTGAAAATTGGGAGGAAGCGGATTTTCACCGAGAAGCAACTCGTTCCAGCGATCCAGATTTTCCATTCGCGTCCAGGCGTAATTCCGGGTTCGGAAACGAACCGTGGATTCCAGAAGATAGCTGTTCGAAATCGAATTGTCCTCGAGAGCGCGAGTGCGTCCCCACAGGATCGTGCTGGCCCAATTTCCATCACGAAGGGGACGGTTGTACATGATGGAGGCAGTCATGCGTTCTTGGGTCTCATCAGGAAAGAGTTCCTCAGGACTCTTAATGCGCGCGTAGGAATATTGCCCGCTCCAATTCTTCCCTGGCTGAATCGTCAGGCGAGCGGACCAGGAATCGATCATCCCCTGGTCGATATTCCATCGATTTTCATCGGGCTCGCGGCCGTGGAATCCCGACCCCTCGATTCTGGCAATGCCATAGGTCAAGCCGAGCGTGACGACATCCGACACAATGTGCGTGGAATCCTCCTGGTGATGCCCGAGCGCTGCTACCGGATTTTCGGAGGCCGAAGCGCGATGCCCGTAGGCGGTCGGTCCAATCGCAGGATCGCCGATCGGGGCGAAATAGAACGAAAGCAGCGCTTTTTCTCCCAACTCCATGTCGTACAGGGCACCCAGTTCCATGAAGAAGTCATGTGGATGCTGGCCATCCACCACTGGCTTGCCGAACGCGGTCTCGCCGATTTGGAAAAGCAGCGGGTAGCGGCGGTCTGTCACCGTCGCCGGTTCAAGGCTCAGCATCGCGCGAAACGTCAAGGTGCCCTGCCCGATCTCCCGCTGAGCCATTCCCATGAACCAATTTGTGGAGAAAAATTTATCTCCTCCGCGCGGACTGGTTTGTTGTTGCTCGACCAGAAAGGCATTCGCGTGGAACATCAGCATCCACGAATCCTTTTTGGCCATCAGCATGGGATGGGGAGTGGAATTTGGTTCGGCAGTGGTGCCCGAAGTCGCATGGTGAACGATTTCCTGAAGAAAAGTTTCCGCGTGCATGTGCATTCGATCGTGTTGGCTCGCCGGCGTGCCTGTCCCGTGGTGGTGATCCATGCCCGGCATGTCGTCGGGTTTTTGCTGAGGGGGATTCTGGCCCGCGGCCTGCGAAGTTGTCTGCGCGCTTTGCGCATTGTTGCTCGACTGCTGCGCGCGGGCCAGCAGGGGAAAGAACAAGATCGCGAGCAAGATTGCCAGCGCCTGCCTGATGGCGGTCCTTTTCTGCGTGCGATCATTTGTGAGCGGGCACGCAGTCATGGCTAGATCGGAGGATCTTGCGCGGTGGCGGCTCGGGCTTCGCGCGTGTAACGGACAATGCCGGTTTCATCGCTGAAAAAGCTGCGGAATCCGTAGTTGCTCGGACGGGCGAGCAGCGTGTAGCCGTGGACGCGCCCGTCATCTCCCGGCTGCGCGGGAGTGTATTGGACCTGGTATCCGGCGCTAAGCGCCCATTGCGCGGCGGCGCGCGCCGGGGAATTGCCCATCGCATCGAGCGAAGGAGGGTAGGCGCCTTCCGATGCGGAATAGGCGGAAAGCGAGGCATGCAGGTTTTTCAGCGCCTGGAGCGCATGGCTTTCCGACTGCACCGCCGGATTCAGCATCCGCAACGGCAGCGCGATCCAGACCATCAGCCAGAGGAAACCAATCGCCACTCCCCACAGGATCAGGGCCTTGGCCAAGCTGCGTTTTTTTCCCTTTTGCTCCTCCGGTGCATTCACGGCGGTGAGGTCGGCGCCGCAATAGGGACAGAGCTCACTGGCCTGGTTTATCGACTGCTCGCATTTTGGGCAGGTATACATGGATCATTCCATTGAACGACGGGTTCTGATCGAGTGCAACTGAATCCTGAAAGCGGTTTCTGCTGGAGTCACTCGCGGGCCAGTTCTCTCGCCGGTGAGTAAAACGTCAAATCTATTTTGCGCTTCGGGGGCGCGGCCGACGTAAGGCCTTGGGACCAGTCTCAGGTTGAGCACCCGCGCAAAGGGGCAGAGGAGCCCCGCCCCTGCGGAGCCACGATGAGAAATTTGTCTTTCTCCATTATTCGGTGAAGGTGGCGACGAAGGAGCTGCGGCGGCCGGAATCGTTCCAGGTGACACCGAGATGGTTGCCGCTATAGGTGCTCGAGGTTTCGACTACCGGCATCGAGTGGACCAGGTGTCCGGCGAGCGGCTGATAGAAGACCGCTTCGTTGTGGCAGATCGCGTCGCCTTCATTGAGCGAGCGGGTGGAAAGCTGCAGCACGTTGCCGGCGGTGACGGAGACGGCTCCATGATGCGCGCCTGAGGTGAACGTGATCGGCTGCGTTTCCACCGCGATGATATTGCCGAGCAGGGCGGGCGATTGCGCTCGAGCGAATTCGACCAGCGCGGCGCGTTGTGCGTCATTGGCGCGCGCGTCGAGCAGCATTACGGCCCTGGCGGGCAGGGGATTCGCGTAGGGATCGCCAATCGTGGCGCTCGCGTGAACCACGGCCACAACGTTCAGTCCCTCGATCGGCACGCCCGCCCATTTGCCTTCCGCAATGTGCCAGGCCAGTACCGCTTCCTGTCCCGTCAGCCCAACTTCACCCATGGCAAAGCACGGCCCGGTGTAGACGTCCGCGTTTCGAAATTCCACGTAACTGCCCGAGACCGTCGCGCCCGGCGCGGCGAACGAAACGGCCGGAATCACCAGCATCAGGGCCAGCACGGTTAAAATAGCTTTCGCTTTCATGGCAGGCCTCCTAAAGTCCAAAACATATTTTCCCACTCTGCTCCTGCTCAAGCAACCGCCCTAACAGGCCGGTAGTGGTCATCCTGAGCAAGCGTTCTTTGCGCAGCGAAGGATCTGGAACAATCCGCGCAGGCCGTCGCGTTCCTTGCCACGCAATCGTCGTGCGTTCGGCTCGCTTCCTTATCGAACTGCACCATTACTCCCGAAACACGCATTGTGTTTCCGCGGTGCGGTCTAAGCAGTTTCGCAGCAACTGCGGCCGGGGCGGCAATGATCGAGGCCCACAATCTGCTTGTCGGGTCCGATCACGGTTTGCGTCAATTGGCACCAGAAAGGCGCGCCGCTCGCGGCTTCGGATTCGTCCTCTTCCATTTGATAGAAGATTTTCTTTGAGCGCAAGCACGAGCAGACTTGGCCCTCGCGAATCAAAGCGATCAGGCCAGGCCGCGCGGCGGCGCCCTTACTAGTGGGATCGAATGGCATGATTATTCGCCTCCCTTTGCGGCGGCTGCGTGATGGTGTCCGGCGGCGGCCAGCAATGCTCGCTTCACAGCCACGCGAGCAAGTTGCACCTTGTAGCGATTCCGGCTGAGCGGCGTGGCATTCGCCACCGCCGCATCAGCCGCCTGTGCCGCGTTCGCCTCGTTGATTGTTTTTCCGGCCAGCCATTGCTCTGCGTCCGTTGCCGGCCAGGGAATCGGCGCCACATGCCCCAAGATAATGCGCGCGCTTTCGACCGTGTCGCCCTTCATGCGCAGCGCAACCGTTGCCGTGGCCAGCGGCCAATCAAATTGTTCTTTCTGCCGCACTTCGTAATTGGCGCTGCGCAATCCGCGCGAAGACGAAGGAATCACAACTTCGGTGATGATTTCATTCGACGCGATAGCGTGCTCGCGCTCGTTTTCGCTTTTAGGGATCACGAAGAATTTTTCCGCAGCTATCACCCGAACGCCGCCGGGCCCCGCGATGCGCAGTTTCGCCCCCAGCGCAATCCATACCGGCGCAACCGTGGAAGGACTGACGAAATACGCCGGGCCGGAATTGCCGAAAATGGCGTGATAGCGGTTGTCGCCATCGGGAACCAGCGCTTTGCCTTGCGCATCGCGCGCCAGCAACCCGAATCCCGCGCGGTAATACCAGCAGCGCGGCCGCTGGCAGAGATTCCCTCCGATCGTGCCCATGTTGCGAATCTGCGGGCTGGCCACTTCCCGAACGGCCTGGTGCAGCGCCGGAAATTCTCCGGCGATTATCTTGTTCGCCTCAATCTCTTCGAACTTCACCAGCGCCCCGATGCGCAGCCCTTCCTTGGTTTCTCGAATCCCTTCCAGTTCATGGATCTTCTTGATATTTACGACGCGATCCGGCGCCGCAACATTTTCTTTCATCAGGCTGATCAGGTCGGTGCCGCCGGCCATCACTTCCGTCGCGCCCCAGTTTGAGCCCAGCAACGGAAACGCATCCGCCAGCGACGATGGACTTGCGTACGCGAAGGCTTTCATTTAAGCGGCGCCTCCTTTCGCTTCGAGCGCGGCCAGCACGCGCTCGGGCGTTATCGGCAGCTCCGGCACGCGCACTCCAATCGCGTTCGCCACGGCGTTTGAAATCGCCGCGCCCGGCGAAACCGTGGGCGGCTCGCCGAGTCCAATCACACCGCGGTCGTCGTAGCCCGCGCCGGTCATCATGTGCACCACGATGTCGCCTACGTCGGCGATCCCGGCCAGCTTGTAAAACTCCATGTTGGGATTGAGGCACCGGCCGGTGATGTCATCCATGATTTTTTCTTCGTAGAGCGAGTACGTGACGCCCATGATGCACGCCCCGAACACCTGGCTTTCGGCCGTCTTGGCATCAATAATCAACCCGCAATCCTGCACCGCAACCATTTTTTCCATGCGCACGATCCCCGTTTCCGTGTCCACGGTGACTTCCGCCATCTGCACGCCGGCCACGCTGCTCGAAATCAAATCCGGGCTGGTCTTGCCCGTGCCGGTGATCGGCGCGGTGCCGATCTTGGCGCAAGCTTGCTTCCAGGTGAGGCTCTTCGCGGGATTTCCAATCACGCGCACCTGGCCGCCAACCGCTTCGAGTTGATCGGGCTTCGCGCCGAGCGACGGCGCGACTTTGTCGAACAGTTGATTCAGCGCATCAATCGTTGCCCGGCGCGTCGAGGAACTAACGCCGCCCACGGTGGTCGAACCGCCCGAGGGACCGGAAGGCGGATAGTGGCTGTCGCCGATATTCACTTTCACTCCCGCAAGCGGCAGTCCAAAAGTTTCCGCGGCCACGATCCCGATCACCGTGCGTGTGCCCGTGCCAAGGTCCTGGCTCGCGAGCGAAACTTCCGCCGAGCCGTCGGAATGAATCAGCGCCGCGCAATTGCTCTGGTGCCCGCGTCCTCCCCAGGTATGGATCGAAACGCCGACGCCGCGTTTGATCGGTCCGCTCGCTGTATCACCGCGCGGATGCCACTTTTTCTTCCAGTCCATCAGTTCGGCGGCCTTCACCAACTCTTCCGCGTAATTCGACGCGCGGTCGCCGGTGATCGATATATTTTTCTGGAAGAAATCGACCGGGTCCATCTTCAGCTTGGCCGCCAAGTCGTCGAGCGCCGCCATGGTGATCAAACACATTTGCGGATGATTCGGCGCGCGCCAGGCGCGGGCCGGACCAATGTTGGTGTGCACGATGGTGTGCTGCGAGCTGCGATTTGGCACGCGGAACACATACGGAAGGTTCGGCGCCCCGGCATCGATCACCCCGCCCGTCCCCCAGGACCGCGATTCCCAGGCGGTCAGCGTGCCGTCACTTTTGGCGCCCACTTTTACTTTCGCATGAAGCGAAGGCCGCGCGCCCGCTGCCAGCAATTCCTGGTCGCGCTCGAGCATCATCTTCACCGGGCGCCCCGATTTCTTCGAAAGCTGCGCGCACGCGATTCCCCAACTGTCCGCCGGAAACTTGCTCCCGAAGCCGCCGCCCATCACCGGCGTGATAATGTGAACTTTGTTCGCCTCAATCTTCAAAGCCTTGGCATATTCCCCGGCGATGCCGGTCAGATTTTGAGTCGAGGCCCACACGTTCAGCGTGTCGCCGTCCCATTCCGTCACCTGGCCGTGCGATTCCAGGCAGCAATGGGTGATCACGCGCGAGCCGTAGTGTCCTTCGATGGTCACCTCGGCTTCCGCGAATCCTTTCGCGGGATCGCCCGTGGTCTGCTCGGCGCTCGCTTGCGAATATTCCTTGCCCGCTTTTTCGGGATTTGTGTCCGCCACCAGGAACGAGAGCGGCGCAAACTCCACGTGAATCTTGCGCACCGCGTCGCGCGCCTGCTCTTCGGTTTCCGCGGCCACCGCGGCGATTTCCTGGCCCTGCCATTTCACATCCGTGTCCGTTCCGCCTTCGAGGAATTTGTGAACCGCTTTCACGCCCGGCATTTTTTCGGCTTCCGTGGTATCGAGTTTCACGATCACCGCGTGGGCGTAAGGCGAAAACAGCATCTTGCCGTAGAGCATCCCCGGGCGGTTGACGTCGAAGGAATATTTCGCGCGGCCGGAAGCTTTCCACGGCCCGTCGATGCGCGAGATGCGCTTGCCGATCAGGCTGCGCTTGTCCGCCGGCGGCCAGTGATAGTCAGCCATTAGGCGCGCCCTCCTTTCATTTTCGTTGCGGCTTCGAGCACCGCCTTGCGCAGGCCCATGTAAGTCCCGCAGCGGCACAGATTTCCGCCCAGCGCGCGTCGCGCGCTTTCCTCTGTAGGATGTGGTTCGTGATCGAGGTGCGCCTTGCAGGCCATCACAAAGCCCGGCGTGCAGAAGCCGCACTGCTGCGCGTCATTATCCACAAATGCCTGCGAGATCGGATGCAGGTGCCCCTCCGGCGCCAAACTTTCAATCGTCTCGATCTGCCGCCCTTCCGCATCAATCGCCAGCGTGGTGCACGAGTAAATCGCTTTGCCGTCCGCGATCACCGTGCAAGCTCCACACGTGCCGCGGTCGCACACTTTCTTCGCGCCCGTCAGGTCGAGCCGGTCGCGCAGTGCATCCAGCAGCGTCACGCGAGGTTCCAGGTTAAGCTGATGCGCTTGCCCATTCACGTGTAACGTGATCGGCACAGCGCCAGGGCCCACGATCCCGCTATTCGCCCCCGTGTTAGCCGCAAGAATCTGATCCCCGATCAACACCCCAGCCGAAGCCGCGATCCCGGCAATGCCAGTCCCTCGAATAAACGCCCGCCGCGAAAATCCGCCCCGCTCCCCGCTGCCTGCTGGCGGGCCGGACGGACCGTCTCCATTTTCCCGCGCGCGCTCCCCGCGCCGCGGCTTTTCCTTATCGCCCATACGTATGCCTCCCGAAAATATTTATGCGGAGTCTTGAAGAAGAATGTCGGTTTGCAAGAACCCGGGAGATCACTGGCCAGACCCCGATCACAAGTGCGCGTCAATCATAAGTTTGCAGAGTCAGCTTGTCAAAGGAGCAGATGCGCGGAGGGTGCAGCACGTTTCAAAAGAATGGAAAAGAATTCGCGGAACAATCAGCCGAACCTGCCAAGCAACTCGGGCCTCAGATTCGGGTATCATTCTGTCCAGGGCCGCACTCAGGGCGGCGGTTCCGGCAATGCTCAACAACCGACCTATCCAGTCCGATCGGAATAGCACAACCCGCCCAGGCGGCCTCGCCGGCGAGGCGCCTGCGGGAGAGCAGCCACACCTCCCTTCTGCCCTTGTTAAAACGCTGTATGCCAAGGCGGCCGTGCCTCCGGAATGGAGGCTAACCGTGGAGCGATTTGGGCAGGCGCTCGAACGCAGCGCAGCAAAGTCACAGCGGTTCTGCGGCGAAGGGACGACTCCAGGATCGGTAGGCGCTTATTTCGATTCGCTGCGGTTGCACGATCTGGCGCTGGCCTGCGCTTGCAGCGAGGGCAGCGAAGCCGCGTGGGAACACTTCATGAAAGAGTACCGGCCGGAACTATACCGGGCGGCGCACGCCATCGCGGGCGATGCACAAGGCCGCGATTTGGCGGATTCCCTGTATGCGCAATTGTACGGCCTGGGAGAACGCGATGGGCAGCGGCGCTCCCTGTTCGATTATTTTTATGGACGCAGCAAGCTGACCACATGGCTGCGCGCGGTGCTGGCGCAGCGGCACGTGGACGAGCTGCGGCGGACTTGGCGCATCGAATCCCTGGACGAGAATGCGGAAGGCGATCCGCCGCGCGAATTGGCGGACCCGGCAACGATCGAAGCGCCCGATTCCGAACGCGCACAATATTTGGCGATCTTGCAGGCGGAACTGTCGCTGGTTCTCTCCGCTCTGCCCGCGCGGGATCGCCTGCGGCTCTCCTGCTACTACATCCAGGAACTGACGCTCGCCGAAATCGGGCGCCTGCTGGGCGAGCACGAAGCGACCGTATCGCGCAAGCTCGACCGCTTAAGGCGCGAATTGCGCGAACAGGTGGATCGAGCGCTGCGCGAGAAGAAGCGCTTGAGCGATGCGCAGGTGAAGCTCTGTTACGAATACGCGAAAGAAGAATGGCCGTTCGATTTGGCGAAGGTTCTTTCCAGCGGGGAATAGCGCGGCCAAAGATGCAAGAAATGCCGCGCGCAGCGTTCTAAGAGAAGGAGCGGGGATGGCGGAGCACCACAAAGACGAGAAAAAAATGACCGGGCTGCTCCGGAAAGCAATTGTGAGCGCATCCGATGCGAAACAGGAAGGCTGCCCCGAACCGGATCTTCTCGCCGCGTATTACGAGCATTCCTTGAACGATTCCGAGACCGCGCGTGTGGAAGAGCATTTCGCAAACTGCTCGCGGTGCCAGGAACAGCTCGCGGTGATGGTTCGCGCCGAGCCGCCGCAGGAGACAGCAAAAGCCAGGCAATGGAACTGGCGGCTGGTGCGGCTGTGGGTGACGCCGCTGGCTGTGGCTGCCGCCATGTTTATCCTGTGGATCGCGCGGCCGTCGCTGAAAACTTCGAACAAGAAACAGCCGCCGGTGACGGAAGTTGCGCAGTTGAAACCTGCGCCGCTCAGCGACGCGCAATCGCTGCCTCTGAATGGACGAAGCGTCGACCAATTGAAGCTGACACCCGGGACAGCCCCACGCCGGAAAGCACTCGATCGCGCCTCCGTTTCCGATCTCGCAAAAGACAAGACGCAAGCAAAAGAATCGCTCAGCCGGCCGAAATCCACTTTCGCGAATTCGCCCGCCGCGGGCGGCCAGGTCGCCGGCTTGGCCGGTGCAGTGAGCGGCAGATTGTCCGAAAAACGGAGCGACGACGAGACGAGGCAGTCTTCCGCTGCGCCAGCCGCCGAAATGCAGCGCGACGCAAGAATGGCCAAGAGTGAAGCGTCCACATCGCGCGGAACAGCCGCCGCGCCTGCGCCTGCACCACCGCCAACCCCCACGCCACAAGCAGCTCCAGCACCAGCAGCGACAGCCACAGCAGAGATTACGAGCAGCGAGAAATCTGCGGATGTGATCAATGGCGCCGCGGCAAGGCAATTCGAAGCTGACAAGAAGGCGAGGCAATCTGCAAACCTAAGCACGCTCCCGCAAACGACCCAGTCTCAGAAGGTCATGGCGAGCCACAGCACCGTCGACTATCGCGCATTGCAACTCATCGTCTACTCGCCCGACGTCAAAGTGATGTGGCGCGTATCCGGCCAGGGGCGGGTCGAACTTTCCAAAGACGGCGGCAGGAACTGGCAGGAACAGTTTGTGGATGCGAAGCAGATCTTCACCGCCGGACACGCGCCGTCCACAACTGTTTGCTGGGTCGTGGGCCATGCCGGCGTTGTCTTACTCACCGCAGACGGGACTACCTGGAAAGTTTTGCCAGCGCCAACAAGCATGGATTTGGTGAACGTCATCGCAAAGGACGCCAAACATGCCGGCGTGACCGCGTCGGACGGAAGCATGCTTAAAACCAAAGACGGCGGCAAGACCTGGCAAACGAAGTAGTCCACATTTCTCACAAGCCCTGCCTGACATCCTGGCTAAATGGTTCGATGACGGCAGGATCTCGAAACTGTATCTCACGCAGCGTCTCTTGCTTAACTTCGGCTGCAAGAAACTGAACTGGCTTCGTTCTAACTATGGAAGCGAGCAACCTAATCGCCTGACGAGAGGAAAAACGATGCGAAGCGAATGGACGGACAAAACGTGGAAGAGAGCATTTTTGCTGGCGGTCATGGCCGGAATTCTGGCCATTGTGCCTTTCGCCGGGCATTTGCTGGCGAAAGCCCATGCCGCACCGGCCGAAGCTCCGGATGGAATTGCCGCGACAACGCAAAAAGACCAGGTGGATCTCGCCGTCACGGTCTACAACTCGAACCTGGCGCTGATCCGCGATGTCCGCCAGCTCAATTTACCCGTGGGCTCGTTTCCCTTGCGATTTGAAGACGTGGCCTCATCGATCAATCCCGCCACCGTGCACATCCGCTCTCTATCGGAGCCCGAGAAACTCAGTGTGCTGGAGCAGAATTACGAATACGACCTGCTCGATCCACAAAAGCTGCTCCAGAAATATGTGGGTCGCGAGGTGACCTTAAACAGGCCAATCTACTCGGGGAAAGAGGTGAGGTGGGAGGAAGTGAAGGCCACTCTGCTGGCCGATAACAACGGCCCGGTATGGAAAATCGGCGGCGAGATTGTGACCGGCGTTTCCACCAATGGCTATAGCTTCCCGGAATTGCCGGAAAATCTCTACAGCGTGCCCACGCTGGTGTGGTCGCTCGATAACAGGGGCTCGCACGCTCAGCGCGTGGAGGCCTCCTATCTGACGGCGGGCATGAATTGGAACGCCGATTATGTCCTCACCGTGACCCGCGACGAAAAATCCGCCGACATCGACGGCTGGGTGACGCTGGTGAACAACAGCGGCGCCGCGTTCAAGAATGCCAAGTTGCAACTGGTTGCCGGAGACGTAAATCGCGTTCCTTCATCCTCCGCGGGCATAGCCGGAAGGATGATGGACAAGGCTATGGTGGCAAATCAGGCGGCCTTCGCGCAGGAATCGTTTTCGGAATATCACCTCTATTCGCTTGAGCGGCGCACTTCGATCCGCAACAGCGAATCGAAACAAATCAGTCTGCTAAATGGAACTGGAATTCCGGTGGAGAAAGCTTTCGTGGTCGAAGGACAGCAGTATTACTATCGCAACCCCCAATCCATCGGCGCGCCCATCAAGGAACCGGTGCAGGTTTTCTACCGCTTCAAGAACGAAGAAAAATCCGGGCTGGGCATGCCGCTTCCCGCCGGCACCGTCCGCGTCTATCAGGCGGATTCGAAGGGCAGCCTTCAATTCGTCGGCGAATCCAATATCACCCACACGCCCAAGGACGAGAAACTCGATCTGCACATCGGCAACGCCTTCGACATCGTCTCCGAGCGCAAGCAGATGGATTACCGGAGAATCAGCGAGCACGTTTTCGAGATGGAGTATCAAATCACCATTCGCAATCACAAAACCACTCCGGTCACTGTCGAAGTAAAAGAACCGGTCGGCAGCGATTGGGAAGTGTTGAGCTCGAATTACAAATGGATCAAGCTGGACGCCTTCGCGCTGGGCTTCGATATCCCGGTAGCGAAGGACGGCACTTCGGTTCTGACGTACCGCGTGCGCGTCCATTGGTAGCAGCACCCGCTCACACGCAATAAAAAAGGGGCGGAGAAACCATCTCCGCCCCTTTTCAATTTCTGCGCTCAGTTTAACGATCAATTCGAAGCGTCAAACGTGAACCACTTGCCGGCAGGCACCGGAATTTTCTTATCGCCCTTCAATTCCGCGGCAGTCTGCATGATATTGGTCTTCGAGAAGTGATCAAAGAAATTCCAGTCGCCATATTTTTCCTTCAGCACCGGAAGCACCGCCTCGACGAGCGCGTCTCCGGATTTTCCGGAAACTTGCGCATC
>JBGQGW010000022.1:0-26340 GCA_041497605.1 Terriglobia bacterium | reverse complement strand
GAGCGCCCGGAACCGGCCGGAACTTTTGTCGCGGGAAATATTCAGCTCGCGCCGGTGCGCGCGGAAGGTATGGAGATTTCCGTATACACGCCGCCAGGGCAAGGCGCCACGGCAACAAACTATGCGCAGGATATCGCTCAGATCGAAACATTTTATTCGGGCGAGTTCGGCCCTCTGCCCGATCCGAATTTGATTCTGGCGCAACTGCCGGATGGTTCCCTGTCGAGCTATTCCGCTCCCGGAATTATTCTGATCAGCGCGCATCAATGGACTCCGAAACCGAATGTTCGCTTGCTTGCACAATTGGTGGCGGGACAGTGGTGGGGAAATCAGGTCCTGCCTGCAACCTTGTCCGATAGCTGGCTCTCGGATGGGCTGGCGCGCTATTCGGAAGCGCTGTATGCCGAGCACACCGGTGGCGTCGCGAGCTTGCATCGCTCGTTGGAGGATTTCGCTGTCGGCGCTTTGATGTACGACACTGCCGCGCCAATCGCGCAAGCGCAGCGGCTGGGAGATTATTCGGAAGAATATCGCTCGATTGTGACCAACAAGGGCGCAATGGTGTTTCACATGCTTCGCACCACCATGGGAAATCAGCCTTTCCAGGCCACCTTGCGCGAGTTCTATTCGAAGTATGCCGGAAAATCAGCGAGCATCGGCGACTTTGAGAAAATCGCAGAATCCAAACTTGCCAAGCCGGCCGCGGGCGACCCTCCGGTGAATCTGACGGCGTTCTTTTCGCAATGGCTCAACTCCACCGGCATTCCGGAATTTAAAATCGAATTTATCGTGTACCGCGTCAAAGCGGGATTCAAGGTGATCGGCAAAGTGGCCCAGGATCTCGAAACGTTCCACATGCCGGTCGAAGTACGAGTGGAAACCGAAGGGAACCCGGAATTCAAAATGATCAACGTGGTGGGAACTTCTTCGCCGTTTGAAGTCGATACATTTGGCCGGCCCAAACCCAATGGCATCACGCTCGATCCGAATAACAATCTGTTGAAATCGAGCCCGCGCTTGCGCGTCCGCGCGGCAGTGGCGCGCGGCGAGGGGCTCGCCGAGCAGGGCAAATATTTCGAAGCGATCCAGGAATACCAGAAGGCGCTCGATGTTCAGGGGAATAATTCACTGGCTCATTTCCGCATGGCCGAGGCGATGTTCTATCAGAAAAATTACCAGGCTGCGGCCAATGAATTTCGAAGCGCGATCGATGGCGATCTCGATCCGAGCTACAAATGGGTCGAAGTTTGGAGCCACATCTATCTCGGAAAGATTTTTGATTTGACCGGGCAACGTGAACGCGCCGTCAACGAGTACAGCAAGGCGCAGGAGATAAAAGACAATACCGGCGGCGCCCAGGAAGAAGCCGGCCGTTATCTGCAAAAACCGTTCCAGCTCGAAAGCGCGCCAGCCCCGAAAGCGACCCAATAAATTTCGCCGGCCAAAGTTCCTTTCAGGAATCGACATTTAGACCGGCTCGAGCCCGGTCAGCCGCGGTAGTTCGATTCCTTTGTATTGGACGAACACCTGAAATGTCTCTCCCATTCCCTCCGGATGAATCAAATTCTTCAACGACAACCGCGAGCGAAGGCGTTCGGTTTCGCTGTCCGCGTCTTCGTGAAGGTCGGCAAATTCATTTTGCCTGCCGAGCGCAAGCAGGAAATGGCTTTGAGAGACCAGACCCGCGCGTTCCAGTCCAGCCGAGCGGCCCCACAAATCGAGAGCCGTGAAATTAACGTGCGCCGTCAAATCCTGTTCGCCAGGGGCTCGATCGTAATCCTCGCACGTGCGATGTTGTTCATACGCCAGCAATGTTCCGCGCATATGGCGTTCGTTGTAGAGTTCATCCACCTCGTGGCCATAATCGATGGTGAGAATAAATCCGCGGCCGAGGCGGGCGCCCGCACTTTCGATCCATTTGCAGGCCGCGAGGCCGGCTTCCGCCTGTTGATCTTCCGCAAGTTCAATCCGCTGCCTTGAAAAATACTCCGCGATCGCGGGAGTGGAGAGTGCTCCACTGGTTTCGATCAACTCTTCGCCTTTGAGCCCGACGAATATCTCTCGCAACGCCCCTCGCTCACGGATTACCCGATGAACCGGTAAGGCATCGAGGAGTTCGTTCGAGAAAATGCAGCCGACCGGCACCTCAGGCGGAATTTCCGGCGCCGAGGTGACGCGATTTGCGTTGGAATGCCGCGCGAGGGCAGCCGCGTGCGCCGAGCTGCGGCCCGCCGACCTTTCCACCGCGACATAGCGCAGCGCGGAATAAAACTCGCCGAATTGTTTCTCGATGAAATCGAGAATGTGGCCGGCGAGCCGGCCGCTGCCGGCTCCGCATTCGACGAGCCAGAATTGATCCGGCCTATCGAGCACCATCCACATTTGATGGAACTGCCGCGCGAGCAACCGTCCAAAAATCGGATGAACGTCCACGCTGGTGTAGTAATCGGCATGGCGGCGCGATTCCGCCCGGCTGTAATAGCCGTACTCCGGATGATAGAGGCATGCTTCCATGAATTCCGCAAAAGTGATCGGGCCGCTTGCGCGAATGCGCCCGGCCAGCAGGGCGGCAAGCGGAGTACGGACCGCGGGAGGCGTCATCAATTTTCCCGCTGCGGATTGCGCGTGAACATTTCGATGATGTAATCGTGCAGGCAATCGTAGAGATGTTTCTGAAACGTCCAGGGGAATTGCTTGTTTTCGATTTCGCGCCGCTGAAGCTGAAAGAAGTAGGTGTGGATCTCTTCCCGGGGCGGCGTGAACTGGATTCGCACCTCCACGCCTTCCCCCGCCGGGCGCGCGTCAAAAACAAAGAGTGGATGTTCGTATTGAACAAGTTGCTCGCGCACGATTTCCACCAAGTCGCTCATAACGCCACAGTGGGGCCGGCAAACGATCGCGACTCTGCGACAAGACGCCGGGAAGCCAATTCGTGATTCATTGAAATCGAAATTAGCCGATTCACCGGCATGGTCATGATCCGGCGCTGCCTTGCAATTGCATCTCGCCCCAAACCTGTTCAAAAACATGGAGCGCGGCGTCATCGAATAAGACGAAGTGAACTTTTTCGATCGAAGTGGGACGCTTCAAATGCTCCACCACTTCCCCCAGCAGGATTTCAGCGCATTCGCGCATCGGGAAGCCGGCGATGCCCGTCCCGACCGCGGGAAAGGCAATGGTCTTAATGTTCCGCTGTGCGGCAATGCGCAACGAATGCGCTATCGAACCGCGCAGTGACCCGGCCGAGGTCCTGCCGCCCAGTTCCATGCTGGCAGCGTGAATCACAAACCGTGCCTTCAGCTTACCGCCCGCGGTGATCGCAGCTCCCCCCACCGGCACGGGCCCAATTTCATCGCACTCGCGTTGGATTTCGCCGCCACCCTTCCGGCGAATCGCTCCCGCCACGCCGCCGCCCAACTGCAGATCGTTGTTTGCGGCATTGACGATGGCGTCGACATCCATCTCGGTCAGGTCACCCTGCAGAAAAACAATCTTGCCTGAGGCGCTCATCGCTCCACTCGCTCCCGTACTGGTCATCGGCGGCCTCTCCAGTTCTCGTCGACTACGATTATTTTTTCTCTGCGGACGGGCCGTACTCGTAAACACCCCGGCCCGATTTGCGGCCCAGCCGGCCTTCCTTGACGAATTGAACCAGCAGAGGGCATGGCTTATATTTTTCTCCGAGCGTCTGATGCAGGTATTCGAGAATGCTGAGCCGCACATCCAGACCCACCAGATCCACCAACTCAAACGGCCCCATGGGATGATTCAATCCAAGTTTGAGGGCTTTGTCGATGTCCTCGGCGCTGGCAACTCCGGCCTCGAGCATGTAGAACGCTTCGTTGCCGATCAGGGCGTTGATGCGCGTGGTAACGAATCCGGGCGATTCGCGAACGACCACAACTTCCTTCCCCATGCGAATGCCGGCTTCGCGGCAGGCTTCGAGGGTAGCCTCCGACGTTTGGGGTGTGCGCACAATTTCGAGCAGCTTCATCTTGGGCACGGGATTGAAGAAATGCATCCCGATGCAATTTTCCTGGCGGAAAGTGATCTCCGCCATGTCGGAGATGGAAAGCGACGATGTGTTACTCGCGAAAATGGCGCCAGGCTTCGCGAACTTGTCCAGAATCGTGAAGATCTCGAGTTTCGATTCCATTTCTTCCGGGATGGCTTCAATCACCAGATCGGCGGTGCGGCATGCGTCTTCCACGCGAGTGGCCGTGGAGATTTGCGCGAGCGCCTTGTCTCTCGCTTCCGGCGTTACTTTTCCTCGCGTGACGCCTTCGTCGAATGCTCCGCGAATATAGGCCAGGCCTTTTTCGAGCATTTGCTCGGAGACATCTTCCAGGATGGTGCGGTAGCCTCCCAGCGCCGAAGCGTAGGCGATGCCCCGCCCCATCGTTCCCGCGCCAATCACCGCGATTGTTTCGATCATTCTGCTGTCCTCGAATTCATCGAACGCCTCTATTTTCCGGCAGAGTCCGCTACACCGGAAACAGGCGCGCGGCATTATCGTACAAAATCTTCTGTTTGGCCGGCTCGGAAATCGGCAAGGCCCGGAATTTGTCGATGTTGCCCCGGACGCCGGGAACGCCGGGGCCGGGCCAATCCGTGCCGAACAAAACTTTATCAGCGATTTCTTCGAGCCGGGGGAAATACTCCATCAACTTCTGCGGAGGAATTCCCGAAACATCCATATACATATTCTTGTGGCGGCGGACCAGAAAAAATGCTTCTTCCATCCAGAGCGGGCGCCCGCCATGCGCCAGGATGACGGCCAAGTCCGGGTAATCCACCGACACATCGTCGGCGAGCATGGGCTGGGCGTACAAATTCCGAGCGCCGGGGAAAATGGAGGTGCCCGTGTGAATCATCACCGGCATCTGGACTGCCTGCGCCCGCTCGTACATCGCCGCGAGGGGGCCAAGACCATCGCGGTAGGCATTGGGCGCGAACAATTGATGCGACGGATGAACTTTTAATCCGCGAATCCCAATCTTCGCCAGGCGATCCACTTCCGCGCCGGCATCAACAACATATTTCGGATGCACGGATCCAAACGCCAGCAGCCGCTTGGGATTGGCCAAGCAATAGTGCGCGATCCAGTCATTCACTTCCGGCGGAAAGCCGATCACGTCGGGGCTGACGTAATTGATCAGGCCGGCGCGTTCGATTTCCGCGGCGTCCAGAAATTTCAGGAAATCGCCGGAACTCGCGGAATATTTCACGACTTCGTCGTAATCCCGGCGTCCGCGCTTGATCAGTTCATGCGCGTGCGGCTTGAACATCTCGAGAGGCTGAATGTGAATGTGAATGTCAATAATGGGGGGCACGGGTTTGGCAATCTCCAGTTTTCAGGCAATGAGCCGGATTAGAATTATACGGATTTTGCGAATTTTCGCTATTTTATCGCTCTTTCAAGAAAGGTTTGCATGCGAAAGCGTCAAAGCAAATTGGTGAGGGCCTCTTCGTCGAATCCCAGGACGATCTTTTTGCCGCGAATTACGATGGGGCGGCGAATCAAGTTCGGATTTTCGGCCATCAGCTTTATAGCTGCGGACCGCGAAGGGGGATGCTCGCTCATGTTGCGTTCACGATAGAGCTCATTGCGGGTGTTGAGAAAGGATTTGTAATCCCGGCCGCCAATCAGTTTATCCAGCTCAGCGACGCTAAGGCGTTCGGTTGCCAGATCGCGTAACTCCAGTTCCGCGCCGTTTTCTAGCAAGAGACCTCTTGCTTTCCGGCAAGAGGTTCAAGTGGGCTTCTGAAGGAATTTTATTTTTTCTTTGGGCATTTTCGGTTTGTTCCTTTGTTTAGCGCATTAAATTCAAGTTCATCTGAAAGAATTCGCGGGATGCTTTACTTCGTTCAGCATTGCGGCAAAAGCCCCAGTAATTCATCGCTTTGCTGAGCGTGATAGCTGTGCACCGGATGCCTCGCTTTGCTCGGCATGACGGCGAAAAAGCTAGTAGCGAGGCACGTTGGGATCGATTTCGACGGCCCAGCGTTCGATGCCGCGTTCATCGAGCGGGCGCCTGGAACGCCTCGCGCGCGCAACCAGGCTGCAGCATCGAGGCTGCGCACTCCGTGGTGGCAGAAGAGGATCACGTCCTCTGCATTCTCGAATTCCGCCAGGCTGCCGGGAATCTGTCCCAAAGGTATCAGCTTCGCGCCCTCAATCTTGGCCGTTTGGTGCTCCCAAGGTTCGCGCACGTCCACGAACAGGAATGTTTCGCCGCGGTCGAGGCGTTGTCTTACATCGCGTGGTTCGATTTGTATGTCATCCATAGAGTTCGATTCAGCTTTCATCGTAGGCTCAATATCCGCGACCGATCCGGTCAGTAGCCGAAATCGGCGGGAGCGGAATAGGCATGCTCACGCACGCCCAACGCTTCCGAGCGGCAAGCGCCTAGTTGGTTCATATACTCGCGGCGATCCGGGATGCGGACGACCCAGCGTTCGAGCCAATTTTCGAAATCTTCGAGTTTGCGGCTCTGCTCATGATATTGCGTGAAAAAAGCATGATCCCGGCCGTAATAGCCTTGCACCGGCGAGGGGTGCGCTCCCCAGGGGTCCTGCACAACGGCGGCGACCAGAAATCCCGGCACGAGGGTTCGATTTGGGTCGGAGGCAATTACGTCCGGCGCAACAATTTCCTCGGCAATAATGATTACTTTGCGAGCAGCCCGCGCGCCATCAACCGCGACGCCCAAGCTTCCCCAGATGTGCGCATTGCCGAATTCGTCGGCGCGTTGCACGTGCAAGATAGTGACATCCGGGCGTAGCGCACGCACGGCGACGAGCTTTTCTTCGCTCACGGGCGAAGAGAACTCGCGCAGATTTCCGTTCTTAGCGAGCAGGTCGCTGCCGAGCGTCGAATAAGTGGGCATGAAAGGGACGCCGAGCGCGCCCGCGTGCAAAGCGAGGGCGACTGTAAAATTGGAATAGTCGACCAGCTCGACGCGCCGCGGAACATTTTGCTCGACCGCGCGCCGCAGGCAGTAAGCAACTCCGGCGGAGACATTGCCAACCCACGCGGCCATCACGCGGGAGACGCAGCCTGCGCCAATCATCTGGTCGAAAAGAATATCGGAGATGGGGCCGACCAGCGTGAGGTCGCGGCGGCCCTGGCGGATGATTTCGTGCCCGGCGGAGAACGGAATCATCTGTTCCATCTGCGCGCCCATCAGCACCATGGCGCCCGAAGGCACGTGCCGCGAGATTGCTTCCTGCATGGAGACAACTTTTGATGTTTTGGTCATCGTCAGCGCGTCCAGAAGTGGTTGGGATCGAGCGCGCGCATGGCAGCGAGCTCGCCCGCGGAAGGTGCGGGCGTTTCGAGTAGCTCGTCGGCAACGGAAAGGGTCCAGCCGGTGTTGGTGAGGACATCTTCCACGCGCACGCCCGGGTGGACGGAAGCCAAGAACGCTTCGCCATCGCTGCCGAAACGCAGGACGCCGAGAGTGGTGATGAGCGCGGAGGGCCCGGAATTCGCGGGAAGACCTTGCGCGACTCTCCAACCGTTTCCACGGCCGTGACCCGGCGAAGTGATGTGGCCGGCGCGTTCACGCAAACGATTTTTTTCATGAGCCATCAGGACGACCGTGCGCCGGGCGAGACAGGCGATGTCGCACGCGCCACCGGAACCGGGGAGACGGAAGAGCTGTCCCTCGCGATGACCCCAAGTGGAATTCAAATTGCCGAATCGGTCTACTTCGGCTGCGCCAAGAAAACCGACATGAACGCGGCCCTGCTGCAACAGCGCCATTATGTCGAGCATTTGGCCGCACAGCGTTGCGCCGCGCAGATTGGGCGGGTCAGCCATGGTGTAGAGCAATTCGGGAGCGGGAGTTTCGCGGATGACGCCGTTTTCGTAGAGGCCGATCGCATCGGGTGCATGGGTGCGCTTGGCCACCAGGAATGCGAGCATCGGCAAGCGCATGCCGACGAACACGAGTTCCTTGTCGGCAATTTCGCGGGCGGCGGCGGCGACCATTAGTTCACTCAGAGTGTAGTCGCGAGTGGTTTCTGATTGCGTTTCTGTTGCCACGGTTTGCTCCATTACGCCAAATGGACCTTAACCTAACACTGCTTTGTCCGCTAGCGCCCCTGAAAGGACGGCTGGCGCTTTGCCAGGAAGGCCTCGAGGCCTTCGAGGCAATCTTCCGAATGGAAACATTTCATCTGGTTGATGATTTCTTCGTCTAGAGCGCATTCGAGCGCGGCGCGGTCGCCTGCCACCACCGACCTTTTAACGGAGCGGACAGCGACGGGAGGCGCGGCGGCCAACCGCTCAGCCAGGGCGCGCG
Source organism: Terriglobia bacterium (assembly GCA_041497605.1). Classification (GTDB taxonomy): domain Bacteria; phylum Acidobacteriota; class Terriglobia; order Acidiferrales; family UBA7541; genus JBGPTK01. The sequence continues at coordinate 18,031 of JBGQGW010000022.1, read as the reverse complement.
TTTCCGCTTCCAAGCGATCGTGCGGTACCACGCGGCTGACGATGCCCAATCGCAGAGCGTCTGCGGCCGAGAGCATTTCTGCCGAGTAGAAAAGCTCAGCGGCGCGCGCGATGCCCACGAGCTGGGGCAAGTAATAGGTGCCGCCGAAATCGGGGTAAAGACCCAGGCGCGCGAAGGCTTCGCAGAAGGAGGCCTGATCGGAAGCGATGCGAATGTCGCAGGCCAGCGCCAAATTCATTCCCCCACCGGCAGCCGGACCGTTGACGGCGGCGACGACGGGCTTGGGCATGTCGCAGATGCTGAGGCAAATTTCCTTGCCTGCCAGCAATAATTTTTCAAGTTCCGGGCCGGCGTTGCGTTTTCGCACGTCGTGCAGCAGGGCCAAATCGCCACCGGCACAGAAGCCGCGGCCGGCGCCGGTCAGCACCACCGCGCGAATCGAGGGATCGTTCGCCACGCGAGCGAGTGCGTCAACGAGCGCGCGGCCGAGTTCAACATTCAGTGCGTTCAATCGCTCGGGACGGTTCATGCGCAGTGTGGCAACCGCGCCAGCGCGCTCCTCCAACACGAGCGAGTTGTTGGTCGCCGAATGCGTTGCTTCGGACATTTGCGTTTTCCCTTGCTGACTACTGAACTTCCATCCAGAGCGCAAACCACGCGCCTTCCCCGGGATGAGTTTCGAAACTGCGTCAGAACATAGCTAGTCTTTCAGGCGCTGCAAAAGCGCTGCCAATTTCTTGAAGTAGCGCATCTTGACGCCGCTTCCTTTGGCATTCTCCGTATTGGCGGAGGGCAGCACGAACACCTGGGCGCCGTAGAGCCGGTCTTTTTGCAAGCCGAGCTTGCAGGCGCCGCCGGCAAATTTATCGTAGACCATCTTCCCGTGGAAGGCGACGACGTGCGGCCTGAGCTCCTCGAGTTTTTGCGCCAGGAGCACCCGGCCTTCGAGGTATTCGCGGCGCTCGATCTCTTCGGGAGAGCGCGTTGGACGCTTCACCAGGTCGGTGAGGCCAATACCGAATTCGATCAACCGGCGATCGTCCTGATAGCCGAGCGGCTCCGGAATAACGCCCGATTCGTACAGCAGGGGCCAGAACTGATTGTTGCGCCCGGCATAATAATGGCCGACGCGCACAGCGCGCTCGCCGGGGTTAAAGCCGATGAGCACGAGCTTCATTCCTTTTCGCAGATAATCGGGGAGTGTACGCAAAATTTAGTCCTTTAGGTTGACCCAGACGCTTTTCACCTGCGTGTAACTCTCGAGCGCGTGCATGCTCAGTTCGCGGCCGTAGCCGCTCATCTTGTAACCGCCGAACGCAGCAGCGGGATCGTAATTATTATAGGTGTTGATCCAAACGGTACCGGCCTGGAGCATGCGGGCGACTCGATGGGCCTTGGCGATATCGCGCGTCCAGACGGCTGAGGCCAGGCCGTAAGGCGTCTTGTTCGCCTCACGCACGGCTTCTTCCACATCGCCGAATTCGATGGTGGCAAGCACGGGGCCAAAAATTTCTTCGCGGGCGATGGTCATGTCATTTTTCACGTTGTCGAAGACGGTGGGCTGCACGAAGAATCCCTTTCCGTTGCCCACGCTGACGCGTTCGCCGCCCGCGACGAGCTTGGCGCCTTCCGCTTTGCCCTTTTCGATGTAGCCAAGAACGGTGTTCATCTGGCGCTCGCTGACCAGCGCGCCGAAGCGGGTTTTCGGGTCGAGCGGATCGGCGGGCTGAAGCTTTTTCACGCGATCGATCAGCTTCTGCATGAACTCGTCTTTGATTTTCTTCTCGACGAACAGGCGTGAGCCGGCGGCGCAAACTTCGCCCTTGCCATAAAAAATTCCGATGGTCGCGCCGCGCACGGCGCTTTCCAGATCGGCGTCCGCGAAAACAATGTTGGGGGATTTGCCGCCGAGCTCGAGCGTCACCCGCTTCAGGGTGTCGGCGGAATCGCGAAGAATTTGCTGGCCGGTGCTGGTCTCGCCGGTGATGGCAATCTTGTCTACTCCTGGATGCCGGACCAGCGCCTTACCCATGGTGGAGCCGGGGCCGGTGATCACGTTGAGAACTCCAGGGGGCAAGCCCGCTTCCTGGCAAATTTCGGCCAGGCGCATCGCCGTCAACGGGGTCCAACTGGCGGGCTTAAGGACTACTGTATTTCCCGTGGCCAGGGCCGGCGCGATTTTCCAGGAAGCGAGCAGCAGCGGGAAATTCCACGGGGTAATCGCGGCGACCACGCCAATCGGTTCGCGCAGCGTGTAGTGCAGGAACGGCCCGCGCACCGGAACCGTCTCGCCATGAATTTTTGTGGCCCAGCCGGCATAGTAGCGGAAAACTTCCGCCACCATCGGCATATCCACCTGGCGCGATTCGAAAATCGGCTTGCCGTTGTCGAGCGTCTCCAGCGTGCCCAGTTCTTCATTGTACTTGTCGACCAAATCGCCAATCTTCCAGAGAATGCGGCCGCGCTCGGAGGCGCTCATCTCCGGCCAAGGACCGCTTTCGTAAGCTTTGCGCGCCGCTTTGACGGCCGCGTCGACATCGCGTTCGTCGCCTTCCGCGATCTGCGCCAGGACTTCACCAGTTGCCGGATTAATGGTGGGAAAGGTCTTGCCCGAGGATGCATCCAGCCACTGGCCGCCGATGAACAGCTTGCCCGGCTTCACCTGAATTTCAGTTGTGGTAGCCATGATTGCCTCTTCCCTTTCGGCCTCAGCCGCCGAATCGTTTCGCGCCTGGAAACGGGTCAATTTGCCGAACGACTATGGCGGTTCGAGCCCTGCATTGCGGGCTTCGTATTCTCTCATGGCTCTATGGCGCTTTTCGACCCCCTTGCAAGAAATTTGCATCGCGCAGGCCCCTCGCAGCGTCCGATATTTGTATGGGATGCTGTGCGCAACATGGGGGGCTTATGCTACCCTTTCAAAGTCAAATACAGGCACAACGAGCGCATCCTTTGGAACCGATTAAGGCAAACATGGCTGCTTCTCCGGCCGTAAAGCCCGATGACGAAGCGGCGCTGGTAGCCGCCGCGAAGGGCGGAGATGTGTCTGCGTTCGAAACACTGGTGAACCGGTACGAGCGGAAGATTTTCCGCCTCTCGCAAAACATTACGCAGAACCGGGAAGACGCGGAAGACGTCATGCAAGAGGCGTTTTTGAAATCGTACGAGCACCTGCCTGAATTCCAGGGGAATTCGCGATTTTACACCTGGCTGGTGCGCATCGCCGTCAACCAGGCGCTAATGAAGCTGCGCCGGCGGCGGCCCAATCTGGTTTCGCTGGACGAAGATATCCAGACGGAAGACGATCTGCTGCCCCGCGAAGTGGAAGACTGGGGGCCAACTCCCGAAGAGCGATATGAGCAATCGGAGTTGCAGGGGATTCTTTCGGGCGTGATTGGGGAGTTGGAGCCGGGATTCCGCGTAGTATTCCAACTCCGGGATGTGGAGGAACTTTCGACGGAGGAAACCGCCGAGGTACTCGGCCTTTCGGTGCCCGCGGTGAAGTCGCGGTTGTTGCGCGCGAGGCTGAAACTGCGGCAAAAGCTGAATCGATATTTTCGTAAAGGTGATGGCCAGTGAAGTGCAAAAATGTGGTGGAAGAACTTTCGGAGTATTTGAACGGCGAGTTGGATTCGGGGATGCTCGCTGATCTGGAAGTCCATCTCGCAAACTGCAAGAATTGCCGGCTGGTGGTCAACACCTGCAAAAAGACGGTGGAGATTTTCTGCAATTCGGAGCCGGTGCCGCTGCCCGAAGTTACGCGTGATCGGCTGCACAAAGCTCTCTTCAGCAAAATTCGCAAACCCCATAATTAAGTTTTCCTCATAATTCTTCCTATGTAGGGGCCGGCTTCAGCCGCGCCCCTGCCCTGACCCGGCTGAGTTAGCCGTGCACAGCTTGAGCTGAAGTCCTACTAAGTTCGTGGGCCGGATTCTCGCGATTCGGCTTTGGTCCACAGCGGAATCTGGCGTCCCATGCCGCGTTTGAGGGCGGCTTCGTACACGCGGCCGGCGACCACGATATCCTCAATGGCGATGCCGTTTGATTTGAAGAGGGTGATCTGTTGATCGCTCGTACGTCCCTTCACGCGGCCCGAGACAATTTCCGATATTTCATGTACGGAAGCCCATCGCGCTTCATCGTTACCGAACGCGTGGATCAGATCCCCTGCTTCCTCTCTCGATTGTTGGCGCGAATCGGCGGCAATCACGTTTGCGTCGAGCACCGCCTGGTCATCCAGCTCGCGTTTCTGCGGAAAGTTCGCGCCGATGGCGTTGATGTGCGTGCCGGGGCGTAACCAACGCCCCTCGACCACGGGATTCGCCGCCGTGGTGGCAGTGATGACGATGTCGGCGTCGCGGATGGCTTCTTCCGCAGTTGCGGCTGGCTCGACCGGCAATTGCAACCGCGCCGTCATTTCTCGCGCGAAATTTGTCCGGCGAACCTCGTCGCGCCCATAAACTCGGATGCGATCGAGTTTTCGGACTGCAGCAACTGCTTCGAGCTGCGTGCGCGCCTGCAGTCCTGTGCCGACGATTCCCACGATGCGCGCGTTTTCCCGCGCCATATATTTCGTGGCGATTCCGCTGGCAGCCCCGGTGCGCATTTGCCCAAGATAATCCGCCTCGATCAAAGCTACCAGATCGCCAGAATCGGAACGAAAGAGCGGCACCAGAAATCGCAAGCCTTCGCTCGAGCTGGAATAAATCTTCAGGCCCATGTAGCCGTCCGTCGCGTCACCAGCCGCCATGTAATGCAGATAGGACTGGCCAGGAATGTGCAACCGTTGGCGGGGATGAAGAATCGCCGTGCCATCCGCGAGCCGGCGGAAGGCGGTTTCGACCGCGTCGAGAGCGAGCGGCATCGTCAGCAGAGTGTGCAGGTCTGCTTCCGTTAGTAGGAGTGCCATAGGACGCCAAGCGTTCCACACTCAGAAGCGGATTGCAACGGTTGTGCGGAATCGGTAGTCGTTCAGATTGAGGTCATTGTGAGGAATAATTTTCGCTGCCGGAGATCCCGCGCCCGATTGCGCTCCATCCCGGCCCACCTCGGCGCACTCTGCGCCTCTGCGGTAATGCCTTTCTGTAAATTCCAATCACTAAAAATTAACCCGAAATCGGAGAATGCGCGGAACCGTGCCCGTCGAATTCAGAAGCAACAAATCACCCTTTGCGGTCAGCGCCACATCTTGAAAAAGCGGCGGCAGCGAAGTGGCTCGAACCAGCAAGTCGTTGACGCTGGCCTTAGGTTGGCCATCGAACGTCCAGAACACCACTTGCCCGTAACCGCTTTCCGAGGCGACCACGAATTTGTTCGAGGCCGCGATGCTGTACTCGGGATCTCCGTCGGCGCGCCCGGAAGGAATCGAAGCGGGCAGCGGCCATTGGGCGATGAAATCTCCTTCGGAGCTGAACTTTTGGACGCGGTGATTGCCTGTATCAGCGGCAAAAAGAGAGCCGTCCTCGGAGAGGGCGACTTTCGAAGGCATATCGAATTGGCCCGGAGCGCTGCCCCTCGTTCCCCACGTTTTCAGTTGGTGCCCCAGCCAATCGAGTTTCAGAACGCGGTTGGCGCTCGATTCCAGGATGTAGAGTTGTCCGCCGAATCCCACGGCCAAACTGACAGGGTCTTGCAACGGGCGGCCGGCGGCGTGGCGAAACGTCTTCAGAAACAGGCCGTCCGGCAAGAAAACAAAAACCGTGCCAGTGTGCCGGTCGGCCAGGTAAATCGCTCCGCCCCAATCGACAGCAATGCTGGAGGGGTGCTGGCATCCATCGACAAAAAAGGAAAGGAGGGGATGGCCTTCCGGATCATACTTGTGGACCAACGTGGAGCCTTTGCGAACGTCCGCCAGGAAAATGTTGCCCATGCGATCAACGGCCATAGCGACGGGCTTCTGAAGCTTGCCGGGATCTTCGCCCAGGCTGCCCCAGGCTCCCCGGTATTCGAGCGCAGGGGGCACAGGCGCTTGCTTGGGAGCGAGCGATTGCGGCGGCGAACAAGCGGCGGCAAAAAATAAGACGGACAGAAGAATTGCAATTTTCAAGGGAAGACTCGAACGCGAATTATAACGCAACGAGAAATTATTCTTTCTCGTAGCGGACTCCCCGTGCGACCTTACAGTAATCTTTTCCTGAAAGCTTCGAGAGGATTCGTGTGGTCGAATCCGATTCGCCGCGCGCGAAGAATCCCAAGCGGCAGATAGGGCCGGCTAGCGGTGGGGAGGTGGCTTAGGCTTCGAGTGCTTAGCCGCTCCGGGTTCGCGAACGCGGCGGATGATGGTCTGGTGCATGTGGTAGTGCGCTTCCTGTTTGCCGTCCAAGGTGATTTCGCTGAAGCGAAAATCAGCGTCCCCGCCCGGTTGGGTGGCCGCGGTCATGAGCAGAGGCATCTTTCCGCAAAGGCCGCTTTCCGCGTAGGCCGTCTCATATCGCTTGCGCTTGGCGCCCCAGGTATACGCCCGAAGCATGGTGAAGTCGCATGCCCGGCCTTCACCGCGGCGAGTGCCGATGACTAAATACTGCGGCTTCAAACCCGAGCCGTCCTGGACGTGATTTAGCACAAACCAGCCGACCACGTGAACTCCGGCTGTGTTTGTGTAATCCGGAAGCGGAGGCGGCAAATCGAGCTCGATGAACCGTGCGAGCACCCAGCCTGCGAATTCGCCCAGATCCTGCACTTTGGCATGTACAAGCAGCCAATCTTCTTGGGGCGCGTCTTGCCCGGCCGGCGCATCCTTATCGCCCGTGGCAGGCGCATCCACCACTTTGCGTTGCAGCACGTCCACCGGCACAGAGCGGCCCACTTGAACGATGCGTTGGGTATCGCGACCCGGCTCAATGCGGAGGTTGCTGACGACCTTGGTATGCCCTACAGCTTGCACCGGCATGGCTCGCGTGAGTGATACAAGTGCCGTCACTCGGTCCCAGAGTTGAGGGTCCATCAATTGGCGCTGATCGACCCACCCCGTAACCCCTTGCGAAGTGCGAACTCTAATGTTATCTCCAAGGCGGCTGAGGACATTCAATTTCTCGCCATAAGCGAGTGTGGTGAGCGGCTCGCGCACCTGCGCGTTGCTGCTCCAGAGTGTGACCTTTCGTTCTGCGGAAAACGCCAACTCGGCTGGAGGCCGCTGCGACCGAATCCGCCAATAAACGACGCCCCCGCCCAAAGCAAGAATTCCGAGATAGATGAGGGCTTTACGCATGAGTGCTGCCAATCTCCACGTCAAGAAATGGTTACGCGCCAGATGGAATCGAGAACCGCTGCAAGTATCAGAGAGTGGATCACGGCATAGAGGCCGGGGCATGCTCCACTGCTATTGCAGACACTGGTTGAGCGAGAAACTGTCACTCGACTTCCTGTTCGGAAGCTAGGAGTCATTCTACAACATTATCGTTGTGCAACTATGACTCCACGCCTAACTTTTTGTGCGATCGAGAAACTGCGGCACTTCCCTTGCCCGTTCCGAAATGCCGTTTCTGCTACAATGCGGCCGGGTTGAAGGAATTTGGCCGAGGAGGCACGTCGAATGCGCAGTTTCGAGAAATTGAAACCACTCGCGCTGCTGATGCTTCGGTGGGGACTAGGCATTATTTTCGTCTATCACGGCTACCCGAAGCTATTTACGCAGACTCAGCAGGCTCTGCAAGGATTTCCCCGCATGGGTTTCCCCGCTTACTTCGTTTACATCGCTGGCGTTGTAGAGTTTTTTGGAGGCTTTCTGCTGCTGGTGGGATTTGCAACGCGCATTGCGGGATTACTGCTGGCAGGCGAGATGGCCATCGCCATCTGGAAAGTACATTTGCCCCAAGGTGGCGCGATGGCTGTTTCGAATTACCAGCTTCCCCTGGCGCTCGCGGTTGGCGCGTTCGCACTCGTGGCGACTGGGGCCGGGCTCTTATCCCTCGACTACGGAATCTTCAAAGACAAAGCCTGACGCCCGCGTCAGGCAGGTCCGGCGCTTTGCTGTGCACTGGAAGGCGCGGAGGCCGCCGGCGCGGGAATATAGATCGGCGCGACCGGCATGATGACCCACGCGACCAGGTAAACCACGAGCCCAGGGACAATTCCCGTGCAGAAAGTGACCAGCGCCCACAGAAGCCTCACGATTGTCGGATCCAAATTGGAATATTCCGCCAGTCCTCCGCACACCCCGGCAACCTTGATGTCCGTGGCAGAGCGCATCAGGCGCCTGGGAGGCATTGCGGGTTGGGCGGCAGCCACCTGGTGAGCGCCGCAGAAATAGCAAAAATTAGAATTTTCCGAGATGTCTCTTCGACAATTTTGGCAGTACATCTAAATCCTCCCGGCCGGGCAAGCCATTGCCCGACCTCCTGCTAAAGTATACGACCGAATGGTCAAAAAGGTTTCGTGTATCAGTGAATGATACCGGATCGGGCCGGGGGATGGAAATTACTGCATTTACCTCGCGAATTCAGATCACTTACACAGGCTAGGACGAATGCCTGTCCCACACGAAAATCTCGGCCCCTGAACGGCTCAGCAGGGCCGGCGCGGCGTTGTGCTAATAGCTGGCAAGTTCCTTAACGGTGGCAACGATATCTTCGACTTGCGGCAGGATTTCATCCTCGAGCTTTGGTTGGTAGGCGCACCAGATATCTTTGGCTGCGACACGGCGGACTGGAGCGTCCAGGTCGCCAAATAGCTGGTCGGCGATGCGTGCTGCGATTTCGGCCCCGAAACCCCAGGAAAGCGTGTCTTCATACGCGACGATGACGCGGTTGGTTTTGCGGACCGTAGCGGCGATTGCTTCCCAATCGTAAGGGCTCAAACTGCGCAAATCGATAATTTCGGTGGAAAAGCCTTCGCGCGCCAACTGGGCTGCCGCCACTTCGGCACGGTGCACCAAGGCGCCATAAGTGATTACGCTCACGTCCGTGCCTTCGCGGACCACTCTTGCCTTGGCGAAGGGGATCGTGAAATCAGGTCCGGGATACGCCGAGCGATTGTAGGGCTGGCGGTAGAGATGCTTATGCTCGAGGAACAGCACTGGATCATCTGCGCGAATCGCGGTGCGCAGCATGCCGCAAACGTCGAGCGCGGTGGAGGGCATCACCACGCGCAAGCCAGGGCAATGCGTGAAAATCGATTCGCCGCATTGGCTGTGATAGATCGCGCCTCCCGTTAAGTACCCGCCGATGGCGACGCGGATTACGACCGGTGCCTTAAAGCTTCCCGCGGAGCGCCAGCGCAGTGTGGGGAGCTCATTGCGGAGTTGCATCATGGCCGGCCAGATGTAGTCGAAGAATTGAATTTCCGGAACGGGCTTCAGGCCGCGCGTGGCCATGCCGATGGCGCGGCCGACGATGCCGGCTTCCGCGAGCGGAGTATTGAAGACGCGAGCCGTGCCATATTTTCGCTGCAATCCCGCGGTGGCTTTGAATACACCGCCCTTCCCTTTCACTTCCTGGAGATTTTCTTCGCGGCTGCAATCGGCTACGTCTTCACCGAAGACCAGGATGCGCTCATCGCGGCCCATTTCCTCCATCAAAGTGGCCGCGACCATCTCGACCATCGTTTTGGGATCGCCGGAGACCTTCGGCTCCGTCGCGAACTGTTTGGCCGTAGGATCGATGTCCGGGGAATAAAGCCACAGCCGGTAGGAATCGCGAGCGGGGAGTTCGGCGACGAGCGCGCGATCGGCAGCTTCGCGGACCTCGCGCTCCACATCCGCCTCCAACTTCTCCAGGGCCTGTTCGTCAAGAATGCCTTCGCGCACCAGGAACAAACCAAACTTCGGAATGGGATCGCGCTGGGCTTCCGCCTCGCGCTCCTCCGCACACTTGTAGAGTTTTTCGTCGTCCGAAAGCGAATGGGAATAGGGACGCGTGACGTGCGCGTGCACCAGCGCCGGTCCTTTGCGGGCGCGGCAGTAATCCATGGCGCGTTCGAGCGCGACATAGCTTTCCAGCGGCTCGGTGCCGTCGCATTCCTCGACGTGCAGGCCTTCGAAGCTGGAGACGACCTTGGAGATGCTGCCGCCGGCGGTCTGAACCTCGATGGGCACGGAGATGGCATAGCCATTGTCCTCAATCAAAAAAAGCACCGGCAGTTTTTTTGTGCAGGCAGCGTTCACAGCTTCGTAGAATTCCCCCTCGCTCGTGGACCCTTCTCCGCCCGAGACAAAGGTGACTTCGTCCGTCTGGTGCCGCACTGCATGGCCGAGCGGGGAATGCCTGGCTCGATCGAGAGCATGGGGAAAACGATCGTAGTAAAGGGAAGCTTCCGCGCAGCCAACGGACTGCAGCCATTGCGTTCCCGTGGGTGAAGATCGCGAAACAATGTTCAGCTTCTGGTGGCCCCAGTGCGAGGGCATCTGCCGTCCGCCGGAACTGGGGTCGTCCTTTGCGCCAACGGCCTGGAGCAGCATTTCGTAGGGAGTCACCCCCAACATCAGGCAGAGCGCGCGATCGCGATAATAGGGGTAGATCCAATCGTACGCGGGCTTCAGCAGCAGGCCTGCGGCAGCAAGCACGCCTTCGTGCCCTGCCCCACTGATCTGAAAGTAAATTCGATTTTGTCGTTTGAGCTGGATTTCGCGGTCGTCGAGCTTCCTGGAAAGAAACATCGTGCGGTACATGCGGATCAGCGAATCACGATCCAGCCCGTGATACTTCACGGAATCAAACTTCGCAGTCTTCGTTCGCGTAGAAGAGGCCATGGGGTTCCTTTCGCGATCGCTGTGCCGCCGGATGAAAAGTTCGAACCATTATAGCGAAACTTCGCCTTCTCACACAGCGAGAGCATGACGCCGGTTTCAATACCTGGAATGGCCTAACAGGCTCGGCTCATTCGATCACCGTGTTCCGGCCGCGGCCACGTAGATGAAATATCACAGGACGAACTGAAATGCCCAGAAAGCTTTCCGGGGCAAGTGCTAACGCTGCCCAAATGGGGGATACAACTTTGGCGGAGAGTGGTTTCGAAATTTGTGAACTCCTGCATGAAGTTTCTTTATTTTTTCCAGCAGAGTGTTATAACGAATTCGTGCAACAAGAATTGTTCGGAGCATCTGAGTGAATTGGATTCGCGGCCGCTCCGCCGCGCGCGAATCGACCTCACTTCTCTCGCCTCGCAAGCTGACTTTGCTGCCGCTGGTGGCCGCCACTTATTTCATGGTTTCCGGCGGCCCGTTTGGGATCGAAGAAATCGTCGCAAAGTCCGGTTACATCGGCACGCTGCTGATCCTGGTGATTACTCCTCTGCTGTGGAGTTTACCCACTGCACTGATGGTCAGCGAACTCGCCAGCGCCATTCCAGACGAGGGCGGCTTCTACATCTGGGTGAAGCGGGCCATGGGGCCTTTCTGGGGCTATCAGGAAACGTGGCTCAGTTTGGCCGGCAGTTTCTTCGACATGGCCATTTATCCCACTTTATTCGTTGCCTACCTGGGACGCCTGGTCCCTGGGGTTGACAGCGGACACTGGAAAACCTTGCTCGGCCTGGCGATGATTGCCATCTGCACGATTTGGAATATCTGCGGTACGCGAGCTGTGGGGGAAGGCTCGGTGCTCCTGGCAATCGTATTACTCAGCCCGTTCGCTGTGCTGATCGTGTTCGCATTTTTGCATCGCTCTCCCGCCGGCGTTTCACACGCCGCCCTTTGGCACGCGGATATTCTGGGCGGCATCTTGATCGCCATGTGGAACTTCATGGGCTGGGACAATGTTTCGACCATCGGCGGAGAAGTGGACCGCCCGCAGCGCACCTATCCTCTGGCAATGGCCTGCGCGGTTGCGCTTGTCGTGCTGGCCTATCTCGCACCCGTCGCTGCGGTGGCTTTCACCGGAATCAACCCCAATACCTGGACCGACGGCGGATGGGTTGATCTTGGCCGTACACTCGTAGGAGTGGGGCTCGCGACCGCCCTGGCTTTCGCCGGAGTGGTAGGAGCCTTCGGTTCGTTCAATTCTCTGATGCTTTCGCTCACGCGCCTTCCACTCGTGATGAGCGCGGACGGTTATCTGCCTAGAGTGTTTGCGCGCCGGCATCCGAGGACAGGCGTGCCCTGGGTGGCTATCGTAAGCTGCGCGATTGGCTGGGCGTTTTGTTTCCAGCTTGGATTCGAACCACTTGTCATTCTGGACGTTTTTCTGACAGGGCTGAGCATCCTGCTCGAATTCTGGGCGCTGGTCGCACTGCGAATACGGGAACCTGAACTCGTGCGGCCCTATCGCATCCCTGGTGGCTTGGCTGGGGCATTCCTGATCGGGATTGGTCCACTGGCCCTGATTGTAGCGGCCATCGTGCGCAATCATTCTGAGAGAGCGTGGGGGATCAACGCGTTGACATTGGGCTTCTGGCTAGTTGCTGCAGGACCAATTTTCTATCTTCTGAGTTGGATTTATCAGCGACGAAGCGGTAGTGGAGGCCCGGCAGTTTCGGGAGGAGCAAAGTAGACGTTACGCAGGGCTATAGGTACTGGCAGGGCCATATTCGGTGACCCACCCCGCTGGCCATCTCACAAAGATTCATTGACTTACGAAATAAACGAAGGTATTAAGTATTTGGCAGAAGGGTTGCAACCTCCCACTGTGCTATATCTGGTGGGACGGAGGTAGGGGATGCTTGCTACACTGTTTCTAGTTCTCAAAATATGGTTCTTTGTGTCGATTCTGATCGCTTACCCGGTCGCCCAAATGTTGCATGCGGGCTCTGCCGAACGGGATGAAGAAACGATCGACTTCAATGATTCCTTTCTGGAAATGCTCGAGCGGATGCAGTCTCGCGGTCGAATCATCAGCTAATCTAAATTTAGCCTGAGCCAAGTTTTTCCCAGCCCGAAGAAGCATCGGTCGACCATCGGCATCGAGAGCCATCGCAGGCTGCATTTCAAATCCTGATGAAAATGAATCGGGGCGTGACGCTGGATCAGCGTTTCGAATAGTTCCGTTCCATTTCGAATAACTCCGCGGTTTTCTCGAAGTCCTTTTCGCCCGCGCGAATGATCTGGCTCTTCACCGATTTGAATGGCTCCTCCGTAGGGATGCGGTCGAGCCAGCGTTGTAAAGACAGTTTTTCGTGGTCGGAAAAATCCAGGCGGATAATCAGGCGGACCCGCTCCCCGCTGTTCTCTTCCTCGTTTTTCGAGGGCGCTTTGCCCGCGTACTTCTTCGTTTGGTCCTTCTCCGTCTTTTGATCTTCCGCCGCGGCGCGTTCAAATTTCAGTTCCAGCTTTTTGCCAAGACGAAAGCCTTGCTTCCAACCTTCCACGCGGTGACGCGCTTGCTGCGCCAATTCTTCGTTCGTGCCGAATTCGAAAATCAGGAATGTTTGTGCCATGAACAATCTATATCGGCCCGGACACCGCTCTGTCAAGCAGAGAGACGTTGCGGTAGTGGCTCAGTTTGGGGTCGTTCCGAGCAGTAATTTTCGCTCCCAAAGAACCCGCACAGGATTGCGCTCCGTCCCGGCCACCTCGGCGCACTCTGCGCCTCTGCGGTAATGCCTTTCTCTAAATTCCACGACTGAGAATACCCGCACTCATCCAGCTTCGTGCTCAACTTGAACCACTACCGACGTTTCTGCTGGACGCTGGGCTCCACGAAGGAACGAACCGGCTTCTAGGGAACGTTTACTTTAAGAGTGAGGGTCCGCGCCGGAGGCTTTTCTTTTTCCCACGGCCGCGCGTAGCGAAGTTCAATATTCGCCGATCCGGAATCCGAGGCCTGAAAACGAAATACCTGCCGCTGAGTCGCCCCCGGCATCGAGTCCGTCGGCTTCTCAATCTGCGGTTTCCCAATTGATTTCAAGAGTGGCGCGCCGTCCTTGGCAATATTCCAGGCGTAGCCGGTGCCTGAAGTGATCTCGAGACTGACGGCGAAAGTGCTTCCCTTGGGCACGGTGATTTCTTTGCCGTTGTCCTTTTCCGTCGCCACCACCCCGTTGGTCCGCAAAGCCACCTTCGGTGAAAGAAGTGGCCGGGCCACAGCCAGAACAACCGTCCCTATTGATACGACCAGAATGAAAAGCAGAATGTGATAGGCGCGAAACCCCGGCTGAGGGTCAGTCCGCATTGAGGATCTCCTGGGAGTTAGCAATCTTAGTCGCTTACACAATCATATTCACCGCCGCACCTTTGTCAAAGAAATACTCGAAGGATACGGGCCGTAGCCGGGACGCCGTGGTGACGGCTTGCAGGCGGCAAGGTCAATCCATCGGTGAGAATCAGCGCAGCCGCTTGAGATCTTTTTTCGCCGGGTCGAAATCGGGGCTCAGGTTGACGGCCGTCTGTATTTCGGAGATCGCATCGTTTTTGCGGCCCTGTTTTTCGAGCACCAGGCCGAGACGCCAATGAGCGGCGGCGAGATTCGGATTCGCTCCTTCCGGTTCTTGCGTAATGTACTTGCGAAAGTAGCGCTCGGCGCGCGGGAGATCATTGTCCTGCAGCAATAGGGCTTTTCCTGCCTGATAAAAAGCAACGAAGTTATCTGGGACTTCTTTTTCCGATCGCGCAAGGAGTGCATCAAGATCGTTCCACCGCTGTTGCTCGGCGTAGATTAGGGCGAGTCCCGCGTACGCGCCTGCTCGCCCCAAATCGATTCGCTGGGCGTCGTGATAATATTTTTCGGCAAGATCATACTTCTTCGCCGCCGGCCGGGTGTAGAAGCCGGCGAGGGAAACCGCCGCGTTGTAATCATGCGAATCCGCCTGGACGGCTTTCAGCCGGGCGGCCTCTTCCGCTGATGCATCTTTTGCTACTTGCGCCAGGCGAGCTTGCGCTAGAAATCCCCGAACGGCATTGATCTTGCCGATTTCATCAGCAGTCGTCTGAGCTTTTTTCCTGTCGCCGCCAATAATTCCCGGCGCCTGCAGATAAAATTCCATCATGCCTTCGCGAGCGTCCAGAAAATTCGGATCAATCGAAAGAGCCGTCTCGCTTTCGCTCTTGAATTTGTGCACCAGCCCGAGTTGCTTGAAAATGCCGGCCTTTTGAGCCGCCTGTCCATAAAGTTGTGCAAGTTGAAAATGGTAGCGCGCATTTTTGGCGTCGAGAGAAAGCGCCTTCTCCGCGAGTGTTGTGGCTGCTTCGAGGTCCCCGTACGCCTGCTTGATTTCAGAGAGCAGATAAGCCGCCTCCGCGTCGTTTGGGTTTTTTTGGAGAACCGGTTCGACGATGGCTCGTGCTCGCTTGAAGTGGCCTGATTCGACGAGCGCTTCCGGCGCCGAAGGAGTCTCAGCAGCGGCCAGCGCCACAAGACAGGTCAGGATCAGACAACCGAGCCGCAGGAATACCCCTGGGGTATTTATCAAGTCGCCTGCACGCGAGCCGATTGTCCCCATGCCCCCCTCCAAGAATGCGCCAACTATGCTTGGTTAGGATACTTGCAGGAGGTCCGCCAACATCGAGAATTGCCAACCTATTTAATTAGAGTAGCTTGGCAAGGCATGCGGTCCTGCTTTCAGCTCAAAATGTCCGTTTCCGGGACGAAACTGTAGCGAATTCGAGTGACTTTGTCAGTTCCATCCTTTGCGCGCTCTCCGCTCCCGCCCGGATCCGAGCTAAGGAGCATTCTATGCCCACTGAGGCAAAGAATTGATTTGCTGCTTAATGCGCGGCGTGTTAGTTTAAGCGAATAAAAAGCGAAGGAGATAGCATGCCCCGTTCCCTGGCCGTCCGTCAAAGCTCCACTCTCGACACTGTCCGCGAGGTACTTGGAGAGTTGGCGTTGCGCGACCGCACGGGCGAAGTGCTCACCGCGATCCGCCATATCCCCGCTCGCGAAGCGCAGTATCGCGCGCTGCCCGAATGGGTGCGTCCTGAGCTCGCTGCGGCCTACAAGGGCAAAAGAGTGGAGCAGCTCTACACGCACCAGGCCGCGGCCGCCGAGCGCGTTCGCGAGGGCCGCAACGTGGTGGTGGTGACGCCGACCGCTTCCGGCAAGACGCTTTGCTACAACCTGCCGGTACTAAACGCCCTTCTCGAAAATATGGACACGCGGGCGCTGTATCTATTTCCGACCAAGGCTCTCGCTCAGGACCAACTCGCTGAGCTGCACGATCTGAGCCAGCGGCTGGACGACCGGTTCGGCGTGTTCACCTACGACGGGGACACGCCGAGCGACGCGCGCCGGGCCATTCGCGAGCGGGGCCACATCGTGCTCACGAATCCCGACATGCTGCATACCGGCATCCTGCCGCACCACACCAAGTGGCTGCGCACCTTTGAAAATCTGCGTTACGTCGTGATCGACGAACTGCACACCTATCGAGGGGTTTTCGGGAGCCATCTGGCGAATGTTCTGCGGCGGTTGCGCCGGATTGCACAGTTCTACGGCTCAACGCCGCAATTCATTTGCTGTTCGGCGACGATCGCGAATCCGGGAGAACTGGCGGCGCGGCTGATCGAAGCGGAAGTAGATGTGATCGAGGAAAATGGAGCGCCCGCGGCCGAGAAGCTTTTCGTTTTCTACAACCCGCCGGTGGTGAATCGCAATCTGGGCATTCGGCGGAGTTATTTGAACGAAACCACGCGCGTTTCGAAAGAATTGCTCGCGCGCAACCTGCAAACAATTGTCTTCGCAAATAGCCGCCTGCACACGGAAGTGATGCTGACGTATCTGAAGCAGGCATTTCCGCCTCCGCCGGGGCAAGCGGATACCATCCGCGGCTATCGTGGCGGATATTTGCCGGGCGAGAGGCGTGAAATCGAACGGGGTTTGCGCGATGGCCGTATCCGGGGAGTGGTTGCTACAAACGCCCTGGAGCTTGGCATTGATATCGGCTCGCTGGACGCTACGGTGATGGCAGGCTATCCGGGCACGATCGCTTCCACCTGGCAACGGGCCGGGCGCGCCGGGCGCCGCAGTGGAACTTCCTGCGCCGTCATGGTGGCTTCGTCCGCTCCGCTCGATCAATACATCGTGCAACACCCGGATTATTTTTTCGGGCGTTCGCCGGAGCACGCCTACATCCAGCCGGATAATCTGGAAATCCTGGTAAACCATTTGAAGTGCGCGGCCTTCGAGCTGCCGCTCGAGCCCGATGAAAAATTCGGGGACGCCGATTTGACGGCACTGTGCGAGCGGCTGGTGGAAGCGGGATTCCTGCACTGGAGCGGCGGCCATTGGCACTGGACCCAGCAAGCTTATCCAGCCGATACGATCAGCTTGCGCTCGGTGACGTCCGATAATTTTGTGATCGTTGACATCACCGGCGAAGACACAGGCTCCGCAACCAGCGGCGCGCCGGAAGTGATCGGCGAAGTGGATTTTTCCAGCGCGCTGACCACCGTGCACGAGAAGGCTATTTATCTCCATCAAGGGCAGCAGTTCCACGTCGAGCGGCTCAATTTCGACGAGCGCAAGGCGTACGTCAAGCGCGTGGAGGTGGAATACTACACCGACGCGATTCGCTACACGCAGGTGCGGGTGCTGGAAGCTGCGGAAGAGCAGAAGATTTCCCGGCGGGAGGGCGGCTTCGCGCCGGCAGTCCGCGTCCATGGAGACGTGCTGGTGCGCTCGCAAGTGGTCGGCTTCAAGAAAATCAAATTTTTTACGAATGAAAACGTGGGCGCGGGGAAACTTGAGCTGCCGGAAAACGAAATGCACACCACCGCCTTCTGGATCACGCTGGAGCGGGCGCTGGTCGAGAGCTTGCCCTTCTCCCTGTCGGACCGGCAAAGCGGGATGTTCGGCCTGCTGTACGCGCTGGAATCGATCGCTTCCCTGCTGCTGATGTGCGACCGCCGGGACCTGGGCACCGCGATCGGGGAGCGGCCGCCGGCACCGGGAGCCGAAATTGAATGGCGGGAGCCGATCGAAATGTCCGCGGATGGTTCCGCGGAAACTCAGGAATTGTTCGAACCGAATCTTTACCTTTATGATGCCTATCCTGGCGGGATCGGATTCAGCGAGCCGCTCTTCGATGTGTGCGACTCGCTTCTGCGCCGCACGCGCGAGCTGATCATTTCGTGCCCGTGCGAGCAGGGCTGTCCCTCGTGCGTCGGCCCCGCCAGCGACAAAAGCGAACAGACCAAGGGAGCTGCGCTGGCGATTCTTGAGTTATT
>JBGQGW010000021.1:0-26479 GCA_041497605.1 Terriglobia bacterium | reverse complement strand
GATGGCGCGGCAACACCGAGATCGTGAGCGGAAAGGGAAGAGCGAACAGGGCATCGGCTGCCGAGCGATCATTGCCGAGATCATCCAGAATGATGGCGAGCCGCGGGCCGCCCAAAGTCTGCGCTTGAACTGGCGGATGCGCAGCGACCGGCGTGACGATATGGATGGCGTGGGTGCGCTGGCCGCTCTCAAGATAGTCGAAACGAATCATGCCGGCGGCGGAAGAAGTCGAGGATCGAGTCAGTCCGTGACGGCGCGCCACGTTGTCTAGTGCGCGTTCGAGTTCCGTTTTCTGCGCGGGGTCTGACAGCGTGATGTAAATGTGATCGGTGAAGAGTTGGGCGGGCGCTTCACCTTCCGGCACGTTGATCATTTCAGGGCGGACGATGATTTCGGGTTTTTGACCGATGACGTGCTGCGCGGCAGCGACCATCTCATGCCTGATGGCGCGAAGCTCAGCCGAAGTTGGGGAGCGTTTGCGACAAGCGTTTAACGCGGAAAGCAGCGAGACTAGAAGAACGAGCCAAAGGCAGGCAGAGAACAGCCGGCGCTGGTGTATGGGCATCGGAGCCCGGATTTTTGCCGCCACGCCGGATCAGGCCGCGCGCTTGCGCGCTTCAGCCCGGAATAATTCGAGAGATTTCTTCAAAGCGGCATGCTTTGGCGCAGCGCCCTGAAGAATGTCGATCGCCTTCTTCATCACCGGATCATCGACGGAGGGCAACTGGCCTGGCTGAGGAGTGGCCTGGTCCTGATTGACCGCGCCGGAATCATCGAGCGCTGGTCGAACTTCGACCTGAGGCACGACGCCATCGGCCGGAATGGATTTGCCGGCCGGCGTGAAATAGTTCGCTACAGTCAGGATCAGCGCGGCGCCGTCATCGAGCGGGATTACTTTCTGCTCGGAGGCAGTGCCGAAGGTGGTGGTGCCAACCGTCTCGCCGCGTTTATTGTCCGCGATGGCGGAAGCGACCACTTCCGCGGGGCCGGCTGTGCCGGTCGAGATCAATACGGTCATGGGCTGCTTCCAAACCACTTTCGAAGGATCCGCGGAGAAGGTTTGAGAAGAGACGGTCTGGCCGCGCAGCGTGGTGATATTCCCCGAAGGCAAGAAAAGCTGGGCAGTGGACACAGCCTCCTGCATCTGGCCGCGAGCGCAATCGCGCAGATCGAGAATCAGTTTGTGCGCGCCTTGTTTTTCCATTTGCACGAGCTTTTCACGAATCTGGGCGGTGATTCCGCGGTCAAATGTGGGAACGCGCAGGTAAGCGACATCGCCATTCATTTTGTCTTCCAGCAGCTTGGGCGCGGGAATCTTCGCGAGGATCAGATCGACTTCCTGCGCTTCACCGCCGCCGCGATGAATCACGGAAACTTTTACCGCCGTTCCCGGCTCGCCGCTCAGCAGTACTTGTGCCTGGCCGATAGCCATTTGCCGCGTGGTAAACCCGGCGATGGATTCGAGCAAATCGCCCGTGCGAATATTGGCTTTCTGCGCGGGACTATCCGGCATGACGGATATGACAGCGAGATAGCCGAAGCGCTTGGAAAGCTCGAGGCCGGAGCCGCCCTTCGATTCGTTGTCGACTTTGCTTTTGTAGTCGGCGTATTCGCGGGCGCTCAGGTAACTCGATTGCGGGTCCAGGGAATCGAGAAGTCCGTGCAAGGCTCCGGTTTCCACCTGGCGCATGTTGGGGTCTTCCACATAGTCGTGCTGGATATGCTCGAGGACTTCGCTGAACACGGTCAGCGAGCGATAGGTCTTGTCGTCATTGGTCTTGCCGAGCACATAGCCCATCGCCACATAGGCAAAAATCAGCACGGAGAGCGATAGGACAATTTTTTTAGCCAGACGGCTCATGCGTTTTCCCCTTCGGAAGCTTTGAGGCGCGGCATCTAGCCGCGAAATCGTGAACCTGCCCAGAAGTCTGAATTATAACATCGGATGTGCTTTCCTCAGAGAGGTTTGCCTCTGGGCGCGTTCCGACCTGGCAATGCGGGCTCGGAAGACCGGCGGTCAGGCGCTGCCACCAGCTTGGCTTTCCGTAAATTAGAGGTGCGGCTGGTTCGTTTGCCGAGCTTTTGATTGAGGAAGCGCTGTTTCAAGAAGTCATCTCCCACACTCTTGGACGCATCCCGCTGCAGAAAGGGTGCAATCGGGGTTTTTGAAGTTCAGGCCATGCCAGAGCAGGAGCTGCCGCTCAGTCCCTTGGCCGGGAACTACTTATGGGCAAAGGTGTGCTGGCTTCGAGAAACGTCAATCGTTTCTATATTATCCAGGGGAGCGGCCGATGTGAGGTAGGTCTGCGAAATGCGATCCTGCCAGGTGAAATGGTCTTCGTCCCACAGTGACCAAAAGAAGCCCATCAGCAGCGTGCTGCCGGAGAGGACATAGCCGAAGCTCCGCCACAGGAGTTGCCGCGTGCCGGGCAAGCTGCCATCCAGGCTGACGACAGAGAGGCCTCGAATTCTCATTCCGGGTGTATCCCCGCTGAAAACAGTGAAGAGCACGAAATATTGGACGTAAAACAGGAAGAAAGTTGCTGCGTAAACGATCCAATCGAATTTCTCGAAGGAAAGCTCGCCGCCCAGCGACCGGAAAAGCGATAGGAATCCGATGTAAGCCAAGGTCATAAATCCCGCGTCCAACAGGCCGGCAAAACGGCGTTCGGCTAGTTCCGCAACGGGCACCAGAGAGGTATCCGGGTGCTGCCGGGAATCATCTGCGGCAGAGAAATCGAATTCGGGCTGATCGACCCGGATTTCGACTCGGGCATGGCCACGGGGCCGTGATCGCCAGGAAGGCCGCGCGGCGGGGCGTGGGGGGGGAGGCAAGGAATCCGGATCCGGCGCTCCAATATCATCCGAAAACGGCAGCGGAGGCTGCGAGTCGTCGTCAACTGCCCGCCGCCGGCGCGCGCGATACGCATGGAGACGCCGAGCCAACTCGAGACGCCACTCCGGTTCCGCCGATTCAACCGCGATGGCGGATTCCTGCTCAGCCAACTCTGCCGGCTTCGAATTCGTTCGAGCGCTTGAATCGAACTCGATCGAGCGGGCAGAGTTCTGCTCAGCCGAAGACACAGCCGAAGAATCATCCCCGAGCGTGAAAGGCGAGTCGCAAAGTGAGCACGCGGTTACATTCGCGGAACTCACAGCACCACATTGTGGGCAGATTTGAAGCACCGGTCCGTTTTGCGCTGCGGACGTTCTCGGCGAAAGCCCTTCGTCGAGCGAGCACATCGTAGCAGCGGAAGGATAGAAGCGAGCAGCAAAGTGGCGCACGATGTCGCGAAACAGATAACCCGCGCGCGCTTAGTATTTTTTAGCAGGCTCATTCGGGTCATTTCGAGCGCAGCGCGTCTTCTGCGTCCCGGACGGTTCTACGGGACGAGGAATCTCCTTTTGCGTAAATACGAAGGAAAGAGTGATCTTCCGCAGATTCGTGCAGGGCTTGTCAGAAATGAAGGCTTAGGCGGTGAACTGGATTGATTCGCGAATCACATTGCGGACGCTGTGTCGCCTCGAGAGTGACCGGTTCACTTCAAGGACGAGTTGCAGAGCCTCTTTCAGATTCCGGCGGGCTTCGGCGAGAGTGCGGCCTTGGGTGTTCACACCGGGAATCTCTTCCACATAAGCTGCATACCACTTGCCATGCTTCTCGAAGATGGCCGTGAAAGTTCGCAGAAACTTGGCTCGATTCATCGTCCTTCATTCCCTTTGGCCGCAGGACTAGATGTTCCTTGGCAAGTAAAGAAAAGCTGCCGGCCTTAAGGCCGACGCTACATAGTCGAAGGTTACGGTTTTTTTCTTTTCAGAAGGTCGCCGAGGATGCCGCCGAGATTTTGCTGGCTGGGCGCCGCCGCATTGTTCCCCAATCCTTTGGCGAGGCCAGCGACATCGGGAACAAAGACCGGGTTGGACGTGGTTCCCTGGATCAGGAAAGGAATTCCGTTGGCAGCCATGTTTGCTGCGATCCCCTGCTTCTGGCCGAGGCCGGCGATGCCTGCAATTCCCGCAATTGCCCCTAACGGACTTTGCGAGATGCCGCTCAACTTGGCGAGCAATTTGAAATTCATTGCATGGTTTGCGCTGATCGTGCCGTTGCCTGTAATCGTACCGATGCCCTCAACGATCAGGTTCAAACTATCCGCGCGGATTCCTTCCGGCGCGACCCGGAGTTGAGAACTCAAGGTCTGGATCGTGGTATCGGAACCGGAGTTTTTTGACAATCCAGTAAAAGCAGCGAGCCCACCCAGCTTGGATCCCAGGCTGAATCCGGCGAGCTTCGCGTTGGAAAGATTGATTGGCCCGGTTGTTACGAGGCGGTTCACCGGCCCACTGATTGTCAGGTTGGCGGTGAGGGCGCCAGTTTGCAGGGAAGCTCCAGAAGGGAGAGTGACGCCTATGGCCGGAAGCACACCTTCAAGATCGGCGGCGGGCATATTCTGGCCTTCCAGCTTCATTTGAATGGAAGCAACTTCACCCGATGCATTAAACGTGCCGGTCAAGCGAGCGAATGCCTTTCCCAGATGGACGTCGCCCTGCTTCAGCGCACCTGTTTGGGGCTTCATCGCATAGCCGGTTTCAAATTGAACGGTCACGGGAACTCGAGCGGGCGAGCCGCCGGTGACCAACTGCAACTTTTTGGCGTTGACCGAGCCTTTGGCGTCGAGACGCTGGCCATCGGAATTGAGCGTTCCGGTGAAATCGATGACGCCGGCAAGCCCGGAGGTGGGATCCACAAATCCGGTGGAAGCGAGATCCAGATCTTTCACATCGAGATTCGCGGCGAACGGAGTCTCCTGCGTGTCGGTGCGGTTGAGCGGACCTGCCTTGCCGTCCAGCTTGATCGCGCCATTGCCGGGAGCCTTGGCGCTGAATGTGAAGGGGAATTGAGAAGTGTTGGAAAGATCGGTTGCTTGCATCTTCACATCGTCATATTCGCGCATTTTTGTATTTGGACCGGTACTGCCCACAAAGAGTTTTCCGTTTTCAATCGTCAATCTTTGCACGGTAAGATCCATGCCGCTGTTGCCGGCATCCTTCACCGGAGCTTCCGCGGACTTCGATTTGGAATTCGTTGCGCCCAGCGTCGAATAATTCCAGGTTCCCTTCGGGGAGCGGAGCAAGTTCACTTGCGGCTGGTCGATGGTGAAGGCCGTCACGTGCAACTGCTTCGAAAGGATCAGCGGCATCAATTCGACGCCTACCTTCACGGACTTCGCTTTCAGGAAGGGATCGCGGCTGAAGGCGGGGTCATCGGCGATGGAAATGTTGTCCACCACCGCGCCTCCGGAAAAAATCGAGAGACTGATGTTTCCGATTTCGACTTTCCGATTCAACGACGTTGCCAGGGACGATTCGATCCTGGGCCGGAACTGATTTCCGTCGATCAAAGAGGGCAAAACAAGAATTCCGATAAGAACGATGGCGATGATTCCACCAAGGATCCAAGCCAGTTTTTTCATGATCTTCCTCGCAGGACGAAGAGGCCATTCCCCTCAAAAATTGCGCAGACCGGGCGGCTGGCTCAGGGCGGGTGAAGCACATCTGGGGCCACGGGCAAGTGCCCGACCGGAACTTCCTTTTCGTTTTCGGAGTATACACCCCGGATGCGCCAAATCGCATCGAGTGTGACTGGAGACGGCGCCCGAATGTAGCGCTTGCGTTGCCTGCATTCCGTGGCGCGTGTTAGGCTCGACTTTCCCTTTCGATGCGAACTCGGAGCCACGGAAAATTCTTCAGCCACAGTGGGAGAGCATCTGCTCTCCTTGTGCTGTTCTGCGCGATCGTGCCTGTTTCACTGGCTCTCCCGCGTCCCCAGCAACGATTATCAGCCGGGCAGGGAATCGTAAAGCTGGAAGCCGACCAGCAGCGGCAGGTGGGCAAGAAATTCTTCGCCGACGGCAACGTGGACATTACCTACCTGGATTTCCGGTTGCGCGCCGACCACGTCGAGTTCGATGACGAAACGAAAACAGCCATCGCCCGCGGCCACGTGCAATTCGACCGCGATGAGCAGCACCTGGACGCCGATTCAGCGACCTTTGAGCTGCGCACCGGCCATGGGGTCTTCCACAATGTTCACGGCTCGTTCAAAACCCAGCGGCGGCCGAACGTGAACCTGCTGGTCAGTGCGAATCCGCTGCTTTTTTATGCAGCAGAAGTCGAGCGAGTGGACGAACGCATCTACAAGATTCGAGAAGCCTGGCTGACCGTTTGTCCGCCGGACCGGCCGACCTGGAAGTTCTATACACCACGCGCGACTATCGTGATTCACCACGAAGTACACCTCGAGCGGGCGACCTTCCGGCTTTTCTCCGTGCCGATTATTTATTTGCCGTATGCCACCTTGCCAGCCGGCCGGCGCCTGCGCCAGTCGGGATTCATGACTCCAGAGGTGGGCGACAGCACTGTGAAAGGATATTTCCTGGGCGATTCGTACTATTGGGCGCCCACGGAGTGGATGGACACAACAGTCGGGGCCCAACTAATGACTCGCCGCGGCTGGAGCCAAAACGCCAACCTCCGCGTGCGGCCCGACTCGAACGTGCGAATTGATGCCAGCTACTTCGGTGTGCACGACCGGGGCATCGTGCAAAATGGGACCCGCGTGACGCAAGGCGGCCACGAGGCTCATTTTGGCCTGGATGCATTTCTGCCGGGGGGATGGCGGGCAGTGGCGGACCTGAATCAACTGAGTTCGTTGACATTCCGGCTGGCATTCGCCGAGACATTCGCGCAGGCCGTGAACTCGGAGGTGCGCAACACGGCTTTCGTCACGAACACATTCCGCGGATTCACGATCAGTTTCGCCGCATTAAGCTACAAAAACTTTTTGAGCACCAACGACATCACCACCGGAACGCCGGAGACATCGGTGGTACTGCGCACGGCCCCGGAAGCACGGTTCAGTTCGTTCGAACAAGCGCCCTGGCAGCGGCTGCCGGTTTATTTCAGCCTCGATCTGTTCGCCGACGCCGTCCACCGCGCGGACAATGTTCCGCCATCGTTTCAAACGCCCGCCGCCGTGCAGCGCACGGAATTTGCGCCGAGTGTGACCATGCCCCTGCACTGGGGGCCGTGGCTCAGTGTGACGCCGACTTTCACCCTGCGCTCCACTCGCTATGGCTCGCAACTGGTGAACGGCGTGCTGTCTAACGAACCGTTTGTACGCACCACCGAAGAATTTTCCCTGGACTTGCGGCCGCCTTCGCTGGCGCGTGAGTGGGGAAACTCGAACACCAGATGGAAACACGCGATCGAGCCGGACATCACCTACCGTTATGTGAACGGCGTAAACGATTTCGGCCGGTTTCTCCGCTTCGATGAAGATGAAACCCTCACCGACACGAATGAAGTGGAGTACTCGGTGACGCAGCGGCTCTATCGCAAGCAAGGGGACGGCGATGCGCAAGACCTGGTGAGCTGGCGCATCGCTCAAAAATATTTCTTCGATCCAACCTTCGGCGGCGCGCTGGCTCCAGGACAACGCAACGTGTTTCAGACTCTCGATGCCTTAACCCCGTTTGCGTTCGCCGATTTCGCGCGGCACTTTTCGCCGATCATCAGCGACTTGCGCATCACTCCCGGGGGACCCTACGACGCGCAACTCCGGGTGGATTACGATCCACAGCGCGGGCAAATCACCGGGGTGGGCACGCTGCTCAAACTGAAACCCTATCGCGAATCCTTTCTCACGCTGGCGGACTTTTCGACCATCAATATCCCGCCCACTTCGCCGGCAAACCCAAATGTATTTCAACCGCGATCCAACCAGGTGCGCGCGCTGGTGGGCTATGGGGATTTAAATCGCCGGGGGTGGAACACCGCCTTCGGCATGAGCTACGATGTGAC
Organism: Terriglobia bacterium; assembly: GCA_041497605.1. Classification (GTDB taxonomy): domain Bacteria; phylum Acidobacteriota; class Terriglobia; order Acidiferrales; family UBA7541; genus JBGPTK01. Next base: position 18,619 of record JBGQGW010000021.1, on the reverse strand, counting down.
GCAGCGGGTCTTTCAAAACCAACTGGCGCAATTGAGCTACAACGGCTCGTGCTGCGGGATCGGATTCGAGTACCGGCGGCTGACACTGGGCAACGTACGCTCGGAGAATCAGTACCGGCTGGTGCTGCTGATCGCGAATATCGGCTCGGTGGGAAACGTGCGGCGCCAGGACAAAATATTTTGAAGCGCGCGGATGACTGCGATGCGTGAATCTGAAATTGCTTTCCTTTCCATCGAGCAGGCCGCGCGGCTGCTGCGGTCCAGGAAAATTTCTCCGGTTGACCTGGTGGAAGCGGCGCTCGCGCGGATCGAACGGCTGAATCCACGCTTGAACGCGTTTCTCACCGTTGTGGCCGATGGCGCCCGGCGGGCCGCGCGGCAAGCGGAGAAGGAACTTCGGAAGCGGCGCGATCGTGGGCCGCTTCACGGCATCCCGATTTCGCTGAAGGACAATATTTGGACGCGCGGAATTCGCACGACGGCGGGTTCGAAGATTCTGGCGGATTTTGTTCCGGAAGTTGATGCGACGGTAGCCCGGCGTCTCTCGCGGGCCGGCGCGATCCTGATCGGCAAGACGATCCTTCACGAATTTGCTTACGGCATTTCGAGCGAGAACCCTCATTACGGTCCGGTCCACAATCCCTGGGCGCTGGAACGCATTCCCGGCGGCTCGAGCGGCGGCTCGGCGGCATCGCTCGCTTCCGGAATTGGATTCGCATCCGTGGGAACCGACACGGGCGGCTCCATTCGAATCCCTGCCGCGCTGTGCGGAATCGTTGGCCTGAAGCCAACATATGGCCGCGTCAGTTGCTATGGAGTTGTGCCGCTGGCGCGGAGCCTCGACCACGCGGGGCCACTGGCTCGAACGGTAGCGGATGTTGCGATTCTGTTGCGCACAATCGCCGGACGCGACCCGCTTGATCCCACAACGGCAGCCAGGGCGGTGCCGGATTATCCCGGCGCGTTGAAAGGGCGGCGGCTCGGAAAAGTGCGCCTGGGTTGGCCTCGCGAGTATTTCTTCGAGCACGTGGACGCCGAGGTTCAGAAGGCGGTCGAATCTGCGGGGAAACAACTCGAGAGGCTGGGAGCGACGCTTGAGGAAATTTCGCTTCCGAATATTTCTGCTTCTGTTGAGCCGAGCACGCAGATTGCGCTGGCCGAGTCGAATAGTTTTCACGAGCTGGCCGGCTATTATCCCGCCCGGGCCGCTGAATATGGCGAAGACGTGCGGAAGCGATTGGAGTTGGGTGATTCCATCCGGGCAGTCGACTATCTGGCGGCACTCGAGACGCGCAAGAAAGTGCTCGGCGATTTCGAGACTGCTTTCGAGCGCGTGGATGCGATCCTTGCGCCGGCCGTGCCCGTGCCAGCTCCGCGCATCGGCGAGAAAATGGTGAAGATTGGCACGGAAGAGGAATCGGTGCGCTCGGCGCTGATTCGCACGAATCGGCCGGCCAATTTTACGGGCCTGCCGGCCATTTCAGTGCCTTGCGGCTTTACGCGAACGGGGCTGCCGATTGGTTTGCAACTGATCGGGCGCGCCTGGGAAGAAGCCCGGTTGCTACAAATTGCTCATGCCTATGAGCAATCGACGGAGTGGCACGAGCGGCATCCGCGAATGGATTGAATTCGTAAGAAAGATTATTCAGTGGCGCGGATTTGCGGCACGGCGCCGCGCGATTCCATCAAGAGATGAGCAGCGGCGAAGCCCGCGGCTCCCGTCAGCAGGCCGGCCAGACAATCCCCCACGTAGTGATAGCGGCCGTAGACGGTTGAAATCACCATCAAACAGAATAGAGGCAAGTGCAACCAGAAAAGCCAGCGGCGATACTGCCATGCGCAAAGCAGTACGGCAAACGCTCCGGAAACGTGCGCCGACGGAAATGCCGCGCCGTGAACCCGACCGTAGCGCTCGACGAGATTGATCATCCAGGTGGCTGGGCCGCCCGGGAGAATCTGATGTTCGAGCGCGGGGAAGGCATGGAATGGGCTTTGGATCGGGAAGAGGACTGCAATGGTGTAAACGGTGTAATGCGCGAGTGCCATGGACGTCATCACCGTCCAGAATTCGCGATGTTTACCTTGCGCATAGAGAATCGCGGGCAACGCAACGAGTGCGAAAAAGTAAGTCAGGTAGGCGAACTGCATAAAGTCGTTGAGCGCGGGATTCGCGAACTGTGCGAGCCAATCCCAGGGGTAGACGCCGGTGAGGGCATGATCGAAACGGATCAGCCAGTCGTCGAACCAGTTGGGATAAATGATGTGGACGAGGCCGGTCAACTCTTCGAACAAGAAAGTCCAGAGGGGCAGAGCGTACCAATAGCGCAGGAAACGAAGGGCGGAATTGCCCGACCGGCTGGCGGCCCAGGCGAGGGCCACAATTCCGGCCGCAATACAGGCGTGAATCAACAGATATCGCGGGGCGGCTGGCAGATTTTTGCGGAAGAGGAAAATGAGAGTGTTCAGAACCCCCAGATAGCCGAACGTGACCCATTCGAACGCGCCGCAAGCTCCGCGGACTTGCTCGATCCACGTGGAAAAGATGGGGGAGTGAGAAACAGCATCGCGCTCGCGCCAGGGAACCGCGGCGGCTTCAACGCACGAACGAAGCGGCGGTTTGAATAGACGATTCATCGCTTCACCTGAAATTGTGGAATCGATTCCATCCGGGGAAAAAACTCCGGCGACGCCGTATGGGACGGCGAAACCTGCTGATCCCATTCAACGATGGGCCAGCGGCGCTGGATCGCATGCCGCTGGAGACCACGGGAGGGATTTACAGCCACCGGAAAACCAACCAGGCCGAGAATTGCGGCGTCCGAGAAACGATCGGCATAGGCGAAGCTGCCGGCAAGATGAACGCCAAATTGCTTCGCGAGACGCATTGCCACGTGAGCTTTCGCAGCGCCCGAAATGAGTTCGCCGCGAATGCATCCTGTCCATCGGCCAGCGCAGGATTCGAGTTCGGTGGCGCACACGGTGATGCTCTGGGGCGGCGCAGGCAGCCGGCTCGCGATTGCGCGCACCAGGGGAGCGAGCGAACCACTCAATAGGAAAATCCTGTGGCCCTGGGCTGCGTGCCATTTCAATTGGCGCAGCCCTTCGGTGAAGAACGGCAACGAATCGGACACACCCGAAGCAGCCCAATCGTCGGCCAGCGTGGTTGGCAATTGCTGGAGGTATTTCTTGTTGCCTTCCGTGGCTTCGATTCGATCGATTCCTAAACGTAACAGGAATTCTGAAAACCAGCGCCAGCAATTCATGGGACCCAGTTCGCCGCGCCTTAATAAGTAGCGAATGAATCGTTGTTCCAGCGAAGGAGGCGCGAGCAGAGTGCCGTCGAGGTCAAAGAACGCTGCGCAATGTGAAGCAGGATTCATCGCGCCGCTCCCACCGTTTTCGAAGCGGGGCTAAGGGCGCCCAGATAGCGCCCGCCTTCCCATAGGACGGGGACGGCGCGGACGATACAGAACGCAATCGTAGCGGCAACGAGAATCTGTGCTGTCCAAGAGAACCAACTCATGGCCCGTCCATTGAGAAACGGGGATGGAAGATGCAGGAGCGTAAGTTGCACGCCCAGATAGCAGAAGCAGATACATTTCAGCGCGGCATAGGCGCCGCGGCTCGCGCGCGAAGCAACCAGCTTGCGTCCCCACCAAGATTCCAGCATGGATTCCTTGCCGAAGCCGGAGCGGCCGGAGAGGGCCGCAAGGCCACGGAGAAAATCGGTGAGAGTTCCGCGCACAAAGAAAAGCACGGGAACCCAGAGGGAAACCAGTCCAGTGACGGCAAAAAATGTGAAAAAGAGATTTTCCACCACGCGGTCGCCCAGGATGTCGAGTTGCGCGCCGAGGGGCGAGGAAAGTTCGCGCCGGCGAGCCAGATAGCCATCTAGCGCGTCCAGGCTGATCGCGGAAACCGTTAACCCAAGAGCAGCCACGTCCATCCATAGAGTTCGCCCGAAGAGCGCTACGGCGGCGAAGGCCATGGCCACTCGCAGGGCGGTGATTTGGTTCGGGGTCATCCGTTTCCTCCCAAATTTCGTTGCTCTCCGGTTGGCCTTCGCGCAGCCAGCAATCGCAAGTAAGGCATGTTGGATTCCAACGGAGGGATCGTCGTAAGGTCTTGTTAACTCAGTGGATTAGAGAGAGCGATAGCGCTTTCGGCTATGGATAAGTCGAATGGTTTCGCTGACACTTGGCGGGAATCCTGGCAGCCTTAAACAAAGATGAGATAGCCGCGACACTGAGGAGGCGAGTGTGGGAAAATAATAGTTTGGGCCCTGTTTCTTAACACAAACACAGGCATCCAATCCTGCGAAGAAGGCGTAATAGAGACAATGGACGTTTCTATATTTGCCGCGTTTGTGGCGGGTCTGGTTTCCTTCTTGTCACCGTGCGTACTTCCGCTGGTGCCCGGATACATTTCCATGCTTTCGGGCATTGGAGTGGAACAGCTCAAGAAGGGAGAGACGCCACGCGCGAGTTTGCTGACCTCATCGCTGGCGTTCGTCTCTGGATTCTCGATTGTGTTCATCACCTTCGGGGCATCAGCCAGCGCGGTGGGGTCGTTTCTGCTCCGTAATCGGAGTCTGCTGGCGCCACTCGCGGGGGCGGTGGTGGTTCTTTTTGGTCTGCACCTGATCGGCTGGCTGGCGAAGATTCCAGTGCGAGTGGGACTGGCCATCGGGATCGTGCTGGTGGCGGCAGCGGCGTTGCTGGCCTGGAGATTTTCCGAGAGCGCCCACGGAATTCAGCCTGTCCAGTTGGTTTCGGTTGCGTTGATTTTTCTGATCGGGCCAGTCCTTTCGCGCTGGCTGAATCGCGACTTGCATTTCCGGAATGTTGGAGGGCAGCCGGGGATTGTCGGCGGGTTTCTGATGGGCTTTGCTTTTGCGTTTGGATGGACGCCTTGCATCGGGCCGATTCTGGCCACGGTGCTGGGCCTGGCGGCAACGCGGGACACGATCGCGCAGGGCGTTTTCCTGCTCGCGGTGTATTCAGCGGGCCTGGCGATTCCTTTCATACTGACTGCGCTGGGCATCGGGCAATTCCTGCGTTTCTACCAGAAATTCCGCCGCCACATCCATATGGTGGAAGTATTCAGCGGAGTGTTGTTGCTGTTCGTGGGCGGACTTATTTTTGTGAACCGGCTGACGTGGCTGTCGGGTAAACTAGCATTCTTGAACCGATTTTCATGGTGAACGGAGTGATGGTGAGGAAGACACTGATTCGAACTCTCGCAGTTTTTGCGATTCTGGCCGCCGGTATCTCGCCGGCGTGCAAATCGTTCAAGGGCGCCAGCGCTGCGGGAGGAGACACGGGGAAGAAAGATTACCCGGACGAGCCTGAAGTTACGTTTCAGAGTTTGGATGGCCGGAACGTATCGCTGGGAAGCTTCAAGGGCAAGGTGGTGCTGGTGAATTTCTGGGCTACCTGGTGCGAGCCATGCAAGGCGGAAATTCCCGGCCTGATCGACTTTCAAAGAAAATATTGGGACAAAGGCTTCACGATCCTGGGCGTGGCCATGGACGATGAAGGCAAGAAAGTTGTGGAGCCGTTCGTGCAGGGCGAGAAATTCGACGTGGATGGACAGAAAGTCTTGATGAACTACCCCATCATGATTGGAAACGACGCCATCGCCAATAAGTTTGGCGGGATCATCGGCTTTCCGACCAGCGTCTTGATTTCGCGCGACGGTAAGGTAATCAAGCGGTTTATCGGCCTGGTGAACATGGATTCGCTCAAGAAAGATATTCAGGGGCTGATTTAAATGATGGAAGAACGCGATTTCCAGAAGAAATGCGACGATGCCTTCGAAGCGTTACGCAAACGGCTGCTTGACCTGGGCGACCAGCACGATTTTGAAGTGGAAGGCGGGAGCGGGAAGCTCGAAATCCTTTTCGAGGACGATGAGGAGACCCGCTTCGTCATCAGCCCGAACACTCCCGTGCGGCAGATCTGGATTTCGGCGCTCACCACCAGTTTTAAACTCGGTTGGTCCGATGCGGCAAACTCATTCGTGCTGGAAAAGACCGGCGAGACTTTGACTCAGGTGATGAGCCGGATTCTGACGCAGCAGCTTGGCGCGCCGGTGGCGGTGTAGAGATGCGGACATCTTTGGCAGTCATTTCCGCGCTCTGTTTCGCTGCGATTTTTGCAATCAGTGAAGGGGGACGCGCGCAAGAAAACTCCGCCCTGCAGAATGCGGCCGCGATTGTGAAGCCGCAGGCTTATGTTTCGCTCGAACCAGTCCCGCGCGGGCGCGCGTTCGAGGTGGCGGTGATCGCGGAGATTCGATCCGGCTACCACATCAACGCCAATAAACCAGCGGATGAGTTTCTGATTCCAACCACGCTGACGGCGCAATTGCCAAGCGGCTTGCGCCAAGTCGAAACGGTTTATCCTCCTCAACAATCGCTGAAATTTTCATTCTCGCAGACGCCGCTGCTGGTTTACACGGGACGCGCGCCGATTTTCCTGCGCCTGGAGGCGGGGGGCGATGCGCCACTCGGCGCGATGACGATTCCACTGATTTTGCGTTACCAGCCTTGCAACGACACGACCTGTTTGCCGCCCGTAAAGATTCCGATTTCCGTGACCGTGCAGATCGCTGCCGCCGGTGCGAGTTCCCGCAGCATTCATCCGGAGATTTTCAGCAGCAAGAAACCTTAGTTATAAGGCTTTCCTTGGTACGTCCTCGAAGTGGCCTTCCAATAAAACGCGATTTTCGGGGAGATTGCGCGGCGCGCCCGGTTTGATTTGTTAGCGGGTGGAGACGACGGGAAGCGCGCGGCGCAAGCGTGCGACCACGCGTTCTTTGCCAATCGCGAGCATGGAATCGAAAAGCGGCGGAGCGACGGCGCGGCCGACAATCGCCACACGGGTGGCATTGATCAGTAAGCCTGCTTTCACCCCTTCCGCGGCGGCGATTTCGCGCAGCGCATGGTCGCAGGCGTCGTGATTCCATTCGGGAAGCACGGCGAGCGCGCCGGCGAGCTTGCCCAGGAGCATGGGCAGGCGCTCGTCCTTCCAGAATTTCTCGCGCGCCTCCGGATCGTATTCAAAGGTATCGGTGAAAAATGCGCGAGCCCATCCGGAAAAATCGTTAACAAAGCGCGTACGCGGACGAATCAAGTCCACGGTGCGCTCGAGCCAGCCGCGCTCGCTCGCGCCCCACTCGTCGCGCCAAATTCCCGCGCGGCGGAGTTCCGCTTCCACATAAGGCAGCAATTCGCCGACCGGCAGACTGTGCAGGTATTGCTGGTTAAACCATTCGAGTTTTGCGCGATCAAAAATTGCATTGGTGCGGCTGACGCCCGCCAGCGAAAACCGCTCGACCAGTTCCGGCGTGCGCAGGAATTCCGTATCGTCGCCGGTGGACCATCCCAGCAGGGCCAGGAAATTGCGGAACGCTTCGGGGAGGAAGCCTTCCTCGGTGTAGGAACCGACGCTGGTGGCGCCGTGGCGCTTCGACAGCCGGGTGCGGTCTGGTCCAAGGATCAGCGGCACATGCGCAAAAATGGGCGGCGTGGCACCGAGGGCTTGATAGAGCAGCGCCTGCTTGGGCGTGTTGGAAAGATGATCGGCGCCGCGGATCACGTGAGTGATGCGCATGTCCACATCATCCACAACGACACCCAATTGGTAAGTAGGTAATCCGCTGGAGCGCAGCAGGACGAAATCTTCGATCTCGGCGTTTTGCACTTCACGGGCGCCAAACACGGCATCATCGAACCTGGTCACGCCTGAACGGGGCACGGCAAACCGAATCGCGCGCGGTGAACGCAGGCGTTCCTTTTCGGCGCGCTCTTCGGCGGAAAGGTGGCGGCACGGGCAGGCCGGCCCGCGCGCCGCCTTGGGTTGCTCCACATCACCTTCGTCAAGATTTTCGACGGGAGCATCGGCGCCCGCATATTGCACGGGCTTGCAGTAGCACGCATAGGCGGCGCCGCTTGCAAGCAATCGCTCTGCCGCGGCACGATACAGGTCGATTCGTTTCGACTGGAAATAAGGGCCTTCGTCCCATTCGATGCCGAGCCATCGCAGGCTTTCGAGAATCCCATCGACCAGTTCCGGGCGATTGCGTTCGATGTCCGTATCTTCGACGCGCAGAATGAACGTGCCGCCCTCGTGACGCGCAAACAGCCAGTTGAAAAGCGCCGTGCGAGCTCCGCCGACGTGCAAGTATCCAGTCGGAGAAGGAGCGAATCGGACGCGCGGTTTTCCCGTGGATGTCATGTTTGTTTCGCCGGCCTCGGCATCGTCAGTCACTTCATTTCGTCCCTTGGAAACCTAACATCTTATCGGAAGCGCTGGGCAAAATCGAGTCCACCTGCATCGCGAAAAAATTGAGAACGGTACTCTCGTACTCTTGTTCCGTCTCGTCTCTGTTCGTATAGTCGGCCTGGCAAATCAACCCGGGGCGTTCTTGGGTTTACGACCCGTAAAACAGGCTCAGGATTGTGGCCTGGGAAGCATTGATTCGGAAGAAACTCCACCTTGAGCCTTGAGGTTCCATATCACTAATTTCTGCTATGCTCGATCAAGCCTGACTCGATTTCTCTTCGGAGCGGTGTATTGCTGAGCGGACAACACATGGTGGCGCTGGTCATGTCTGCCGGCGCGGCATTGCTGGGCGCGTTTTTTGCCTACATGTACGGATTAAAGCGCCAGCAATATTTACTGGCATGGTCCGGTGCGTGGGTGCTGGTCGCATTGCAGTCGCTAGGCCGTGGTATCGATGCCTCACAAAATTTTACATCCTGGCAAGAACCCATCAACGAATGGCTGATGGCCGCAGCGGCGTTGGTTTTCCTCTGTTCGGTTCAACTTTATTCGCGCAAGCCCGCCTGGATTCGTAGCGCAACTCTTGCCGCACTGGCTGCGGCAATTTGGGCCGAGGCCTACTATCGCGGGTACATTGCGATCCCGCTGCGAGTGGGCATTGCGATGGTGCTGCTCGTCGTCGCGGGCCTCTTCTGGCGGGAAGGTAAGAAACAAGATTCCCGCGCCGATCTCTTTCTGGGAGTCGCATTCCTTGGTTGGAGCCTTCTGCTGCTGGGGACCACGTATCAGAATCGCCTGGCCTGGCTCAACCGGACTGACCTGCGGCTTCCGATGTTATTGCCGCAACTCTTCGCCGGCGTGTTGATGGTGATGACGGTTTATGAGGAGGAGCGCCGCCGGGTCGAACGGAACATGCTGGCGCTTTCCAATCTAAATCTCGCCACTTCCAGTTTTATCGGCGGCGAGATTCAGAAAATGCTGTCGCAGGCTCTGGACCGCGTACTGAACGTAGTGCGTATTCCGGCCGGGGCGCTGTGCCTGCACTATGGCGATATGCAAGGGCCCACTTCGATGGTCGCGACCGGGCTCTCTGACGAGTTCTGTGCCGCGGTCCAGCAGGGAAGTTTGGACGATTACATGGTCAGCCTGGTGGCGCGGCTGGGTGGCTTAGTGGTGTTGCGCGATCTGGCACGCGACCAAGCCTGGGTGGCACTCGATCGCGAAATAGAATTCCGCCGAGTGCGGGAGTTGCTTGTCGCGCAAGGCCTGCGCACTGTGATCGGAATCAGCTTGCAGGCAAAGGAGCGCGTGTTCGGCGTGTTATTGCTGGGCACCCCGGACGCCCGGCGATTCACGCCAGCGGAGTTGAGGTTGCTGATGGCGTTGGGCCACCAGATCGGAATGGCGGTGGAGAATAGTTACCTGATCCAGCAAACAGCCCGGCGGAGTGAGGAATTGCATATCCTGAACGAAATTGGCCGGGCACTCAGCTCCACGCTCGATAGTAACGTGCTGTTCGAAAAGATTTACACGGAGATGAAGCGGCTGTTTGACGTCGATAATTTCTATATCGGTTTTCACGATGGCCATCGCGAAGAAATCCGCTTCGAACTGGACGTGGTGAATGGCGTGCGCGAGCCGAAGCATTCCCGGCCGGTGGGCAACTTTCTGACGGAGTACATGATCCGCACGCGCGAGCCGGTGCTGATCCGCGAGAACTTCGTTGAGGAAGTCCGGAAAATCGGCGTTCAGCCGCTGCAGAAAACCGGCTGCTTCTGCGGAGTGCCGCTGGTGCTCTATGACCGTGCGATCGGTGTGATGGCCGTGTACAGCCATCACGAGCGCGTGTTCGACGGCGGGCATCTGGAACTTTTGCTGGTGCTGGCGGGCGAGGCAGGCATCGCCATTGAGAACGCGCGGCTCTTTGCCGAGGAGCAAAAGAAGTCGCGGCACCTCACCCTTCTCAATAACCTTTCCGGCCACGCGATCACGACGCTGAATCCGGACGAAATGCTGGCGAAGATCGCGGAGGAACTCGAAGATGGATTGACGTATGACGATGTGGGCATCGCCGTCCTCGACTACTCGACCAAGGAGCTTTTGATTCAGGCCGAGGCTGGCCGCCGCCGCGAAGCATTGGGACGGCGAATCGCACTGGGAGAAGGATTGGTGGGGCAGGTGGCGCGCACGGGGCAAATGGCGATGGTGCACGAGGTGAACGCCAATTCGCCCCAGCCGGTGCTGCCAGGAACTGCTTCCGCGATCGCTCTGCCGGTTATTTATGCGGACCAGTTGCTTGCCGTACTCTACGCGGAAAGCGCGGAACCGTGTGATTTTCCCGACGAAGAAGTTTTGCTGCTGCGGACGCTCGCGGATCTCTTTGCGGGCGCTTTGCACAACGCTTTGACGTTCCAGAAAGCGCAGGAGCAGGCCATTACCGACGGTTTGACCGGCGTGAAGACACATCGATTCCTGATGGAAGCACTCTCGGCGGAATGGAAGCGATCGACGCGCGCCGGCCGCCCGTTCTCGCTGGTGTTGATGGACCTGGACCGCTTCAAATTCGTGAATGATTTTTACGGACATCTCGAAGGTGACGTGGTGCTGCAACGCGTCTCACACCTTCTGGAGATGAGTTGCCGGCGCTCCGACGTGGTAGCACGGTACGGGGGAGATGAGTTCGTAATCCTGATGCCGGAGACCAACGCGGATCAGGCGCGGCAACTTGCCGGCAAACTGCGAAGCTCCATCGCTTCCGATCCACTGCTGCATGATAAGAACATTACCGGCAGCTTCGGTATTGCCACCTACCCGGTGCATGGAGCCACACCGCAAGAACTGATTCAGGTGGCGGACTCCTCGATGTATCTTTCGAAGCATCAAGGTGGCAATGCTGTTTCCACCTCCGAGCAAAACGATACGGATGAGACGAAGAAATGGAAGCGAGACGTGCTCGAAGCCTACCTGGGTGTTACATTAAAGCGGCAATTCACTACCGGCCCGGAGGCATTCGCAGAAATCCTGCAGCGCCTGGAACAATTCACGCGCTCCTTGGCGGAGCAGGAAGACTTGGCGGCTACAGATCAATTACCTTCGGCCGTGGTGGATACGGTGACCTCGCTGGCCCTCGCCGTGGATGCCAAGGATCCTTACACCCAGGGACATTCGCAGAAAGTCTCCAAGTATGCCTTGATGCTCGCGCAGTCCCTCGGTCTCGGGCCAGGGGAAGTGGAAGAGATGCGCCTGGCCGGACTGCTGCACGATGTGGGCAAGGTGGGAATTCCGGAAGCGATCTTGAACAAGGCGGGACCGCTGGATGCGACCGAATGGGAAACCATGAAGAATCACACGCGGCTGGGCGCGCAGCTCCTGGAGCCGTTGCGCACGCTCGAACGCATCCAGCAGATGGTGCTCCACCATCATGAATTCTACGATGGCTCTGGATATCCGGATGCACTGTGTGGTGAGCAGATCCCATTCGGTGCTCGCATTATTGCCATCGCCGATGCTTTCGATACGATTACTTCCGACCGCACGTATAAAAAGGCGCGGACCGCGGTTGACGCGTTCGCCGAACTGGAGCGCTGCTCCGCGAACCAGTTCGATCCCCAATTGTTGCGCGTCTTCGTCGACACCATGCGCCAGCAGCCCCGGCCCATCGTCGAGATCAGCGTGCCGGTGGAAGATCCCACCAGCGCCCCCGTTTAGCTGCCGTTCTCGTCCTTTCACCCCATCGAATCCACTTCGTGCGGCTTTGATTTTTTCTTCCGAAAGGCTACCCTTCTGCGCGGGGGTGGCAATGCAAACAGCAACTGTGGAGTGGGTGGGAGGCGAGGAGTTCCGGGCGGCCATGCCTTCCGGTCACGCCGTGGCGCTGGATTCCGACCGGGGACACAATGTGGCGCCTGGACCAATGGAGATGCTGCTGGCGGCGCTGGGGGCCTGCACCGCTACAGACGTGGTCATCATCCTGGCGAAGAAGCGGCAGAAGCTCGAAGCGCTTGAAGTGGAAGTGAGTGGTGAACGGGCTCCGAATCCGCCGCAGGTCTGGACGAAAATCGAGATGGTTTACCGGCTGCGCGGAAAGCTGGATGACGCCGCGGTGCGCCACACGATTGAATTGAGCGAGGAGAAATATTGCTCCGTGGCGGCGATGTTGCGGAAGACCGCGGAGATTTCGTATCGATACGAAATCCTGCCGCCGGAAATTTAGGGCGATTTTGCCGTGAATCGAATGAGAACTGCCCCCAAAGAAATCGCGGCTTCCGGCGCGGAAACTCCTTCTTCCCGCCTCTGATTAGCCGGCGGCCGTATGGGCTGGCTGGGCGGGGTCGACGATGGGGAGATTTTGGGCCCGCCAAGCATCGAATCCACCCGTCACATTCATCACGCTGGTGAACCCGGCGCGCTGGAGCAGGCTGGTCGCTATGGAGCTGCGATAACCGCTTTTGCAGTGGACCGCAGTGGGCTTGTGCGGATCGAGATCGGCCAGCATCGTTCGCAGGCGATCGAGTGGTTTCAGCCGGGCGCCCTCGATGTTTCCGCTTTCCCACTCCGGCTTTTTACGCACATCCAGAATTTGGAGCGAATCAGGATGTTGCGAAATCTGCTGATAAAGATCGAGGACGGAAATCTGCGGCACTTGCTCATTCGGCAATCCAGCGCGATCCCACGCCAGCATGCCGCCATCCAGATAACCCGCGACTTTCTCGATTCCCACGCGTGAGAGGCGGATGCGTGACGCTTCCGCCTGTTGCGGATCTTCAGCAACGATCACGATGGGTTGGTCGAGCCCAATCACGATGCCGGCCCACGATGCGAATTGCCCGGTGAGCGCAATGTGAATGGCGCCGGGAATGTGCGCTGCGCCGAATAGCGTGGCCGGACAAGTATCGAGCACGGCCGCGCCGCCGGCCTGGCTTTGCAGAACCTCTTGGGGCGTGAGTGCCTTCAGGGGAGCCAGGTTATCGATCGGAACGGCCCCGCCACGATTGATCTCGGCATCGCGCAGGAAATATTCGGGGCGCGGCGGAAGTTCCGATGTCAGCAGGTGGACGAATTCATCGCGGCTCATGGGTTTCAGGGCGTAATTCGTCTTGCGTTCTTTCCCGATGGTGGAGGAGCGTTCCTGGCTGATGTTGCGGCCGCAGAGCGAGCCGGCGCCGTGCGCCGGGTGAACCTCGACAGAATCAGGCAGGCGAAGCAGCTTTTCATGCAGGCTGGCATAGAGCAAGGCCGCAAGCTGCTGAGGAGTTTGGTCCGGCGAAAGATCGGGGCGGCCCACGTCACCGATGAAAAGAGTGTCGCCGGTCAGGACGGCGTAAGGCTCGGCCGAACGATCCAGATCCGTTATCAGGATACAGATACTTTCGAGCGTGTGGCCGGGAGTCTCGAGAAAACGCAGAACGACTCGTCCGAAGCGAACCTCGTCGCCGTCTTTCACGTCGTGGTGCGGATAGAGCGCGCCGGCTTTTTCGCCCACGTGAATCGTGGCGCCGGTGCGCGCCGCGAGTTCGCGGTGGCCGGAGACGAAGTCAGCGTGCAGATGCGTCTCGATGACGTGCGCGATCCGGAGGCCCTGTTTCCTGGCTTCTTCAATGTAGATCTCCACGTCGCGTTGCGGGTCAACCACAGCCGCGATTCCTTCGGAACCGATCATGTACGAGGCGTGCGCCAAGCAGGCGAGATAAAATTGGTCGAAATACATTGGCTCTGCTCCTTCGCGACCGCGGCGGGTGCGGATTGTGTTTGAAAGACGCTTCTAGGCAAATCTTGGCACAAGCGATCGGGATCTGTCCAGAGAACTCGTTCTGTGGTTCCGGGAGACTGGTGCTGCAGCTTGACCGGCAGAACGAGAGCCTGACCCGGACATAAGCAACGCAAATACCATCATAAATTGTTTTTCCCGATGGAGTTGGATGGAACAGCGCGGCTGTTTCGCTTGTCACGTCTGCTCGCAATTGCGTACAATCGCGCCGTTCGCCAGTCAGGAGATGAAATGGGGAGACGAATTGCCGCCAAAATCACCGGCGTAGCCTGCTTCGCGCCGCCGCGGGTAGTCACCAACTTCGATCTCGAAAAGATCGTGGAGACGAACGACGAGTGGATTCGCACACGCACTGGAATCCGCGAGCGGCATTACGCCGATCCCGGCACGGCAACCTCGCATCTCGCGACGGAAGCGGCAAAACAGGTCTTGGCTCAACGGAACGTTTCTGCCGAAGAAATTGACCTAATCATCGTTGCCTCGGTCACGCCAGACATGATGTTCCCTGCCACGGCATGCCTGGTTCAGGACCGTTTGGGCGCAAAACATGCCTGGGGATTCGACCTTTCAGCCGCGTGTTCCGGATTCATTTATGCGTTGACAGTAGGAGCGCAGTTTGCCGGCTCCGGACCGCACAAGAAAGTGCTGGTGATCGGAAGCGATGTGATGAGCTCCATTCTCGATTTTAAAGACCGCGCGACCTGCGTGCTGTTCGGCGATGCAGCGGGCGCCGTGCTGGTGGAACCTGCCGAATCGGACAAAGAAGGGATCATCGATTTCTCCCACGATGTGGACGGTTCCGGCGGCTGCTCCTTATTCATGCCTGGCGGCGGCTCGCTTCATCCCGCAACGCGCGAGACGGTGGATCAACGAATGCATTACGTCCATCAGGAAGGTCAGCAGGTTTTCAAATATGCAGTGCGGCGCATGTGCGAAGTTTCCTCTCAACTGCTCGAGCGCAACGGATTTTCGACTCGAGACCTCACTCTAGTCGTTCCCCACCAGGCTAATCTTCGGATCATCCGGGCGATGCAGGAGCGCTTGGGAGTAGATGATTCCAAAGTCATGGTCAATATCGATCGCTTCGGGAACACCACCGCAGCCACCATTCCCCTGTGTCTGCGCGACGCGGTGGAGCAGAAGCGACTGCGCAAGGGAGACCTGGTGCTGATCGTCTCCGTGGGCGCTGGATACACCACCGGTGGAATTCTAATGCGCTGGGCCTACTGAGAAGGGATAGCGACGCGCAAACTACACGATCTTGCTGCTCAATGACACCTGCGTGCGGGAGCCTGACTGTTGGAATTTCTGAGGATTAGAATGAACTGACTTCGGCAAAGCAGGCTTGAGTGCTTCGCATGCGCTGGTCAACGAGCACGGCCGCTGCACGGGTACAGACGCTCATTTCAACCGCTGCCCATTCCCTTACTGCTGGCAAGTGCTTTTCGCAAAGGTTCGCAATCCCCTGGACGGCTTGATAATAGGCCTGGACGAATTGCAGACGCAGGCCTGGGCGCCCAAATTGTGGGCAAATATCGTGGATTGCAGCGAGAGACTGGAAGTCCTTGTTTTTCAGTAGAGTAGAGGAGTTTTCATCAACCGTCAGGGACGTAGCGGCAACCGATATAAGAGCCGCCCGCCAGAGGTATAAGCCGAACTGGCTCAATGCCGCTAACGAGAGCGTCAGGACGATGATTGGAGTGATATGCTCCATCGCAGTATCAAGTATCGCTCTGGGGTCCGTGGCGGGCAATGAGAAACTAGTACTGTTCGATTAGTCCTATTGGATTACTGCCGCAGAGTGAACGAGTTAGGCGAGTTGCTCTGAGGTAGCCATTAGAAAGTACTGGCCTTAACGAAGCAGGCTTGAGTGCTGCGCCGGCGCTGATCAACCAGGACGGCTGCACACCGCGTGCAAAGGTCCAATTCCACGGCCGCCCAGTTGGCAATTGGGGAGATGCGCTCTTCGCAGAGATTGCCGATCACCTGGACCGCCCGGTAATAGGCGCGGACAAGCTGGAGATGCATGTTAGGCCGCTCAAATGTTGGGCAGATATCGTGTATGGCCGACAGGGAATGGAAGTCATGTTTATGCAAAGGGTTAGAGCGTTTTCCCCCGCCACCGCTGCAGGACCCGCCATCTGAGTAAGACTCAGCGGCTATGGAGATGATGGCAGCCCGCCACAAATAGAGGCCAAATTGGGTCATGGCCACCGCAGAGAGCGCGAGAATGAGGGCCGGGACCATGGGCTTTATCACACACACTAGTTTCGCTCTGAACCACGCGCCGGACAATGGGAGGATGGTACTGTACCTTTAGGACGTCCGGACTCAGAATGCAAGAGATGATTTGCCGTTGCAATCGCAGCCAGTAACCGTACGTAAATCACTGAAAAGCAAAGGTGCCAAAGATATGAGGAACAAAATACATGCCCTTCCCAGCCTCTGCGTAGCTCTGGTGCTCGCAGTTCTAATGCTCAGTGGGGTGGTCGAGAGCAAGCCCGCCGGAGCGTCGCCAACATCCGGGGATCAAACTGCGATCCGCACATTGCTCCAGTCCCAGCAGGAGGCATGGAATCGAGGCGACATTGAGACTTTTATGGTGGGCTATTGGAAGTCGGACAAGACAGAATTTGTAGGCTCGAGCGGCATCCTTCGCGGCTGGCAGGGGGTGCTGGATCGCTATCGCAAGTCGTATCCTGACCAGGTGGCGATGGGCAAGCTAACTTTTTCTGACCTGGAAATTACGATGCTGTCCTCCGACTCGGCTTACATTCTGGGACGCTGGCAGCTTGAGCGCGAAAAGGATCGTCCCGGCGGAGTTTTCACGCTGATTGCCAGGAAATTTCCTGAAGGTTGGCGCATCATTCACGACCACACTAGCGCTTTCGCCTCGCCCTCTGCCGAGGGGCACAAATAGCGGCTCGGCCAGGATGGCATCCATCCCGCATGTGGACCTGGCCGGGATGACTGTAATAGCTTTTCGACGGCCTCACGGAACTTCGCGCCGTCTAGCCATTGTTTTCCGAATCGCTTAGCCCCGTCAGACCACGGCGGAAAACCGAGCTGGTGCATCCAAAACGCCGGTTGCGGCGGTTCAGAATCCCAACGAGCCTCCGGGGAATAGAGCAGATAGATATCCCATGCCGGAGTTTTCAACGGCAGATCGAGCGAGCGCGAAAATCTTTTGCCAACCTCGGCGGCGGGATCCCAATACTGTACTGCGCGTGAATCGGAGCTGATGATCGATGTGGCATCGGGCAGCGCCTCGACGCCGTCGGAACGCAGGATAGGCTCCCAGACCACGTAGGCGCGGATTTGAGGGTCGGAGATCTTACGGAAGACGTCGTCACGCAGCACGGTCACGCCGTGGCGGCAAACCTCTCAAGTGGGTGAAAGCAGCATCAGTATCCGAATGTGACCGGCATCCAGGTTAAACTGCTGGCGTAGAGCAAAAAAGCTGGCATCGAGTTCCCGGTAGGAAAGCGGTGCATTTGCCGTCTTGCCGTGTGCCCCTATCGCACCCAGGAGTGGCAGCAAGGTCCAGAGAGCAAGCGCGGCGTATCTTGGAACCATTTTGCCCAGGCCAGCGCTAGCTTTGTTGGGATCTGGAATCTGTGTGAGCACACGATACTTTCGCGCAAGATTCCCAGTGAAGTCGAGCTAAAGTTTTCTGAGTGGATTCTGCTCCATCTGGTCAAAGTGCTGAAACAGGTCCAAGTATTCTTGCACTCTAAGCGATCCTAACCTTGACGAAACACATCGAATAACCTGGGGCCAATTGGTTGCCGGGCAGGAACCACGCATCTTCCGCTTTCTGAGGATTTAGGGGATAATTAACGATTCTGACATGAGCCGTAGAGCCTCCATCATCGTGCTGCTAGTCCTGTCCGCGGGCATTTACCTGGGGACCACGGCCTGGCCAGCGCTGCTCGATAGCACCGACGCGGGTCACGCTGTCGCCGCGCGCGAGATGGCTCAAACCGGCAATTGGGCCGTCCTGCACATCAACGGAATCCGCTACCTTGAAAAGCCCCCGCTGCATTACTGGCTGGTGGCCGCCAGCTACAAAGTATTTGGCGTGAGTGCCTTTTCCACGCGTTTGCCTGTCGCTCTGGCCATGATCGGGCTGGTGATAATGATCTATGTGTTCGGGCGCAACTGGTTTGGCGAGCGGGCAGGCTTTTACGCGGGGTTGGTGATGTGCACTGCGCCTGGCGCCTTCCTGTTCACGCGCATCATGATCCCCGAGGCCATCTACACGCTCGAATTCACGGCCTTGTTCTACCTGTTCTTGCGTGCATGGACCGGGACTCTCGCGCCGCGCGTGGGTTATTGGGGTGCGGCAGCTCTGCTAGGTCTGGGAGCTTTGACGCGGTCCCTGATCGGCTTTGTTTTTCCTCTCGGTATCTTGTTTTTGTTTATCCTGGCACTGGGGCAGTGGAAGCGGCTGCGTGAATTGCCGCTTCTTTCAAGCGCTTTGATTTTTCTGGCTGTCGCGCTGCCCTGGCACTTGATCGCAGGCCTTACCACGCCGCGCTTCTTCTGGTTCTACTTCATGAAT
>JBGQGW010000020.1:0-26606 GCA_041497605.1 Terriglobia bacterium | reverse complement strand
TGTTCGAGCGGCTGGCGTACTATGCCGCATTTGCATCACTCGCCAATTACCTGCACCAGACGTTGGGATTTTCGGCGGCGCAAACCGGGAGCCTGGCAGGATTCTTCGGCGGCATGGTGTGGTTTCTCGCGATACTGGGAGGAGCGCTGGCCGACCGTCTTGGATTTCGGCGCGCGTTATCGCTGGCCTATCTGATTTTGACCCTTTCATATTTCTTCCTCGGATCGATCGGGTCTTCGTGGATGGCGCCGTTGCGCGCAGCCGTGCCGCTGTGGTGGCTGGTGCTGGTGATCCTGCTGTTGCCGGCGCTGGGGGTTGCCCTGGTAAAGCCGAGCGTGGTGGGAACGACGGCGCGAGCGTCGAAGGAGAATGTGCGATCGATCGGCTACTCGATTTACTACACGCTGGTCAACATCGGCGGCGCGGCCGGGCCCTACATCGCATCGATTGCCCACAAGCACATGGGCGTCGAGAATGTGTTCCGCATATCAGCGGTGTGCGTACTGGTGATGTTCTTCGGCGTGTTGCTCTTTTATCGCGAGCCGAAGGGCGCCGGCGAAGTGAAGAAAAATCCGAGTCTGGCGGAGACATCGAGAAACTTTCTCACCGTAATTTCGAATTTCCGGTTCATGCTTTTCCTGCTGATTTTTTCGGGATACTGGATTGTGTTCTGGCAGGAATTTGTTTCGCTGCCGCTCTATCTGACGGCCTACGTCGATCCGCACGCGGACGTCGAACGAATCCTGATCACGGACGCGGCCGCAGTCATCTGCCTGCAAGTCCTGATCAGCTACCTGACCCGAAAGATCGCGCCGTTTCGCGCGGTGATGCTGGGCACTTTGATTTCCGGTGTCGCCTGGCTGGTCCTGGCAGCGCATCCGGCAGTGTGGACCGCGATCTTATCCATTCTGGTGATCGCGCTCGGAGAGATGATTCAGGCGCCGCGCTACTACGAATACATCTCCCAACTCGCCCCTGCCGGACAACAGGGGACCTATATGGGCTTCGCGTTTCTGCCGATCGGGATCGGGTCGCTGATCGGCGGATGGTTCGGCGGAAGCCTGATTCATCACTACGGCGAAGTGATGCACCAGCCCTACAAGGTTTGGTGGGCGATCACGGGAGTGGGCCTGGCGACTGCGGTGCTGCTGTGGATTTACGACCGCATCGTCAAGCCGGGCGAGAATATGCCGTCGCAGGCCAGCTAAACTTTCAATTCACCAGGCGGCGAAGATTTTCGACGGCGTCGCGGGCAAGCGTGTATTCAGGCTCGATGCGGAGGGCTTGTTGGAAGCATTCGCGCGCGCGGCTGAGCATGCCTTTGGCCACGTAAGCGCGGCCCAGATTGAAATGGGGGAAGTGCCGAGGCTCGTATCGAGGAGCTTCCAAAGCGCGTTCGAGCCAGGGAATCGCTTCATCGTAACGGCCCAGGGTGATCAGGTACGCGCCGATATCGTTGTACGGATTGCCGAACTCGGGATCGACTTCGATCGCGCGCTTACACTCTTCGATGGCTTCCTGAATTTTTCCCTGGAAGTGAAACGTCCAGCCCAGAAAGGTGTGCGCTTCGGCGGTGGGATGGATGGCGAGCGATTTGCGGTAGAGATCGACCGCTTGCTCGTAATCACCATCAATCTGTGCGTGGTAGGCTTCCTGGAGGAGTTCCCAGGCCTCCGCCACTTTGTCGCGGCTCATCACGGCCAAGTCGTAACATAGCGGCGGAGGCGTGTCAAACCAATGCTCTCAAGCGGAATTTCGAAGCTGGAAATTCGAATTTCGAGAAGAGACAATCAAACTGGAAGGAAGATCACACGATGCGCTTGCGCTGTCGAGGCGATATGAGTGCTAAACAAATTTTATTGGTTGCCGCCGTGTTCCTGGGAATTGCCGGAGCCACATGGGACGCCCCGGCAAAACCAATCATAGGGTGGATCCTGGATGGTGCCCAGGAGAAGCAGGCCGCCCGTGCAAACGTTGCGCATGGGAAAAAAGTCTACGACGCCCGTTGCGAGATTTGCCATTTCAGCACCAGCACGCAAAAAAAGATCGGACCGGGATTAAAAGGGCTGATGGCGCGCGGAAAATATGCCGGCGGGAAAAAAGTGAATGAGGAAAGCCTGCGGACATGGATCGAAAACGGCGGCAAAGACATGCCCGGCTACAAGGGAGTGCTGAAAGAAGAGGAAGTTCGCGACCTGATTGCTTACATAAAAACTCTTTGAGCTAATCCGGGACCGTCACTGCCGGGGATTTCCTGTCAACGAGCGCCAGGGCTTGGTCCGTCGAGATCAGGCGAGCGCCGATGCCGGTCAGTTCGTCGTGTGTTTTCCTTCCGTCGGCGTCGTTCAGGGTTTCTATGGCGTCGGTAACCAGCGAGACGCGGTGACCGCGCTCGATCAATCCCCTGGCAGCGAGGCGCACGCAATATTCCGTCACGACGCCGAAGATCACGTATTCCGCATGATTGCCGAGACGCGCCAGGACGGCTTCAGTATTGGGATTGGCGAACACATCGAGGGTATTTTTCTCGAGGATCAGTTGCTTGTAGTCGTGGAAGTCCATGGGGAGCGGAAAATTCGGTTTGTTGGGAATCACCAAAACTTTGTCGGTAAGCGTTTCGGGAACATACTCGGCGCCTGGAGTGCCCCGGAGGCAGTGCGGCGGCCAGTGATTGAATTCTTCATCCTGCATCGAGTGCGCATCTGCATCTCCCGCCAGAAACACGCGGCCGTCGCGCGCGGCGTCCACCAGCCGCTTTAGATTCGGGATGATTTTCTCCGCACCCGGCACATAAAGCTTTCCGCCGGGCAGCATGAAATCCACCTGCGTATCCACATCCCAGAAAACAACGTCTTTTGACACCATCAGCCTATGACTCCTGGATCAAAATCACTTTTCCATTTTACCTTGTTATTTGTTCCCGCGCGAATTGGTGCGGCGGACGCGTTGCCGCACCGTTTCGAGGAGCGCTTCGAGGCGCTTGCTGGTGCGGACGGGGTAAAGAACGGTGCGGCCGAGTTGACGATAGCGCGCGGGCAGGCGTTCGAGGCTGTGGAGGCAACGCGCGCGGGCGTCGGTGATGGGTTCGGGGCCAGAAAGGCGCTTGCCCCCGCGCATCACCTCTTGCAGCAGCGGCTCGCCGCCCGGTGATTTTTCATCGGTAAGCGCGATGACGTCGAGTTTGTACTCGCCCGAGGGCCGCGAGAGGCGATAAACCTGCTTCCGTCCGGGATAAGTGATTTTCGCTTTGCTGAGCTTGGCGGCTTCGCGAATCTCGCCGCCGCGCTCCACTTCCACCAGCTTGTAAATCATGTTCAGGGTCGGTGCGTCGGCGGGCGTGACCACCGCGCCGCCCACGCCGAAGTCGTCAATCTTCGCACCGGCGCGAAGGAGCGCAGCAATTTTGTCCTCGTTCAAGTCTCCGGACGCGAAAATTTTCACATCTCTCCAGCCGGCGCGATCGAGTTGCTGGCGCACCCAACGGCTATCGCGCACCAGATCGCCGCTGTCCAGCCGGACGCCCATCGGCTTGCGATTCATTCTCAGGATGGTCTTCAATGCGGTGCGGACGTCATAGGTGTCGAGCAGCAGGACGGAGTATTGAGGAAAGACGTCGAGGAATTGGCTGAATGCTTCGGCCTCATTTTCGTGCGCCATGACCCAGGAGTGAGCCTGAGTGCCATAGGTGGGCATGCCGAAGCGCTGGCCGGCGAGCGCGTTGGAGCTGCCAACGCAGCCGCCGATGGTGGCGGCACGCGCGGCCATCAAGCTGGCTTCAGTGCCATGAGCGCGCCGCGCGCCGAATTCCACGATGCGATGGCCGGGCGCAGAGGAGACAACGCGCGCCGCTTTGCTTGCCACCATCGTCTGAAAATTAATCGTCGCCAGCAAATTTGTCTCGATAATTTGCCCTTCGGCAATCGGCGCGCTAATGCGGAGGATCGGTTCGCCCGCGAAAACCAGCGAGCCTTCGGGGATCGCCCAGGCATCGCCCGAGAATCGAAAGTGAGTCAGAAAATCGAAGAATTCATCGCGGACGTTGTGGAAGGCAGGATGGCTTCGCAGATAGCCGACTTCTTCCGTTGTGAAGTTGACGTTTTCGAGGAATTCGAGCGCCTGTTCGAGCCCGGCGGCGACCAGGTAGCTGCGGCGTGGCGGAAGATTCCGCGCGAAAAGCTCGAAGGTAGCGCGGGCTTCGAAATGCGTTTGGATGTAGCCCGCTGCCATCGTGAGCTCGTAAAGATCGGTCAGCAGGCCGGAATGTTCTCGCATCGGCGATTCGGGTGAAGCAAGCGTGGAATCTAAAACACAGAATTATGCCACGGACGGCCGCCCGAGCCGAGGCGGCAGTGATCGAATTATTTGTCGCGGCGGAGCGTGAGTCCGCCGTCGACCACGAGCACTTGCCCCGTAGTGTAATTATCCGGCTCCAGGAAAAAGCGCACGGCGCGAGCCACATCCTCCGGGCGGCCGAAGCGCGGGATCGCGCCGCTTTCTACATAGCGGTCGTATTTGCCGGCTTGAACACTTGCGCCACCCATGCCCACCACGGTCGCGCCCGGCGCCACCACGTTCACGCGCACGCGCGACCATTGCTGCGCCAGGATTCGCGCTGCGTGCACCAGGGCTGCCTTCGGCGCTGCGTAATTCAGGCTGGAAGGAAACGCCGCAACCGCTTGCATCGAAGCGAGCAAAACCATACTGCCGCCCTCTCCGCGTTCCATGGCTTCGCCAATCTCCTTTGCCAGAAGCAAGGGGCCGACATAGTTTGTCGCGAGCGAGGCTTCGATGGCTTGCTGATCGAGAGCCTCGAATGCGACGCGGGCAGGGTCACCCGGAAAAATCGCAGCGCCTGTCAAGATTGTCCTGCGTTCAACTGCCAGTTGCTTGGCGGCATCGAGATAATCGCGGCGAACTTCCGGATCGGACAAGTCGCCTTTGACGAGCACAATCTTCCGGCCAAACTGTTCTTCAATGGCATCGCGCAGCGATTCAGCGCGCTCGCGTTTCGCGTGGTATCCAACGATCAAATCCACGCCTTCGCGAGCCAGCAAAGCCACCACGGCAGCGCCCAGGCCGCCAGTTCCTCCAGCCACGATGACGGTGCGGCCGGCGAGGGCGCGCTCGCGGAAATCATAACGGAAGCGGTGGTAGCGAGCCGCCCGCGTTTCATCCCAGTGAGGAGATGTCATTTTTCTTGATCGAGCCTGTAAGGTCGTTCGTAAGTGAGCTGCATCCGCGAATTCCCCGGCGGCAGGCAGCCCGCCTCTTCGGAAACGAGGCATGACGGCGATTCTCCGTCAACACTCCGCTCGCTTGAAAAACGAGCTGGGGTAAAAGCCACTCCGGCTTCCCTGGCCGCTCACGGGCCTGGCTCCGCGCAGAAAAGACAAAACCCCCAAGCCTCCGCACCGGTTGGGGTGCCGGACATGCCTGGGGGTTTCGCCACGAAAATCAGAACAAAAGACGCTTACTTGAGAATGGCGTCTTTGAAAGCCTTGGCTGCGCGCAAGCGCACCACGGTCTTGGCCTTGATCTTGATTGCCTCGCCGGTCGCTGGATTGCGGCCCATGCGAGCTTTGCGGTGTGCCTTGACGGCGCGTCCGAGATTGGGGATGACGAATTTTCCGGCGCCTCCCTTGCACTCTTTTACCGCGAGCTTGAATAGCTCTTCGAAGAACGAGCCAATCTGTTTCTTTGAGACCGGCTTATCGTCGGTGCTCACTTTGTCGGCGAGGTACGCGACAACTTTCGACTTGCTCATCGGGCTTGCCATCGGGTTGAAATTCCTCCTCAGAAGTAAATACAAAGTGATCCCGGCTGGTCGGGATTCGGCAGGCACTATAGCCGTAGCCAGCCGACAACGCAAGGGAAAAGCTAAAAAAGCCCGGAAAATCGCGGGTTTTAAGAGTTGTTCCGAAAGAGGAGGCAGCACTGCTTATTGAGATAGCAAGACTCCATTTAAGCCATGAAGACAAGCCAGCCCGGCGCACTGCCTTCGCAAACTTTTTTCTTAATCCCGGGAGGCAGAAGCTCGCCGGCGAATATACGGGTCGAGGGATAAAAATTCGTTCGTGTCTCCGAACAGGAGCGCCAGGAAACAGAAGATCAGAACCAAATGATTCAGCGAAGCGCCGAAGTACTGCCAGAAAACGGCGTGCTCGCCGGGGAAGTTGGAGGAGAACAGCAGGGCGAGCATGTAGATTGCGCCACACGCGCTGGCGGCGCGAACCAGGATGCCGGACACCAGGCCGAGGCCGATGGCCAACTCACCGTAAGCAACGACGAAGGCGATCGCGGTGGGATGCGGAAGTACGAAGTTCCTCAGCACCGGCGCCATGAATGGATAGGCGCCACCTCCGAGGAATCGCTCGATCCACCCCTGAAACCCGCCGCCGAAAATAAATTTCGTCCCGAAAACCTTGTACTGGCCGAAAACAAGAAAAAGAATGCCGACAGCTATGCGGAGTCCGGCGAGAACTTTCGCATTTCGATCCGTGGATACAGGTTGTATCAGGCTGTTCAACGCGCGGACAGTAACATTCCACGGTTGGCCAGGCAATTCAAAATCTTCAGAGCCCGATGATTTGCCAGCATCTTGTGGTGCACAATCCCTGCACTGGCGCAGAGGATTCCGATCCGGGCCGCCTCTTACAGGCTGAGGTTTGCGAGGCTTTCGTAAAACAGCGCGACCGCCTTGATTCCGCCGAAATAATTGTCGAGCGAGAGATGTTCGTCCGGCGCGTGCGCGTTTTCATCGGGCAGCCCGAATCCCAGCAGCACGCAGGGCACCTTGAATGTATCGTGCATTTGGGTGACGAACGGAATCGAGCCGCCTTCTCGAATGAATACCGCTTTCTTCCCAAAGCCTTGCTCCAATGCATGAATGGCTTTCTGAAAGATGGGATGCGAGTAGGGAGCTACCCAGGGCTTGCCGGTGCTCAGCGCCTCAAATTTGCATTGCACCGTTTTCGGCAGCAACTTCCGGACATGTTTTTCCACGGCCTTGCTGATTTTGACCGGGTCCTGATTGGGAACCAGGCGCGTGGATAGTTTCGCGTATGCTTTTGCGGGAATCACGGTTTTGGAACCTTCCGCCATGTAGCCGCCCCAGATGCCGTTCAGCTCCAGCGTTGGCCGGCACCATAGCCGTTCCACGATTGTGAAACCCTTCTCGCCGGCCAGGCCGGGCGCTCCCACCGTCTTTCGAAATGCTTTCTCTTTCCACGGAAGCGAGTTCAGCGCCTTTCGTTCGGTGTTCGAGAGCGGGGCGACGTCCTTATAGAAACCGGGGACGGTGACGCGGAAATTCTTGTCATGCAGCTTGGCCACTAGCTCGCACAGAATCGTAATGGGATTGGGAGCCGCGCCGCCAAAGACGCCGGAATGCAAATCCTGCGCGGCGCCGGAAATCTCAATTTGATAATAATTCAATCCGCGCAAGCCGTAGGTGATGGAAGGGACGCCGGGGGCGAGCATGCTGGTATCGGAGACCACCAGCGCATCCGCCGCCAGGCGTTCCTTGTTCTGCTGAACGAAGGCCCACAGATTCGCGCTGCCCACTTCTTCTTCGCCTTCGATCATCACTTTTACGTTGATGGGAAGCTGGCCGGTCACTTTTTTCAGCGCTTCGAGCGCCTTGATATGGATGTGCACCTGCCCCTTGTCGTCGGCAGTGCCGCGGCCATAGATGTTGCCGTTGCGCACGGTGGGCTCGAACGCGGGCGAAGTCCACAGCTCGAGAGGCTCGGGGGGCTGCACGTCATAATGGCCGTAAAAAAGGATGGTGGGCTTGCCCGGGGCGTGGAGCGATTCGCCATAAACCATCGGATGCATTTTCGTCGGCACGATTTCCACTTTATCCAGGCCGGCTGCGCGCAATTTGTCGGCCACCCAATGCGCGGCGCGTTCGATATCCTGCTTGTGTTCCCCCTGCGTGCTGACGCTGGGGATGCGCAGGAATTCCTTCAGCTCGCTCAGATACTCGTCGCGCTTGGTTTCGATATGTTCGAGGACGTTCATCAATGCTCCTTCAGCTTTCGCGAATTTTTGTACGAACGGAGCGTAAGAACACAGGGAGCGCCGCCACCCAAGGATAGCGCAGCCATTCTACGGAACGGCAGGCCACGACAGCAAGTTTTTACGGCCCTTTTGCGGCTGTTAATTCTTTGGGACGCTTGCCTCGACTGGCGCTTGTGCGCGATTTGCGCATCGTGCAAACTGCATTCGTGCCCTCTCTCGAAACAGCGAACTCGAACGCCAGTCAGCAGCGTCGCAGTTCCCGCGTGTTTACCCGGCTTCCCGTGCATGCGAGCGGCAGGGACTCCGATGGCCGCAAGTTCCGCGAATCCTGTCAAACCATCGTGGTGAACGCGCACGGCGGGCTCGTTTACCTGAACGCTCCCGTCGAACTGGGCACGCAGGTAACGCTCAGCAATCCCTCGACTGAAGAAGATCAAGACTGCCGGGTCGTTTATCTCGGCGATTCCTGTGAGAAAGGCCAGCGTGTCGGTTTGGAATTTCTCTCGCCTTCGCCCCGATTCTGGGGCGTTGAGTTTGCACCTCAGGATTGGCCCGCGCGGCCATTGCATTTACCATCCGCATAATCACTCTCCTGGCCTGGCAGGCACGATCCCTATTTTTGATGTGCTCTCGATCGCAGGTTGAGTCTGTCCCCCGGCCTATCTCCATGGTTTCCAGTAAGTTAGTCACGACAGAAGTCTTTCTATTTCCTGCCGATAGAAACCTTTATGGCCGAGATTTCATTGAAACTTCACAAGTCCACCCGGCACGACCTTGATGGTTCCGGAGCTGTTGAAATAACGGGCCTTCCCCATATTCTGCAGACCAAAGCATTTGCTCACCCCGACGTGCTGTTTGTCCCGCTGCTGGAATGTGCTCGCGAAGCCCTGGATGATGGAATTCGAATCTCCGGTGACAAGAGCGACAAAAAGCAAGCGTCGAAGCTGGCTGGGATGCATATCTCCGGTTTCCTGTTCCGCGATTCCAATTTCACCCCCGCCGTCAAGGGATTCGCTCACCCGAACTACTACATCATTGATCTCGAAGAAGAGGCGCTTGATTTGCACACCAGGTTATTCGCGTCGGTCAAAAACCGCAGTTCGATGTTCCGAGTCAAGATCACCGGAAGCTTGCGCCAGGGGCCCTACGTGGTTCGCAACCTGGCCGATGGTTCGACTGTGGCCGAGATCAGCGACGAGCAGATCCGGAAGCCTGACTTCTTCGTGGATACGCTTCCTGAAGAGTGTTTGCGTATGCAGCTTTCCCGCGAACACACGAAGCAGATCAGCAAGATGCATAAGGGCATTGACGCAGCGGAGGTGCACCTCACGATTCCGATGTCGGAAGGACCCACTCCCGTAATCTTGCGAAAGAGCCATACGGGAATGGGATGGCTTCTTTTCGATGGATCGACAAACCTGGAATTGGGCAAAGTTGGCCCGGACACGGTGACATCGCTTAGCAGCGTGCTTCAGAGCCTCGCCACTCTCGTCATAGACAAGAGAGTTTCCTCTGCCAGTTCAAAGAAATAAAGCCCCATTGATGCGACTGTCGTAGTCCCTGTCAAGCCTGCAGGCGATTCTCCCAGGAAACCTGCGACTCGGGTTCCTGAAGAATCTCTGCTGGCAAAACTGCGTCCGTAACTCCGTAGATAGCTCGAACTCCCTGAATGAAAGTGGTCACCGGGTCGTCTGGTATGTAACAATTCAGACGTGCCCCGTCACGCGACATCGCGTGACCAGTTAATTTATTAGGGGCAGAAACCGCGGAGGGGTGGCCGAGTGGTTGAAGGCGGCGGTCTTGAAAACCGTTAGACCTGAAAGGGTCTCGTGGGTTCGAATCCCACCCCCTCCGCCAGTCAGGAAATGGATCTCCCGTTGCACGAGCTCGCCAGCCGTTTTTTCCCAGGAAATTAAATCGTTCGGCGGCCAGACCCGTTCTTGATTGAGAAATACCCCGCAAGTTAGTTCCGACGAAGTCCATCCATGTTGCCGCTTTCCCCAGAGGGGCGTGGCACGCAGGGCAGATCAGCGCTTGTCTGCGATCCTCTGAAACTTCTACCTCGGACTTGGCGTAGGAGTTGAAAGACGTTCACTTTCGAAGATTTTTCCCGATGTGCTAGAGTCGTGAGCCATCATGAGCGAACCTGCCGTATTGACGGAAGGATTGACGCGGCGATTTGGAGAATTGGTTGCTGTCGAGCAAGTCAACCTGGCCGTCGATCCCGGGCAATTTTTCGGCTTTCTGGGGCCGAACGGGGCGGGCAAGTCCACCACGATCAAGATGCTCACGGGATTGCTCGCGCCCACTGCCGGTCGCATCCGCATCCTGGGTCTCGATCTGGTGGAAAATCCGGTGGAAGTGAAGCGCCAGATCGGCGTGGTCCCCGAAGGATTGGCGCTTTTCGGCCGGCTGACGGGAGCGGAGTTCTTGAATTTTGCCGGGCGTATGTACGGCCTGGATCGCGATACCGCTGCGCGGCGAACCTCCGAATTACTCGAATTCATGCAGCTCGCCGACCGGCCGAAAACCATGATCACCGATTATTCTCACGGCATGCAAAAGAAGCTGGCCATGGCCGCCGCCGTCATCCACGGCCCGAAGATTTTGTTTCTCGATGAGCCGTTCGAGGGGGTGGATGCGATTGCCGCGGGCACATTGAAGGCGATGCTCCAGCGAATGATCGCTCGCGGCGCCACCATTTTCCTCACTTCGCACGTTCTCGAAATCGTCGAACGGCTCTGCAGCCACGTCGCCATCATTCACAAGGGCCGCTTGGTCGCGCAGGGCTCGATTGAACAGTTGCGCGCCGGCGTGGAGTCCAGGCTGGCCGGCGGCGAACACGGAGTCACAGCAGCGCCGGGAGAAAAGCTAACGCTCGAGCAAATCTTTCTCGATATCGTGGGCGGGGATCGCGCGGCCGGCGCCCAGGAGCTTTCATGGCTGGGCTAGAAGCACAGCTCGGCACACTCACCCAATTGGGGATGATCGGCCAACTGCGCTGGCAGCTCTTTCGCAATTCGCTGAAAACTTTGCGCGGCCGTCTGGAACTGGTTTCGAAGATTGTAGCCACCTTGATGCTTAGCGGAATGGCGGTGGCCATCGCCATCGGTTCCGGAGTGGGCGCCTATTTTGCCGTTCACGACGGAAAATACTGGCTGCTCAGTGTTGTGCTGTGGGTGATTGCTCTCATCTGGCAGGCCTACCCGGTCCTGGTGGCCGCTTCCACGGTTCAATTCGATTCCCGGAACCTGCTCCGATTTCCCCTGAGATTTTCCTCCTTCGCGCTGGTGAGCCTGGCCTACGGTTTGTTCGATCCAGCCGCCGTGGCAGGCGTGATATGGCTCGGCACATTTTCACTGGGAATTTTCCTGGCCCGTCCGGCCCTGCTCTTCGGCACGATCCCTATCCTTGCCCTCTTCGCGCTGATGAATTTAGTGCTGGGGCGAATGGTGTTTGCGTGGATCGAGCGATGGCTGGCGCGGCGGCGCACGCGCGAGATCATCGGCGTCATCTTTTTTCTGGTGATCCTGGGCATGCAATTTATCGGACCGGCGATTCAACACTGGAGCGGCCATGGCCGGGCGCCGGATTTTTCCAAGATCGAGCAAATCCAGCGGGTGCTTCCGCCCGGAGCCGCGGCGCGAGCCATTGCCGACGCCGCTCGCAACCAGTGGCCGCAAGCCGGCCTGTGGAGCGTTTTCGTGCTGGCATATTGCGCGGTCTTCGCGGGATTGCTGACGATTCGCCTGCGCGCTCAGTACCGTGGCGAAGATTTGGGCGAAAGCCAGGCGCCAGTCGCGTTGTCCGCCGTGTCATCCACCGCTCGGGCGGTTGCCCCGGGCTGGCAATTGCCGGGATTGCCATCGCCTGTCAGCGCCATGTTCGAAAAGGAAATTCGCTATCTATTTCGAAGCGGCCCCGCGCTGTTCAATCTGGCGACGCCTTTGGTTCTGCTGGCCTTCTTCGGGATCACATCGAACCGGGCGGGAAAGCATTTCAGCCCCCTGGGCCAGCCATCCGATTTTCTGTTTCCCATCGCCGTCGGCTATGCTTTTCTCGTGCAGGCCAACACCGTTTACAACTGCTTCGCCTTCGATGGCAACGGAATCGATTTTCTGTTCGTGGCTCCCGTCCGGTTCCGGGAGGTCTTTGCCGCGAAGAATCTCTTCATGACCTTCGTGACACTCCTCGAAACTTTCCTGGTTTGGCTGGTGGTGACGGTTCTGGCGGGTCCTCCCAGCGCAAGGATCGTGCTGGCGATGCTCGCGGCGCTGGTGTACGCGTCGCTGGTGAATTTTTCAGTGGGCAATTATGCTTCGGTGCGCTTTCCCAAGAGGCTGGAGTTCGCCATGTTCCGCCAGCAGCGCATTTCCGGAATCACGCTGCTGATCAGTCTAATTGCGCAAGCCTTCATTCTGGGCACCTGCGCCGGTGTCT
Organism: Terriglobia bacterium; assembly: GCA_041497605.1. Classification (GTDB taxonomy): domain Bacteria; phylum Acidobacteriota; class Terriglobia; order Acidiferrales; family UBA7541; genus JBGPTK01. The sequence goes on along the minus strand of JBGQGW010000020.1, from coordinate 14,144 downwards.
TCCTGCTCGGGCGATGGAAAGGGATGATGTGGCTTAGCGTGCTGATCTATCTTGCCCTGGCGGCCGCTGCATGGCCCGTGTATCGATGGGCGCTGGGCCGTTGCGACCGGCTCGCACTCGATCAGCGCGAGGTTCTTTCCTCAGCGCTCTCCCGCCGCGAATAAATTCTTGCCCGCTGTGGCTCACGTCCGGGCTAGTGATGAGCCAGCAGCTCCCGCAGCCGCTCGATCGGGATGGCTTCGGCCACATGGCCATCGCGGCCGCGTACCGTGGTGGCGCGCATCCGTTTTCCTCCGCCGCGATTCTACGCTCGGAAGGAACTTACGGGTTGCGCCGCGTGTGCGCCTGCGCTAAATTCGCCGCGCGGGCTGTTCGCGCCTATCCTCACCCAGCTCGGACTCATACGCGCGCGATCAGACTATTTTCTAAAGGAATCTTCGATGAAGCGAAGTCTCTTTTCGATTTCTTCTTTCCTGTTTGCCGTCGCGTTACTTAGCGGCGCAGCCCCGGCGCAGAAGTCTTCCAAAACTTCGGGCGTGCCCGGCACGCTCGATGAGGACCTGAGAGAATATGTCGCGATTCCCGCGATCCCCGGCTACGAACAACAACTCGCCGCGAAAATCCACGCGGAACTTGCCCGCTTTTCGCCGGAGACCGACAACCTCGGCAACGTCTTCTTCACGATTGGCAGTGGCTCTCCGCACAAGCTGATCGTCGCCCCCATCGACGAGCCCGGCTTCGTGGTCAGCGGCATCACCGAGGATGGTTACCTGCGCGTACAGCGCCTGCCGCAAACGGCGCCCAATGGAGTGTTTGACGATCTCTATTCCGCGCAACCCGTCCGCATTCGCACCAGCTCCGGCAAGTTTGTGGACGGCGTATTCGCGGGCCTTTCGGTGCACTTGCAGCCCGGACGGCAGCATCCTCCCAGCACCAACGATCTGGATGATCTGTACGTTGATATCGGCGCCAGTTCCGCGGCTGAAGTTCGCAAGGCTGGTGTAGACGTCCTCGATCCGCTCATTTTGGACCGCACGCTATACCACCTGGGGGGCGGCAAAATGACTGCGCCTGCCGTGGGAGATCGCTTCGGCGCGGCCGCGTTGGTGGAATTGGCGCGGAAAATAGATTCCTCGAAGGTGAAAGGTACCGTGACGATCGCCTTCATTACCCAGCAATGGTCCGGTGCGCGCGGCTTGCAGCGGCTGCTCACCAAAATGAAGGCGGACGAATTAATCTACGTTGGTCGCTTGCAGCCCAGTGGTCCAATCGCCAACACTCAGGGCCTGCGTCGAGCTCCCCGGAGTGATCCCGGTGCGGGCGTTCTGATCGGATTGACGGGTGTGGGCGAAAGCGTGGGCGGTTTTGCGGGCGAATTCAAGGACCTTGCCGAAAAAAATAAGATTCCTTACGCCATTGATTATGCCGCGCCGATTCTACCCGCCCTCGGCTATGCCGCGCCTCCGCAGTTGCCCGAGCGTTCGATCCATCTCGGCGTCGCAGTCGCCTGGCCAGCCACTCCCGCCGAAATGATTTCTGCTGCCGACCTCGGTCAGTTGGGAGCCCTGCTCCAAGTCTATATGCAGGGTCCTCCTCCGTCGGGCGGCGTTGGAAGCGGTTCGGGAGCCGGCACTGAAAAAGGAGCTTTCGGGATCGGTGTCAACTCGCCGGCTAGCGCCTTCCTCAAGCCCCTGGTCGAAACCTACGGCGTCAGCGGGCACGAAAAACCAGTGCTCGACGAAGTCAAGCGCCTCGTGCCTCCGTGGGCCAAGCCGGAAACCGACGCCTCCGGCAACCTGGTGCTGCATGTGGCCAAAGCGCCCGCTGGATCGAAAGCACCGCGAATTCTGGTGGTCGCGCACATGGATGAAATTGGTTTTGAGGTTCGAAGCATTTCGTCCGACGGGCGGCTCGAAGCGGAATCACGCGGCGGTGGAAGCTTGGAATTTTTTGCGGGGCATGCCGCTTTGGTGCACACGGCGAGCGGCGACAAACCGGCGCTGGTCGAACTTCCGAAGGGTTGGGACACGGCGGATTTCAAGTGGCCGCGGGGACGTGATGTTGGAGTTCGCGTGGACGTGGGCGCGCGCTCGCCGAAAGAAGTGGACGCGCTCGGCATCAAGGTTGGAGACTCCATCACGATTCCGAAAAAATATCGCCAACTGGTTGCCACGCGCGCCAACGGCCGCAGCTTCGACGACCGCGTCGGCTGCGCCGCTCTGATCGCAGCGGCATGGGCACTCGGACCGGGCCTGAAGGATCGCAACGTCACCTTTATGTGGTCTACCGGCGAGGAATTGGGCCTGCTCGGCGCGGCGGCTGCGGCCAAGCGCCTGGCCGAGGCGGATGAGGCGCCGGAATACGTCTTCGCGATCGACACATTCGTCAGTTCGGATTCACCGATTGAATCGAAGCGTTTTGCCGACGCCGAGATCGGCAAAGGCTTCGTGATTCGCGCGGTGGACAATTCGAATATCGTGCCGCCGGAGTTCGTCGAAAAACTGATCAAGCTTGCGCGCGCCAATCAGATCCCGGTGCAATTCGGCGTGACGGGCGGCGGAAACGACGGCTCGGCATTCCTGCGCTACGGCTCGATTGACGTCGCCATGGGGTGGCCGCTCCGCTACTCTCATTCTCCAGCTGAAGTAGTTGACACGCGCGACGTGGACGCGCTCGGGCGAATCGTGGCGGCCGTCTCGCGGAGTTGGTAGCGGCTTTTCCCGGCGAGGTTGCTCCGAAGTGGATTAGACTTGTCCCGCCTCGGGATGATGGCAAAGGGGCTGATCGGGCATTCTTTTAGAATTGCCGCCACGAACTTGAAATCCGTGGCGATCTGTGTTCATCTTTGGCCAAGTTTTTGAGGGTTTTTGCCCCATCGAGAGGGGATAAGCTCATCTCCCCGGGTGGGTGTTCGGTCACCTTCGCCATGGAGGAGCTCATCCATGTTGAGAAAGCTTCAGCTTTATCTCATCAAGCCCACACAGTATGACGACGACGGCTACGTTGTCCGGCATTGGCGAGGCGTCCTGCCGAGCAATACTTTGGCTTGTCTCGCGGGGTTGACCGAAGACGCCATCTCGAAAAAAGCCCTGGGCGAATCCGTGCGCGTGAAAGTCCATCTAATTGATGAAAATGTGGACCGAGTTCCCGTCAAGCGAATTTGCCGGTCGCAGCGCGGCGATGGCACGAAAACGATCGTTTGCCTGGTCGGTGTTCAGACCAACCAGTTTCCCCGCGCGATCGATCTCGCGCGCGAGTTCCGGCGCGCAGGCATCACCGTACTGATTGGCGGCTTTCATGTCAGCGGCTATCTCGCCATGCTCGATACGATTCCGGCCGACATCCAGCAATTGATGGACGACGGCGTCACGGTTGTAAAGGGAGAGGTGGAAGAGGCCTGGGAGCAACTTCTGCGGGATGCGGTCGAAGGCCGGTTAAAGCCGCTCTATGACTTCCTGAACAACAAGCCGGACCTCTATGAAAAACCCATCCCGGTGATCCACCGGAAGTACTTGCGAAAATTTGTGGCCTCCAACCACTTTGGCACGCTGGATTGCGGCCGCGGCTGCCCGTTTGAGTGTTCTTTTTGCACCATTATCAATGTGCAGGGGCGCAAGATGCGATTCCGCTCGGCTGAGCGGATCGCCGAAGCCGTCCGGGAAAACTTTCGCACCTACGGGATCAGTTTTTATTTCTTTACGGACGACAATTTCGCCCGCAACAAGAATTGGGAAGCGATCTTCGACGCCCTGATCCCCCTGAAGGAAGCCGAAAATATTCCGCTGAGGTTCATGATGCAGGTGGACGTGCTTTCCTGGAAAATCAAGAACTTCGTGGCGAAAGCCCGCCGGGCAGGCTGCATCAATGTCTTCATCGGGATGGAGAGCGTCAATACCGATAATCTGAAAGCCGCGGGCAAGACTCAGAATCACGTGGACGAATACCGCCAGTTGATCGATTCCTACCAGAACGCGGAAATCTCCACCCACGTCGGTTACATCATCGGGTTCCCCTCCGACACGGTGGACTCCGTGCGCCGTGACGTGCAATATCTGATGAAGGAAGTGCGCCCGGACCACGCCTCTTTCTTCATGTTGATGCCGCTGCCCGGTTCGCAAGATCATCTGGAGATGTTCCGCCGGGGCGAATGGATGGACCCGGACTACAACCTCTATGATTCGAACCACGAGGTCACCAGGCACCCGCATCTGAAAGATGGCGCCTGGCAAGCGGTCTATCGCGAGGCTTGGGAAACGTTCTACAGCTTCGACAACATGAAGGCGGTGATCGAGCGAACTCCGCCTTGCAACTACTGGAACAATTTCATCCGTTTCGCCTGGTACAAGAACTCGGTGATCACGGAAGGCCGGCATCCGATGATGTGCGGATTTTTCCGGCTGAAGGGGCGGAAGAACCGCCGGCCGGGCTTTCCCATCGTTTCGCGGTGGGAATATTTCCGCACTCGCGCGCGAGAGATCCGCGCCGATCTGGGCGGCATGTACCGGATCATGCTGGAAATGGAAGAGCTCTGGTTGCAGACGCGCCACTCGAGTCCAGCCGAGCAATGCATAGTTGAGGAATTGACCAAAATTCGCGCTGCGGCGCGCAACCAATTGCGTCTGGCGGACCTGCAATTGGCCCATCTGCGCGCCAAGGTGAAATTTCCGTCTCTCAGGGTTCCCTCGAAATTCCAGCTTTACTGGTCAAAATGGTACCCGGTTTTCGCCTCCAGCAAGGTCTACACACGCGCCGATCTGGATTCGTTTTGGCGTTCTGTGCGCCAGCATTGGAAGGAGCGGCATTGGTTCCGCATCCTGCCGCATCGCCTGGCGATCAATACGCTTCGCGATGTCCAGCTATCGCTGCTCTTTTTCTTCCATCTGGCGAAGACTCGCTAGAAATCCGGCCAGGCTCGGGAGCCCGGACGGCGCTTGCGCCAACCGCCGGGTAATCCTGCGCACCGTCTTGCGCACCGGCTCGCACACCGTTAGTTGCGCTGGCGCTCTGCTATAATCACGCGCCATGTCCGGGCCAGGGTTCAAGACCCCACGGTATATCGCGATCGAAGGACCCATTCGAGTGGGGAAATCCACGCTCGCGAAAGTTCTGGCGGAACGCCTGCACGCGCGGCGCATCCTCGATTGCGATGACAACCCCTTCCTCCAGGATTTCTACGACGAGAAGCGCGGCGCTGCGTTCCGCGCACAAATGTACTTTTTGCTCGAGCGTTATAACCGGCTCCACGATTTGCAAATCAATGGAAGTTCCGGCGTCGTGGTGAGCGATTTCCTTTTCGAGAAGGACAAGGTGTTCGCCTACATCAACCTGGATAATGAGGAATTGAAACTTTACGAGCGCTATTTCGAGATGCTCGCTGCCTCCTTGCCCGCGCCGGACCTGGTCATCTACTTGCAAGCCAAGCCGGAAGTGCTGCGAAAGCGTGTCTCAAAAAAGGGAGCGGCTGCCGAAAAGCAGATATCGCTTGATTATCTGGAAGCCGTCGCCAGCGGATACGAGCATTTCTTTTTCCGCTACTCAGCGTCCAATCTGCTGGTTGTGGATACCTCGGAAATTGATTTCGTGGAACGCAATCAGGACTTGCAGGAATTGCTGCGGCGGCTCGATCAACCGGTGAAGGGCACCCAGTATTTCCTCCCTCTGGGCCCCGGCTGATTTGGTCCCGCCTTCTTCATTGGTCAAATTCTGACCCTCCAATCGAACTCAGAATGATCCAAATTATTGAAAATAAAGACGGTACATCAATTCTAATTGCTACCACATTTTTGGGGCGCGATCAGCCGGTTAGTCCGTACCGCACGCCGCCAGCCCCGGCGGGGCGCCGTCGCGCTGTTTTCGTTCAGCCATTATCAAGAACGGAACGTGGAGCTATGATTGAGCGCAGTTGAATTAGAATTATATCTATGTCGCACAAGGCAATTGAAATCGACGGGCTGACCAAGGACTACTACACCGGATTTTGGCGGAAGCGTCCGCAGCGAGCTCTGGATGGGCTGACGCTCGAGGTGGAAGAGGGCGAAGTGTTCGGCTTTCTCGGCCCGAACGGCGCCGGGAAATCCACCACGCTCAAACTTTTAATGGGACTGATGTTTCCCACCGCCGGCACGGCGCGGATTCTGGGGCGCTCCATCGAAGATGTCGGCATGCACAAGCAAATCGGATATTTGCCCGAGCAGCCGTATTTTTACGATTACCTGACCGGGCGCGAACTGCTCGACTATTTCGCACGCTTTTTCGGATATGGACCAACGGAGCGGCGCGAGCGCGTGGACCGCTTCCTCGAGCGAGTGGGGCTCAGCGCGGCCGGCAACATTCAACTCCGCAAATATTCGAAAGGCATGTTGCAGCGCGTGGGGATTGCGCAAGCGATTCTTCACGATCCGCAAGTGGTGTTTCTCGACGAGCCGATGTCGGGCCTCGATCCGGTGGGCCGGCGCGAAGTGCGCGACATCATTCTCGACTTGCGGAAGCACGGACGCACGGTTCTTTTCTCCACGCACATCCTCTCCGACGCGGAAATGCTGTGCGATCGCGTTGCCGTGCTGCTGGGAGGAAGACTGCAAGGTGTGGGCTCGCCCAGCGAAATTCTCGACGTCCAGGTGCAAGGAATGGAGATCTTGTTCGAATTGCCGCCGGGCCGCGCATTACCTCCGGATCTGGCGGATCAAACCACACAGACGGGCAGCCGGTTGCGCGTGGAAGTGCCGGAAGAAGAGCTGTATGCGGCGCTCGAGCGGCTGCACCTGCGCCAGGCGCGGATTCTTTCGGTGACGCCGATCAAGCCGACGCTGGAAGATTACTTCTTCCAATTGGTGGGCCGGGAGAAAGCGGAGCATCACGCAGTCGAGGTGTCGAAGGAATAGCCATGCATACCTGGGTCGTAGCCATCAACACGTTTCGCGAAGCGGTGCGCGATCGCGTTTTGTACAACTTGATATTCTTTTCGTTGCTCATGATGGGCGCCGCGGTGCTGGTCGGCGGAATTTCCATCGGCATCGAACATCTGGTGATCATCAACCTGGGCCTGACGGCCATCTCGATATTTGGCATCGTGATGGCCGTGTTCATCGGCGTGGGCCTGGTGTACAAGGAAATCGACAAACGAACTTTGTACGCGCTGCTCGCCCGGCCGATCCGGCGCTGGGAATTTCTAACGGGAAAGTACGCCGGTTTGCTGCTGACGCTGGCGGTGAATACGGCGCTGATGACGGTGGGCCTGGCGGCGGCGCTGCTTTATGTGAGCCACGGATTTCTTCGAGCGGATTTTTCGATCCTGGTTGCCATCTATTTTATTTTGCTCGAATTGGCGCTCATCACAGCGCTGGCGCTGCTCTTCTCCTGTTTTTGTTCGCCGATGATTTCAACCATCCTTACCATCGGCCTCTATATCGCCGGAGTGTTTTCCTCGGACATCCGGTCCTTCGGAGCGCTGACGGGCAGTTCGCTCGCCAGCGGCATCACGTCGGCTCTCTATTATGTGCTGCCGAATTTCCACAACTTCAATGTGATTGCCGCGGCAGCGCATGGCGAGGCCATTCCTCCCGCGCTGATCGTACAAAATACGCTCTACGCGATGGTCTACATCGCCCTGGTGTTGTTTCCAGCGGCGGCAATTTTCTCGCATCGCGATTTGAAGTGAAATGGAGCGCCACCGACCAAGCCGGGAAACCTGGGCCGCCGTTTTCGCGGTGCCATTTCTGCTGGCCGCGCTCTATCCTTTGCAGGAACACATTGACGAGCGAACGCGTTCCTTGCAGCAGCAGAAAGAAGAACTGGTTCTGAATTCCGGCAAGCTGCTCGAGAAGCTGAGCCTGGGCTACGGGTCGCTCCTGGCCGATATTTATTGGACTCGCGCGGTGCAGTTTTACGGCGAACGCGTGGGGATCAAAGGCGCGCAATTCGACCTGCTCGCGCCGTTGCTCGATCTCTCCACAACGCTCGATCCGCATTTGCTTGTCGCCTACCGGTTCGGGGCCATTTTTCTGGCCGAACCTCCCGCGGTCGGCGCCGGGCGCCCGGATCTTGCAGTCGATTTGGTGCGCAAGGGAATCACCGCCAATCCGGATGAATGGTCCCTGTGGGCCCATCTCGGATTTCTCAACTACTGGTATCTGAAGGACTACGGGAGAGCTGCTGCCGCCTATCTTGAGGGCAGCAAACATCCGAATGCGCTGCCGTGGATGAAGGGCATGGCAGCGAAAATCGAGGAGGAGGGCGGATCGCGGCAGGCATCGCGATTCTTGTGGTCGCAGATTTACGAAACGTCGCAAGCGCCTGAAGTCCGCAGGAACGCAAAAGAGCACTTGCAGGCCCTCGCGGCGGAAGAAGACGCCGAACATCTTGAAAAACTGGCGGCTGAATATCACGATCGCTTCGGCCATTATCCATCCTCCGAACGCGACTTAGTGATCGCCGGAATCATCCCGGGCGAGCCGCTTGACCCGGCCGGATTTCCCTACCGGTTTGAAGAAGGCGGCAAAGTTCGCCTCGATCCCCGCAGCCCGATTCGTTCGGATGTTTTGGAACCCGCCATTCATCGCTAATTTTCAATTCGTAAAGACGTATAATCCCAATCGTTGTTTGTGACGGCGCGCGCGAAGATATTCCGGCGCCAACTTTTCTTCGAAGAGAGCATTGATGACCATCCGAGTGCGAAGCGGCTTCGTTCCGAAGAAGTGGGCAGGTCTCGCCGTAGCATTCCTTCTCTTGCTCGCCGCTCGAACCATCAGCATCGCGCAAAGCCCTGCGCAGGCGGCAACGGATGTTGTCGAGAAGGGGCAATTCCGCCTGCACAAATCCGAACAGGCCATCGGCCAGGAAACTTACGAGATCACTCGAAAAGGCGATTCTCTCGAAGTGAAATCGAAATTTTTGTTTACCGACCGCGGAACGCCGGTGCCGCTCTCCGCGACTCTCCGTGCCAAGCCGGATTTGACTCCGGAATCATTCGAAATCGAGGGAAGCACCTCGCGAACTTCACAGATTCATTCGGCGGTGGAGATCGATCCGGACAAGGCGCGCGTGCGGGAGGGGAAGGAATGGAAAGACGAGCCGCGGCCCGAACAATTTTTCACCATTGCCGGTTATGCGCCGGTTTCCATGCAGATGCTGCTGGTTCGCTACTGGGCCACACACGGCTCGCCCGCAAAACTGAAGACACTGCCGCATGGGGAAGTGACGATCGAGTTGCGTGGCCGCGATGAAATTGAAGTCGATGGGAAAAAAGTTGCCCTCGATCGCTACAGCGTTACCGGTGTGATTTGGGGCCGGGAGACGCTGTGGTTCAATTCCACAAAACAATTGATCGCGGCGATTACCGAGGACGCGGAGTTCGACCATTTCGAAGCCGTCCGGGAAGACTACGAGCCCGCGCTCGCAACCTTTGCCGCCAAGGCAGCGCAAGACGGCATGGCCGAGCTTGCCGATCTCGCAAAGAAATTCGAGGGTAATAAAAGCGGGCTTCTTGCAGTCGTAGGCGCGACCTTGATTGACGGAACGGGCCGGGACGCGATCCCCGATTCAACAGTGCTCATTGATAAAGGCCGAATTCAGCAGGTGGGAACCCGTGCGCAGGTGAAGGTCCCCAAGAATGCGACGGTGATTGACGCGCATGGCAAGACGCTTCTGCCGGGACTGTGGGACATGCATGCGCACTACGAACAAGTGGAGTGGGGGCCGATCTACCTGGCCGCGGGCGTCACCACGGCGCGCGATGTTGGAGATGAATTCGAGTACATCACCGCGGTGCGCAATGCACTTCGAGACGGGCACGGAATCGGGCCGCAGTTGCTGTTGGCCGGAATTGTGGATGGCGACGGGCCAATGGCAATCGGCGTCACGCGCGTCAATTCGCCGGAGCAGGCTCGGCAGTGGGTGGACCGCTACCATGATGCCGGTTTTCAGCAGCTAAAGATTTACAGCTCGATGAAGCTGGAAAATTTGGCCGCGGTGGCAACGGAAGCGCATCGCCTGGGAATGACGGTGACCGGCCACGTGCCCATAGGCATAAATGCGTTCCAGGCGGTGGAAGCGGGCATGGACCAGGTGAACCATGTTCAATATATCGGCGACGTGATGCGCAAACAACTCCCTGAAAATTCAAGCCGACTGCAGCGATTGGAAGCCGTGGCGGATGCCAACCTCAATTCTCCGGAGGCCCAGAAGACGATCGAGTTCCTGAAGCAGCACGGCACGGTGGTGGATCCCACGCTTGCTCTGATGGAAATGCTGTTCACAGTGGGGCCGGACAGGCCGGTAACGAGTTTCGAGCCGGGCGCGGATAAGGCGCCGCCCGAATTAAAAGAACAACTCGTGAGCGGCGGGCCGGGGGGAATGATGCTTCCGCTGTTCCGCAATGTTTTTGCGAAGTACGTTCAAATTGTGGGGGCATTGCATCGGGCGGGCATTCCCATTATCGCCGGCACGGATCAATCCGTGCCCGGCCACAGCTTGCACCGGGAGATCGAGCTTTACGTGCAGGCGGGATTTACGCCGATGGAAGCAATTCAGGCGGCGACGATCGTTCCGGCCCGGGTGATGAAAGTGGACAAGAAAGTGGGCACGATCGAAGTGGGAAAGCGCGCGGATTTGATTTTGACCCGGGCGAATCCTCTTGAGAATATCCGGAATATTCGCAGGGTGGAATTTGTGATTGCGAGCGGCACGCTTTACGATTGCGCGCAACTGTGGCGCAGCGTGGGGTTCAAGCCGTAGCAAGTTTCAGAGCGATTCCTCGTCGTTCCGGCTCCAACCGTCTGGACTCCGCCAAGGTCAGCGTCTCTTACCAGCAGTGGCGTATTGCTGACAAATCTTCTCTTGCCGGGGACATGGGCCGGGACTATGCTTCGCCCGAAACTCAACTTATTTGCGAGGGAATTTTATGGACAAATGGACTCGACGCCGGTTTTTTCTAACCACTCTGGCGGGAGGCATGGCCGCAAGCGCGCGGAACTTACTGGGAGCGGCCATTCCCGGCAATGGCGCGGAATCGCAAACAGCGGCGACTGCTTCGGGAAAGAGGCCGACGATGATTTCGGCTGCCAATGGCTTGCCTCATCTGGACGCAGGTATGGAGGTGCTGCGCAAGGGCGGCGACACGCTCGACGCGGTTCTAGCAGTGGTGACCAAAGTCGAAGACGATCCGAGCGACGATTCAGTGGGCTATGGCGGGCTGCCGAACGAAGACGGCGAAGTGGAACTGGATGCCAGCGTGATGCACGGGCCGACCCGGCGCGCCGGCTCCGTCGCGTCCGTCCGCAAGATCAAAAATCCAAGCCTGGTGGCCCGCGCGGTGATGGAACGCACCAATCACGTGATGATCGTGGGTTCGGGCGCGCTCAAATTTGCCGAAGATGAAGGATTCGAGCCGATGAATTTGTTGACCGAGCGTTCGCGGCTGGCCTGGCTGGCCTGGAAAGCTACCAGTTCGGAAAACTGGGCGCCGGGACTCGACAGCCCGCAATGGAAGGAGAAAACGGCGTCTCTCTTCGATACTCCCGAGAAACTGGCGTGGCGCGAACATATCCATGAAGTGGTGGCGCACCCGCCCACGGGGACAATCAATTGCCTGGCCGTGAATGAGAAGGGCGAAATGTCGGGCGTGACCACTACTTCGGGGCTGGCCTGGAAAATCGCGGGACGCGTGGGCGATTCGCCGATCATCGGAGCAGGGCTTTTTCTGGATGGCGATGTGGGTGGTGGAGGCTCGACCGGCCGGGGCGAAGAAAACATCAAGATTTCCGGAGGGCACACGATTGTGGAGATGATGCGCCAGGGCAAATCTCCCTCGGAAGCGTGCCAGGAGGCCCTTCGCCGCGTGGTGCGGAATTACAACAACGATATGACGCGGCTGAAGAAATTTCATCTGGATTTCTACGCGCTGAATAAAGATGGGGTCCACGGCGCCGCCACGCTCTGGGAATACAGGGAGAATGGACGGCGCGTCAGCTACGCGGTCCACGATGGCAGCGGCGCAAGACTGATTCCGTGTACGGCGATGTTCCAGGGAAAACCTACAGATCGATAATCCCGCGTTCGTAACCGAACCATTCAACCAGGATGTCCGGCAGGGCTTGTGAGCAACGCAGGTTAGAACGGCGATACGCATGAGCATGCCGGGGACTATTCATCTGGATTAATCTGTGGTCATCTAGGAACTTCATGGATCGGGCAAACATTGTGATTGTGGGCGGTGGCGTGGTGGGCTGCGCGATTGCGAGCATGGCTGCCGAGCGCTGGGAGGATGTCTTTCTGCTCGAACAAATGCCGCGAGTAGGAATGGGCGCGAGTTCGCGCAACAGCGGCGTGATTCATTCGGGGCTCTACTATGAGCCTGGATCGCTCAAAGCGCGGCTGTGCGTGCGCGGGAATCCGCTGATGTATGAATTTTGCGCAGCGCATGGCGTTGCGCACCGGAACACAGGGAAGCTCGTTGTGGCGACAACGCCGGAAGAAGAGCCCGAGCTCGCAAAATTAGTCGAGACCGGCAAGACGAATGGGCTGGAAGGGCTGCGAATTCTCGATCGCGCCGCAATCCGCAAACGTGAACCGCATATCGAGGGCCGCGCGGCGATTGAAGTGCCCTCGACCGGGATTGTTGCCAGCGAAGAATTGGTGAAAGCATGCGCGCGACTGGCAACCGATCGCGGAGCGAATCTGGTGATGCATGCCAAGGTGGAGCGCCTGGAATGCAGGAACGGAATTGTGCGCGTCAGCAGCACGGCCGGAGAAATTGAAGCACGCTGCCTGGTGAACAGCGCCGGGCTTTATGCCGACGAAGTGGCGGCGATGCTCGGGTCGCCGCTCGCGGTAAATCGCATTTATCCGGTGCGCGGAGAATATTGCGAACTGGTTCGAGCGAAATCCTATCTGGTGAATTCCCTGGTCTACCCGCTGCCGGAGCACAGCGGGTTGAGTCTTGGCGTCCATTTGACAAGAACGCTGTGGGACACGGTACTCATCGGCCCCACGGCGCGCTACGTGGAAAGAAAGGATGATTACGAAAGCAATCGCCTGCCCGTCGAGGACTTTGTGCAGATGGCGCGCCCCCTGTTGCCGGAGGTTCAAGCGGCGGACATGGTTCCCGCCTACTCCGGGCTGCGCGCAAAGCTGACTCCGCCGGGACAGAAGGGCCGGGAAGACTTCATCATTACGCGCGATCCGGTGTTTCCTTCGGTAGTGCAATTGATTGGAATGGAATCACCGGCGCTGACTTCGGCGCTGGCCATCGCCGAACATGTTGGCGGCCTGATTCAAGAAATTCTGTGAGCCCTTTCGATCGCCAATTCTTCCTGTAGCAGCTGAATTTTCCGGCATCTACTCTGTCTATTCGTGAAAAATCGCCAGACCTGACTATGCGGCGCGGTGTGCGCGGGATTCCTCGATCCGGGTGAGGCTCGGCTTTCGGAATGACGGCGAAGGCTGAGAGTGCGCGGCGCGTCAGTGGGTGAGGTCCGAGGCGAAGACCAGGTGGATGCCGCGCGCTTCGAGCTTGGGCAGCCCCTCTTGCAGAGCGGCCAGCGTGGTGGGATGAGGGTGACCTATGGCAATCGCCCAACCTTGTTTCTCGGCCTGGAGCGCGGCCTTCTCGAGTTGCGCGAGGATGGCTTGGCTCGATTGCGTGTCGTCGAGGAAGGTGGTGCGGTATGAGGCGCGAACGCCGTCACGCTGGGCAGTATCGTAGGCCACGGTTTGCGCGGTCGTCCGGCTATCGATGAAGAAGAGCCCGCGCTGGCGCAGAGCGGGCATCAGCGCGGCCATGAGCTGGGGATCGGCCGTGGCGCGCGAGCCCTGATGATTGTTTACACCCGCGGCGTGCGGGACCGTCTCGAGCATGTCCGCGAGAATTTTTGCGACTTCATCCGCATTCATGCCCGGCCGCAGCTCAACTCTTTCCACATGGGCGTCGCCCGTGGATTCCATCGGCAAATGCAGGAGCACCTGGTCGCCGCGACGGTAAGCCTCCTCCGCCACCTGGGAAGAAAACGGATGGCGCGGCAACACCGAGATCGTGAGCGGAAAGGGAAGAGCGAACAGGGCATCGGCTGCCGAGCGATCATTGCCGAGATCATCCAGAATGATGGCGAGCCGCGGGCCGCCCAAAGTCTGCGCTTGAACTGGCGGATGCG
>JBGQGW010000019.1:0-26671 GCA_041497605.1 Terriglobia bacterium | reverse complement strand
TACCAGGCCACATCGCGGCGAAGTCCACTGAGATCAAGGATCGGGTAGCCGACCAATTGGCCCGGCCCATGATACGTGATGTCCCCGCCGCGGTCCGTGGGATGAAATTCCACGTTCATCTGCTTGAGCAAATGATCCGAAGCGCGCAAATGTTCCGGTTTGCCGTTGCGTCCCAGCGTGATGACGTGCGGGTGCTCGCAAAGAAGCAGCACGTCCGGCACGCCGCCTGCTTTGCGCGCGGCCACGATGCGCCGCTGCAATTCATACGCGGCTTGGTAGCCGATCAACCCAAGTTGGACGACCCAGCAATCGTTCATGAATGTGACGCCTTACACGTTGATCGCGAGATTGTTCACGGCGTTAAACGCGTCGCCCATGGCTTCCCAGACAGTCGGGTGCGCGTGGATCATACTCATCATGTGCTCGACGGTAGCTTCGAGGCCGATCGCGGTGGCGGGCTCGGCAATAATTTCCGTCGCCAGCGGTCCGATCACGTGCACGCCCAGAATCTCTCCATATTTTTCGTCGGCGACCACTTTGATGAAACCTTCGTGCTGGCCGATGATGGACGCTTTGCTATTGCCCGCGAAGGGGAACTTGCCGATCTTCACTTTGTAGCCGGCTTCGCGCGCCTGCTTTTCGGTGTAGCCGATGGAACCGATTTGCGGCTCGCAGTAGGTGCAGTTGGGACAGCGGAGCCGGTCGAATGCGGGCATTTCTTTTCCGGCCATTTTGCCGACGGCGATGATGCCTTCCATGGAAGCGGCGTGCGCGAGTTGCGGCAATCCGGCCACGATATCGCCGATGGCGTAGAGATGCGGCTCGTCCGTTTCCAGGTGGCCGTTGGTGTGAATGAACCCGCGCTCGACTTTTGCCTTGGTCTTGTCCAGGCCGATATTTTCGGTCATGGGGCGGCGTCCCACGGCGATCAGAACTTTTTCGGCGGCAATGGTCTGCGATTTGCCGCTCTTGTCCTTGAAAACAACCGACGCGCCCTTGGCGTCTTTTTTCACCGACTCCACTTTGGCTTCCGTCTCGACGCGAATTCCTTTTTTCTTGAACGCCCTGGTAAGCTCCGCGGCGATGTCGGCATCTTCCAGCGGAACGATCGTGGGCAACATCTCGAGCAGCGTAACTTCCGCGCCAAACGAGCGGTAGATGGAAGCGAATTCCACACCCACCGCGCCGCAACCCACCACCACCAGCGATTTCGGAAGATGGGGCAGCATCAACATGCCGCGATTGCTGAGGATGGTCTTCTCGTCGATGGTTACGCCGGGAATGGAACGCGCATCAGAGCCGGTAGCCAGCAAAATGTTCGTGGCTTCAATTTCGGTGGTCTTGCCGTCTTTTTCGATGGCCACGCGCCCCGGCCCGGCCACGCGGCCCCAGCCGTTGATACTTTCCACTTTATTTTTGCGGAAGAGAAACTCAATTCCCTTGGCGTGTTTCTTGACGATTTTATCTTTGCGAAGCAGGATGGCTTCCCAGTTCACCTTCAGGTCCTTGACCGAGAAACCGTACTCTTCCGCGGCTTTAAAATGGTCGTAAAGCTCGGCGTGATACAGCAGCACTTTCGTGGGGATGCAACCGATGTGCAGGCACGTGCCGCCCAGGTAGCTGTCCTTCTCGATGACGACGGTTTTCAGGCCCCACTGCCCAGCCCGGATTGCGGCGACATAGCCCCCGGGTCCGCTGCCAATGATGGCGAGATCGTATTTGGCCAACCAGTCCTCCTCGCGGGCACACCGCCCAGTAAGAACGAATGTAAGGGGAATTCAAAGGGCCGTGCGCGCCCGAAACGCGGCCCTTCCCATCGCGTGCGAATTGTTGATTCTATCAGCGGCCCCCAAGCGCCGCAACCCTGCCCGGATGCCTCGTTCCTGAATGCACGGAACAGTCTAAGCGTGGGCGGGAGATTCCTTGCAACTTGGCGCCAGGCGCTTGCACCGAACGCACTTCCGCGTTCTGAGTTCCGCCTGCACAGACAGATAGGCCGGTTCGATAGTCTGTCGCTGCGCGGTTCGGTGATTCAAAGAGCGCACCAGTGGCGCATCACACTCGCGAAATTTTGCATGCCACCCATGCGCACGAAGCCGCATCCAATTCCGATGCGCCGGCGGTCCTGCTACCCATTATTGCTGCAGGAAAGCCACCACTCCAGATGAAGGAATTCCGCGGGGTAACTCGATTGACAACGCCAGATACGGGCTGTACAATCGGCGGTTTGTGGGTAGGCCGATGTGGCCGCCCTAGGGACCCGAACCATGGATAAGAAGCGATTAGAATACTACAAAAAGAAACTGCTGCAGCGCCGCGAAGATCTGCTGCGAGCCATCGCCCGTACCGAACAGGAAGGCCGCGAAGCGGACGAGGATCCCACGGTGGACCTCGCCGACAAGGCGGCCAATTCCTATACCAAGGAATTCCTCTTCGGCCAGACGCATAACGATCGATCCCTGCTGCAGTTGGTGGACGACGCACTCGAGAGGATCCGCGAAGGTGATTACGGTGAGTGCGCGCAGTGCCATGAAGAAATGCAGCAGAAGCGCCTGGAGGCTGTTCCCTGGGCGCGCCACTGCATCGCCTGCCAGGAAAAGCACGAACAGGGATTGCTGTAGACCGGAAGCGGATTCCCTTCGCGATCGATCCTTTAACAATTTCCGCGACGCATCGAGTGTGCAAAGCTGTGTCCACGTGTGTTCGCACATCACCTCTCCAGTGTCCTGAGTCAGAAATTCGTCGCATGCTTTTTAGGGGGTCGGAGCTTCAGCTCCGACATGGACGCACTGAAAACTCAGGGGTTTTAACCCCTGAGGACAGGCGAGGATTAGCAAGGAATTTACAACTCACTTCTCCAGTCCTCCCAAACTTTTATGGGGCTCGCTCCCACAACAATTTGTAGCTTCCCAAACCAACCGAATAAGAGTAGCCTTCTATTTATTACATAGTTAACTACATTCCATCTATGTTTCGCGCCGCGCTCGATGCGTTGTCTTCGGTGTTGTTCCCCGCCCCTTGCCGGATTTGCCAGGCGCCTTTGACCGCTGCCAGCTCGATTCCCATCTGCCTGGAATGTCTTGCGTCATTCGAACGGCTGGCGGGTCCTGCATGCCAATGCTGCGGGCGGCCATTTCTTTCCGCCGTGGCCGCGCAGGCACAAGAGCCGCTCTGCCATGCCTGTCGGCGCGGCGTCTACGCATTCGACCTGGCGCGAAGTCATGCCGCCTACAACGATCCGATGATGAAAGCGATCACACTGATGAAATATGAACAAGTGACACGCTTGGGCAACTGGTTCGCGGCGCGGCTCGCGGAGCGAGTAGCGGAGAACGCGGAAGCCCTGGCCGCGGACGTCGTGGTTCCGGTGCCGCTTCATCCACAGCGACAACGGGAGCGCGGCTACAATCAAGCGGAATTGATCGCGCGGCCATTGGCGAAGCTCCTGGGGCTTCCGTTGCGAACCTATTTACTGGTGCGGACAAAACCCCGGCCGGCGCATCATCGCCTGACCCGCCATGAGCGCTGGCAGACGGTCCGTGGCGCGTTCGCCACTCGCACAGGCACTCAAGTTGACAAGCTCCGGGTTCTGCTGATAGATGATGTATTTACGACGGGCGCGACGCTGGATTCCTGCTCGCGGACTCTGCAGCAGGCTGGAGCGGCCCGGGTGATGGGGTTGACGGTGGCACGAGTGGTGCCGAACTGGACGTCCGCCGGACACGAAGGAAACCAATAGATTTGTAAATGGGACGGGTTGCGGTGTCTGTGGGCATCGGCGTCTATTCCTAGTGTTTCTATGCGCTGTTTTCCCGCCGGTGTCCAGTGAATTTAGACAGCGCCTGTGGAAATGTCGCGGATGGCGGGCGGTTATCGCACGGTGGTGGTCAGCGGGTTGTGCTGGACACCGACGTGCCGGGTTTGGCCCGGTCTTTTTTCCGCACGCCGCGCCCCGCCCAGCCAGGCGCGGGGTGCGGGGGGTTGGGGTTGGGGTTCGGTTCGGCCTGCAGGCGCTTCCGCCGCCCTGCAGAATTGGACGAAGCTTTCAGGCCGCAGAGAGACCAGGCCCCGCCGCGCCCTTGGTTCTTGCGGCGGCGGGGCCTGAACCCGATTCCGGTGCGGGGCCACACCTGATTTGGCGGAGCGAAGCGGCTAGGCGCTGGTGCACCGCGCCGAAGCCGTGAGAGCGCAGCCCGTGAAAAATTCCGTGACGCCACGCGCCGGGAGATGCGGCCTGATGCGAGGCAGGGCGGCGGTTTTTTGCGCCTGCAGGCCCGCGGGCCTGTGGCGGATTTTCCGGGACAGCGCATTGTGCTGGCCCGGCGAAGCGCCACAGGCCAGTGAGCGCCCGCACCGACTGCGGACACTAGGACCGACGCGGGCGCGAAACTGGAGCGGACGGAGCGGTGCGATTCGGGCGAAGCCCGGCGCGAGGGAGCACCCCGCCAGGTGCATGGACGGCGGAGCGCACGATGGCGGCCAGCGAATTGTGCTGGCGGACAGCGTGCAGCGCAGCCCACCCTGTTCTGCCTAGCGCGGCAAGCCGCTTGCGGGGCCGCGTGGTGTTGACTGGCGCGACGCGCCACGCGCCGAAGTTGCGCGTGCGCGCTACGCGCCTGATGCGGCCACCGCGAAGCGGGGCCGCGGCGTGCGCTGTGGTCCTGGAATGGGGTGGTGCTAGTGGGCCGGGGGATATCGCCGCGGGCGCCCTGGGGCTTCCTGGCGCGATTTTTACGGCCGTAAGCCGATGGATTTGGCGATCACACGATTTGCTGGGCTTTTTGGGTGTTTTGTGAAATTGCGATCGCGATCGCGGATCCTTGATCGTGTTGGGCGATTATCGCCCGTGTCGATCGACGTGGGGGTTGGGTTGCTTTTTTGCGTAGCCCGCGTTCCGCGCCGGAAAGGCGCGTGCGGGTGATGGCGCACACGGGCCCAAGCGCCCGCGTGATCGCCGAGCCAGCAGGGGCGACGAGCCGGGGCGCGTGCGATGCCCGCGTTTTTTGCGGGCGAGCATCTTGGCGGGGGGCGACGACCTAGCAGGCGGTGTCCATGTGGGACACTGCCCGGACTAGCATGGTTTGGAACTGAACGTGCAGCCGCGGGGACCGACCACGCGCCGCGCCGTGCGCCGAATTTGCGCACGCGCGGTACGCGTCGAACGGCGTGACGCACGGCGCTCTGGAGATGGACGAGGCTAAAGCCTGCCCCTACTTTTCTGGTGGGCGATCCGCGAGCGGGTCGGCGACCTTCTTTCTTTCTGGACACCGCCTGAGTAGGAGCCGTTCGTTGATTTCGCAAACGCTGGCCTCGAGGAATTCGCTTTGGGGGATGCTGGTGCGGCGCTGCATTTCCGCCGCGCAGATATCGGCGATGTTGGCGACGATCTTCGCGGCGGCGTCGGTTCTTTCGACCTGGGGGAGTTTCAGCTGCATCAGTTCGTCGATCTGCTTGCGGATTGCCGGGGGTGGTTTTCGCATCATGGGTCGAGCCTCTCCTTTTCGGTTCGCTGGTGTTTCCTCTTTATGAGGTAGGTTGGGGTTCGCAGTTCGGCCTTGGTGATCATCGTGAGTCCGCACTGGCTGAGGTCGCTTCCGAGGAATTTCCGGCGGATGCGGTGTCCATCGCGCCAGGCTTTCTCGGCGTTGTGCTCCTCGATTTCTTCCTTCTGGCGGTCGCTGCGGTTGCGGGCCTTTTCCGCCTTGAGCTTGTTGCGGCGCTGCTGCTCGGCTTTGGGCAGCGCCCGCCATGCGGCGCGTGAGCGCCGCGTGATGGCGACCTGGTGCTTGAGGTAGTCGTGGCGATTCTGGGCCTTCTGTTTCGCATCGATCTCGCTCATCGGCGGCGAAGCGCTGGGTGGCGTTCAGCGAAATCTATTCCGGGCTGCGGTGTTTGCTGTGATGGAAGTGGTGAACCGTGGTCTGGTGCTTCAGTGTGTTCAGGAATCGCACATCGATCCGCAGGCGGATCGTCGGGGGCTGCGGTGTCCTGTGCGATGGTGAGTGCTGCGGGGGCTTCTTCTTCACTGGCGTTCTCCTTGGGGCGGTCGGGCCGCGCTACGTTGCTGATGAAGCTGAGGAATTTCGCTTCGCCGATGTCCGGCTTCCTCGGTGCCCTGAAAAATCTGGTGATGAGCCGGAGGGTTGCCGGTTTCCCGGCGATGGCTTTGGACACCGCATCGGGAATCATTTGCTCCAGGGCGATGGCTGCCGACGTCCATGCGTCGCGTGCGATTTGTTCCGGTGTCCTGCTTCCGTGGGGGTGGGTGCTCGTGTGACAGGGTTTTTTCTTGGTAACCCCCTTTCGCGCGGCCGCGTGGGGGTGCGTGGGACCCCTTTTTTTGGGGTGTTTGCGGCCGCGATGGAAATCCCGGCGTTTCGGGTTGCGCATCGTTCTACCTTATCTTGTGGTAGAGTGCTGGGCAACCCCTAGGGATTGTAGATATCTTCCGGCCTACGATTCCGGGGGTCCGGCCCTAAACGGCGGCGCGGCGCCCGGTCGTCCATTCCGAGCGCCGCGCCTGATTCCTCACTTCGAGCGCCGCGGCCTACCCACCCGCGGCGCTTCCCTTTGTTTTGCGGACACCTTCTTGAAGAGCGTGCGGCAGCGGCTGCAAGAAAGATGATTGCAGACGGGGCAGCGGTGGAGAGGCTCGCGGTGTTCGCCGCACTCGTGGCACTCGATTGGCTTTCGCATTTTTCATCCGAGTTCGTTCCAGATGATGGACGCGATTGCGTACACCACGATTCCCCAGGCGAAGCCTTTGAGGCTGGACCAGAGGGAGATGCGTTCGACCGCTTCCATGATGCGGCGGCGGTAGAAGAGGGAGTCTCTTGTTGGTTTGCTGTCCAGTGCCTCGATGGCCCACACGAGGCGTTCAGTGGGTGAGGTCTTCACTTGGATTCTCCTTCGCCGGTTTTTTTGCAGCGTTCTTTTTCTCTTTCGGCGTCGAGATGGTCGGTGACGGTCTTGAGTTCGGCGCTGGTGAGGGGTTGGCTCTCTGCGTCGTCGGCGAGGCGCTGCCTTTCTGCTTCTTCGACGATGTCCTCGCAGGTGACCATGCGGGGGCGTCCGCTGCCGTAGAGTGTTTCATCGCAGATGATCGAGTCGGGTTCTTCCTCGCCGGGATTTTCCTGGTGGAGTTCGAGGGTGAGGGTCGGCGGCGGCGGGATGCGCGTGGCGGGCGCGAAGAGGATTACGAGTTCGCCCGTGGTGGCGAGAAGGCGCAGGCGTTCGAGATCGGCACGGCTGTAGAGCCGCTGGTTTGTGTCGGCGGCGGCGAACTCGAACTTCGGCGCGTCTGGCACGGGGTGGAAGTTGAGCGAGAACAATCCCTGGGCGGCCAGCAGCTGGACGTCCTTCAGCTGCCGGTCGGTGTAGGTGTGGGGGTGCGTTTGTTCGCGGATGGTGATGCGTCCCGCGCTGGCGATGAAGTGCATTTCGGTTTCTCCTTTTTTCCCGCGTTGCGGGATCAGTGCTTCCAGTTTTTTTTCTGCTGCAGCGCTTCGATGAGTGGCCGCAGATTTTCGGGGCTGTGGGGCGCGAGGTAGTGCAGCGTGGAGGCCATGCTTGCGTGGCCGAGGACTTGCTGCACGATTCTCAGGTCGTGGGTTTCGTCGTAGGCCCGCGTGGCGAGCGTGCGGCGCAGATCGTGGATGTGCAGGTCGCGGCTGATTCCCAGCCGGTCTTTGAGCTGCCTGAACCAACTTCCGGGGATATCGCTGGAGATCGAGCGGCCGTGGAATCTTTCGACGAAAGAGGTTTGGGTTGTGCCGGTGTCCGGGGCTTTCGAGAGATGCTCCAGTATCCGGCTGGTGACGGGCATGGTTCTGGTGCTTCCGCCTTTCTGAATGAAGGTGATGGTTCTTTGGTGGGCGTTCAGATTTTGCTGGGCCAGCGTGCGGGCTTCGGTGTAGCGAAGCCCGCAATCGACGGCCAGCAGCAGGACCACGCGCAGTTCCGGCTTGGCGTGGGCGAGCAGGGCTTCGATTTCCCCGGGAGTGGCGATGCGGGTGCGGGGAGCGGGAGCTTGGGGAGCTGCTTGGACAGCGGGGGGAGCGTGGGGCAAATCTTCTCGAGGAATTCGAGCACTATCTTGAGTGCCTGGCGGCGCTGGTAGGCGGTGGCTCTTTTGAAGCTGGCCCGCCAGCGGGCGCACAGCGCGTTGGGAATTACGGCGGTGAGTTCCGCGATGGCGAGGCCGCTGCAGTGTTCGCGCAGCTCAAGCGCCGCTAGGCGGCGGCGCGAAGCCCGCGGGACTTCTTCGGCGTAGCTGGCGAGGACTTCGGAGAGCGCCGCGTACGCCGGTGCTTGTTTTTTGTTGCGGCCTGCTGGAGCTTCTGGAACTCGACGGCCTGGCTGCGCGTGGGGAAGGCTTTCCGTTTTCGTTTGCCGTTCTTGTCGTACCAGTCGGCCATCCAACTTCGGTATCGTTTCTGCATGGTGGTGCCTCCTTTTTAGACAGCGGAATGGACACCGTGCGGGGGACTGAGGTATAACGGCTAGGCTGGGGTGTGTTTCGTGGGGGTGAGGGCGGACACGAAGGAAACCAATAGATTTTCCTCAGCATCAATACCGGGAAGCGGAATCACTTCTCCGGCGCTGAAAGTTCTAGTACTATGAATCATCTGGCTTCTTTGCCGGTGAGATGATCGGGTAAGAATATGGACCCAAGGCTCAACAACGGGCTGCGACCCCGACCCAAGCTGGTGTCGGGCAGCACCGGGATGGGCACGCCCGCGATGATTCCGTCATCGTCACATCCCGGCCGGCATTCCTTGATGCAAGCTCCCGTTCTGGTGCTGAACGCCACCTTTGAGCCGATCAACGTAACGGCCGTGCGGCGAGCCCTGGTGCTCATGCTAAAAGGAGTGGCCCAAGCCGAGGAATCGAATCCAGCCCAGGTTCATTCCACATCCAGATCGGTGGCGGTTCCTTCGGTGATCCGTCTGTTGAGCTACCGGCACATCCCGCAACAGAGCCGGGCGCTTTCGCGGAAGAACATTTTGCTGCGCGACCGCAATACCTGCCAGTTCTGCGCGCGCATTTTCCCCGCATCCGAATTGACGCTGGATCACGTGATGCCGCGTTCGCGCGGCGGCCGTTCCTCGTGGGAAAATCTGGTGGCCTGCTGCTATGAATGCAACAATCGCAAAGGCGACCGCACTCCCGAAGAAGCCGGATTGCGGCTGTCGCGGCGCCCGCGGCCGTTCACGCTGCACACTTCCCGCCAGTTGATGCGATTGATCGGGCACAAAGACGAGAAGTGGCGCAAATATCTTTTTTATTGAGCCGCGCAAAAAAACGCAACCAAATCTTGCGCCATGCATCCAACTAATCAAACACATCTAGGACACACCCCGGGAGGCAGTTCTGGGTAACCCCCAAGCTGCTTCCCTTCCTTTTTGCGCCGCAGTTATTCTTGTTATTCTCCGATAAATTGGGCTCTCTACTCTTGATCCGATCGCTGAAAACGGAAGACGAAGTTACATCCGGAAAACAACCTGGATGCCGCGGCGCCAATTTTCGTTCAGGCCGATTCGCGTGACCTGAATTTCCGGCGAGAGGTACCGCTGAATAAGTTCAACGGCGGCGTGGAAGCGAAGTCCGGGAGCCACCAGCCAAACCAGCGACGGCCGGGGATCGAGCTCCACGCCGGTAAAATAACCGTACCGCGGGAAATCGCCTTCCCGGTGGTGCGCGCGCACGCGAAGCCAATAATCCACTGCCTGCAAGGGCAGGTGCAGATCTTCCGAGGCTTTCAACTCGATGACGACCAGGCGGCCCGCGCGCGTCACTCCGAGAAGGTCCATCACGCCACGATCGCCCGCGGCAAATGCAGGCGTCTGTGAATAGAGAAACCGCGGGTCGAGTTGCGCGTCCAGGCGGGAGGAATCGCCGAGCACAAGAGTTTCGAGCCAACGCTCGGCGGCCGCGCGATAGAGCGGATGATTGGTATCTTCGGCGAGCGAGCTGCGATGCAGATCGAGTTGTTTAACCAGGCGTTCGAGCCTCGCGCCGGTTGCGCCGGTGAGCTCGTCGCGCTCGTCCTCGAGCCCGAAGAAAATCCGGCCATCGCCGAAGCGGGCAAATTCGAGGCCACGAAATCGAAACGCCACTTCGCGAGTGCCGGGCACAACGGAGGCAACAATGTTGCCGGGCGAAAGCGCGCAGATTCGCTCGATTGCGCCCTGTGCGGACGCGAGCGTGCCTTCGATTTCCCGGCGCGGCGTGAGCCAGCTTTCGATGTTGCCCGTGTCGCTGGCAGGAACAAGCCGGACATGCCAGGTAGCCGTGGAGAATTCGAAGATTTCAACACGTGCTGTCGCGGCGAGCCCATGCAATCGTTCGACCGGCAATCGCGCCATGCCTTCCGGTAGAAAAAGCCGCAGGCCCTGCACGGCTCGTTTCTGCGTGTGTTCCCTCGACCGGTCGAGCCAAATCAAACCGAAACTGAGCATGCCTTCAATCGACGGCGCTTCTTCGCCGGGGGAAACGCCCATCACCGCCCAGGCACGGCTGCCCTCGATCAGCAACCCCCGCGTGTAATTTCCCGAGAGAGAATGCGCGAGATCGGGCGCCGTGGAAAGCGAAGCGGGCTGCGCATCCGGAAACTGTTCGGCGAGCATGCGGTGGAAGCGCGCGCGAAACTGCTCGCGGCCCACCCGCCGTGCCGGGCGTGGCGCGTCCGCACGAATGAATGCCAGGCGCCCGGAACGCGGACGCCCGAAGCGCTGCACTTCGAGAACGAGCTGAGCGGGAGAATTTTCAGCGACGCGCAGGACCCGGCGAGTCAGGTTACGCTGCTCCGACCAAAGATGCACGAGCGCCTGCTTGCCCTGCCTCCGAATTTCGAAGCGCAGCCCGGCCAACTCGGCAAGCCATTCACCGTCCTCGTGCACTTCCACATTTCCGGCGGTGGCCAGTTCGTTCAAGGCGCTTTCGAGGTTGGTCAACTCGTCCATCGGCCGATAGCCGCGCAGAGAGCCCTTGCTATTCGAGCAGCAACCCGGTGACGCGGATCGACGGGTACTGATGATTCCACTCGCCGGGGATATGTTCGAAGGTAATTTGGAACGGTTGGCGCAGCCCGCCGGGCAGCGGCCGGTCTTGCTGGGTGATCACGCGCTGCTTTTCGCGCAGAATCACCTGGTTGAACGGGTCATGGAATTCGATCGTCAGTTCGAGAGCGCGAATGGTGCGCGTCCCGTCGTTGGACACGTCGCCCGTCACGTAGGTGAATTCCTGATTCAGAAAATTCGCGGCGCGCGACATCTGGACATTCAGGAAGTGAATGCGTTCCGCGTAGGCTTGCTCTTCGGAACCGAGCGGGAGCGGCTGTTGCTGCGCCTCTGGGGAGGAAGATCGCGTCATGCGGCCCACCAGGTAAATACCGCCGATGAGGAGCAGCACGACGGCGGCGCCCACCGCGAGCATCAATGCGAAATTGCTTTCACGCTCTTTCTCGATGGTTTCGGGAATCTCGGGTAGATCAGGTAGATCGGACATGTCCGGTTCTCTGTCGGCTTGGTTTCTTCGAGCTGCGCTTACCCTGCCGCCTCAACGCCCGAACGCCAGGCGCAAGATCAGCGGCTCAGGCAGCCCCGCCTGTGCCATGCGCTGCTGGACGGCCGCCACATCGTAGGCTACGCGCCAGAATTCGATATCGTTGTGGTCAAGATCGGCGATGGCAAATCCAGCTCGCGGATCGCCGTCGCGCGGCTGGCCCACGGAGCCCGGATTCAGCAGATATTGCGCGTCCTTTTCAATCGTCAGCGTCGCGAAATCCTTCCCGGCAGGCGGCTTGAAATGGAGCGCCTCCACCCGATTGGCGCGCATGGAAAAGCCGCCTTGAATATGAGTGTGGCCGAAAAAAGTGATCGGTGAGGGCGACTCGAGCAATCCTTCCAGAGCTTGCGCGGGCGCGAAAACGTATTCGTCTTCATCGGCCACGGCGCCGTGGACGATGGTGATGCCGTCCACCTGCAGCGGGCCTGTGGGCAACTGCTTGAGGTATTCCGTGTTTTCCGGGCGAAGCTGCTGTTGAGTCCACATGGCAGCGCTCCGCGCGACGGGATTAAAATCTTCGGCATTGTCGATTCCGCAGCCGGCTTTGTCGTGATTCCCGCGAATCGTGACGGCGCCGATGGCGCGGATGCGGTCCACCACTTCGTTGGGATCAGGGCCGTAGCCAACCGCATCCCCGAGGCAAACGGCTTTCTCCCATCGTCCCTCGGCAGCAGCCAGTGCGGCTTCCAGGGCAGTCAGATTCGCGTGAATATCGCTGAGAACCAAAAACCGCATCCCCATGATCCCCCAAAGGCGAGCGGGCGAATTATAGTCGAAGCTGCGGCCACTTGCACGAACTGGAGACTGGCCGCACACCGGGCCTTGGAACATCCCGAACGGTCACCAATCAATCCTGCCTCTTCGCCTCGCCACGGATCAGCATACAGTCACCGTAGCTATAGAAGCGATAGTTCTGTTCGACGGCATGGCGATAGGCCCGCAGGAGCAGTTCTTTACCGGCGAACGCGGCGGCCATAACCAGCAGGCTGGATTTTGGCAGATGGAAATTCGTCAGCATCTGATCCACGGCGCGAAACGGATGGCCGGGATAGATGAAAATCCCGGCCTCCGCCCGGCCGGGCTCGACCAGCGCTGGAGACTTTCGGGCCGCCGATTTTTCAGCGGCATCCTCCAGCGCGCGCACCACGGTGGTGCCCACCGCAAGAATGGCCCGGCCATCGCGGCGAGCGCGTTCCATCGCCTTCGCCGTGGATTCCGGAATCTCATAACTTTCTGGGTGGATGTGATGATCTTCGATGTGTTCAGTGCGAACCGGCTCGAAGGTGCCCAGACCCACTTCGAGCGTAATTTCGCAGATCTCGATTCCTCGCGCGCGCAATCGATCGAGTATCGCCGGGGTGAAATGCAATCCCGCCGTCGGCGCGGCAGCAGCCATGCCGCGACGCGCGAAAATTGTTTGATACCGCTCGCGGTCCTCGAGATCATCCGGCCGTTTGATATACGGAGGAAGCGGAATGTGCCCAAGGCGCTCCAGGATCTCGGGCAGGTTGCCGGCATTTAGAAAGCGCAGTTGACGAAGCCCAAAATCTCCCCGGCGAATCACTTCTGCTTGCAGCTCGCCCTCTCCGAAAATCACGCGCTCCCCAACCGGCACCTTGCGCCCGGGCCTGACCAGCGCTTCCCAAACGTCTGTTTCGATTCGCCGCACCAGGAGAACTTCAATGGCAGATCGGAGATGTTCCCGGCTCGTGGGGCTATGGCGCCCGGCGGGCTGGGCGTGAATTCCTTTTCGACGCCCCAGCAAACGCACCGGCAGCACTCGGGCATTGTTGACGATAATCAGTTCTTCGCCGCGCAGCAGATCTGGAAATTCCCGAAAATCGCGGTCTTCCCACCGCTCCGTATCACGCTCAAGAAGGAGTAAACGCGAGGCGTCACGTTTCTCGAGGGGGCGTTGCGCAATCCTTTCGCGCGGCAGATCGTAATCGAATTCCGATAAGAGCATCTGTGAAACCGGAATGCCTCCGAAAGCATCAGACACTTCGAAGGGTACCGGCTCGAAATCTCGTTGTACAGATGGATTGCGAATCCGCTCGACGCCTTTCGGGGAGGAGCTGGATCGCTTGCCAGAGGCGGCCTTCACAATACTGTGATACTTGATCGAATGTATATTTAATGAAGAGGGGTTGGCTATTGTATAGAAATTATGTTATGAAAACGCCTCAATCGTTGTACCGGCTCTGTTTCTAATGATGTGCCGCGCCTCTCATTCGCATCGACACATAAGCATCATTGCCATGCGGCGAAGCAGCTAGAATCGAAAAGGGGTCAGTTTGTCCGAATCACAGGTGGTCATAAGCCAACGGGGATCAGAGCGCCTGCAGTCCGGCCATTTCTGGATTTATCGGAGTGACATTCGAAGGGCAGACGCTGGGCCCGGCGATTTGGTGCGCCTGGTGGACGATCGCGGACGGTTTCTGGGCCGTGCGTTTTACAGCGACCGCTCGCAAATCGCAATCCGCCTGGTGACGCACGATGACGTCGCCGTGGATCGCGCCTACTTCACCCGTTGCATCCAGGCTGCGGCCGAATATCGCAAACGCGTGGTCCAGGATACCGAAGTTTACCGCCTGCTTTTCGCGGGCAGTGATGGAGTGCCTTCGCTAATCGTCGACCGCTACAGCGACTATCTGGTCATTCAGACTCTCAGCCAGGCTGCCGAAAAGCGCAAGGGTGAATTTTGCGAGATTCTGAAGGAACTATTCTCGCCGCGAGGAATCGTCGAGAGAAACGACCCGAAGGTGCGCCTGCTGGAGGGCCTGGACCAAAGAGTCTCCATCCTTTTCGGTGAGGTACCTCCCGAAGTGCTGGCACGCGAGAACGGGATGTTATTCGCATTCGATCTGTTGAAAGGGCAAAAAACGGGAGGCTTTCTCGATCAGAGAGAAAACCGGGGCGCCGCTCGCACCTACGCCAGCGGCGAGGTGCTGGACTGCTTCTCCTATCAAGGCGGTTTCGCCTTGAGTGTTGCCAACCATGCCACGCACGTCGAAGCGATTGATCTATCGCCCATGGCTATCGAAGCAGGACGCCGCAACAAGGAACGCAACGGAATCTCAACGGTCACTTTTCGTGAGGCGAATGCCTTCGACGTGCTGAAGGAGTGCGATGAGGTGGGACGCCGCTTCGACATGATCATTCTTGACCCACCCGCATTTGCCAAAAACCGCGAAAGCATTCCCGCGGCGCGGCGTGGATATAAAGAAATCAATCTGCGGGCGCTGAAAATATTGCGCAGCGGGGGGTATTTAGTCACCTGTTCCTGCTCTCATCACATTTCCGAACCTTTGTTCCTCCAAATCGTCGCTGAAGCGGCAAATGATGCCCGGCGAACCGTTGTGGTAGTCGAGCGCAGAACCCAAGCCAGGGATCATCCCATCATGCTGACCATGCCAGAAACGCTCTATATTAAGTGTTTGATTCTTAGAGTTTTAGACTGACTTTTCCCCGCTCTTGGCTTTTCGCTAAACTACGAAATAATTCTTGACAACGCTATGCTCAAATATTATGCTTCCGTCGTGCTAATATGTTGAAGGAGGAAAGTCCAATGACTACCATCACCCGCTGGCATCCCTTTCGGGATCTGGCAAATTTTCAAGAGCAGTTTAATCAGTTAATTGACAATAGCCTCGGCACTCGTGGGAATGGCTCGGCTTTGACGGCCTGGTCGCCGGCCGTGGACATTTACGAGACCGAAAATGAACTCGTCATGAAGGCAGATCTTCCGGACCTCAACGAGAAAGATCTGGATGTGCGAGTTGAGAACAACATGCTCACGATCCAAGGTGAGCGGAAATTCGAGAAGCAAGTCTCGGAGGAGAACTACCTGCGTGTCGAGCGCGCCTATGGGTCATTTACTCGCAGTTTCTCTCTCCCGAACACAGTTAGCCCGGAAGGCGTCAAGGCTGACTACAGCAATGGCGTTCTGACCGTGACGTTGCCGAAGAGAGCAGAGGCGAAGGCGAAGCAGGTGAAGGTCAACGTCTCCAAGAACCAAAATTAAGGCTCATCCAAAGGGTCCGGAATCTGGAGCTTGTGATTCGTTTAGAAATTCGAGGGCGGCGGCCTGGTTGATGCCGGGAAGCCGCCCTTGCCGCGAAACAGGGACCCCGGCCCTTCGCTTTCCAATCGGAGTAGAATAAGAGACGCAAGACAGAAGAGAAGAAGGAATTGCCATGCTGCGATTTGACAAACTAACCGTTAAAGCTCAGGAAGCTCTGCAAGCGGCGCAGGAGATTGGCGCGCGCCTGAACCAACAACAGATCGAGCCTTTGCACCTGCTGGCCGCGCTCGTGGAGCAGAAGGAAGGCGTAGTCCCACCCCTGCTCGGAAAACTCGGTGTGCCTGCTGAGGCACTGTCGGGTGAGATCGCGCGGCGCCTGGATCGCTTTCCAAAAGTGACTGGAGTGGCGCAACAGTACCTGAGCAAGACAACGAACGAACTGGTGGAACATGCATTCGACGAAGCGGCGCGCTTTAAGGATGAGTACGTTTCAACCGAGCATCTGCTGCTCGCGATCGCCGCATTGGCGCGCGATCCCGCCGGTGAGCTTCTTGCCAAGTTTGGCGCCAGTCACGATGCCATTCTGCAAGCGCTCGCTTCGGTGCGCGGAAGCCATCGCGTGACCAGTCAGACCCCGGAGTCCACCTACGAGGCGCTCAAGCGATACGGGCGCGATCTGACGGACCTTGCCCGGCGCGGCAAGCTCGATCCCGTCATCGGCCGCGACGAAGAAATCCGCCGCGTCATGCAAATTCTGGCGCGCCGCACCAAGAATAATCCGGTATTGATCGGCGAGCCGGGCGTCGGCAAGACGGCCATTGTGGAGGGCCTGGCGCAACGCATTATTGCGGGAGACGTCCCGGAGGTTCTGAAGCCGAAGCGCATCGTGGCGCTGGATCTGGCTTCCCTTGTGGCCGGAGCGAAATATCGCGGCGAATTTGAGGACCGCCTGAAGGCGGTGCTGAAAGAGATCACGGATTCCGAAGGCCAGATCATCTTGTTCATCGACGAATTGCACACGCTGGTCGGGGCTGGTGCTGCCGAAGGTTCGATGGACGCCTCGAACATGCTCAAGCCGGCTCTGGCGCGCGGGGAACTGCGTTCCATTGGCGCCACCACGATCAACGAATATCGCAAGTACATCGAAAAAGATCCGGCCCTGGAGCGACGGTTCCAGCCTGTATTTGTCGGCGAGCCGTCGGTGGAAGACACGATCGCGATTCTGCGCGGCCTGAAGGAACGGTATGAAGTGCATCATGGCGTGCGCATCAAGGACGCGGCAATCGTGGCCGCCGCCATGCTTTCGCAGCGCTACATCTCCGACCGTTTCCTGCCGGACAAAGCCATCGACCTGGTTGACGAAGCCGCCGCTGGATTGCGCATGGAAATCGATTCCCTCCCGGCGGAAATCGACGAAATCGAGCGGCGCGTGATGCAACTGGAAATCGAGAAGCAGGCCCTGCGCAAAGAATCCGATGCGCGTTCCCGGGAACGGCTGAAGGAAATCGAAGAGCAGCTTGCCGGGCTGAAAGAACAATCCAGCGGCCTGAAGGCGCAGTGGCAGACCGAAAAGAAAGCCATCGCTCGAATTCGCAAAATCAAGGAAGAGATTGAGCAATTGCGAGCCGAAGAGCACCGCCTGGAGCGCGCGGGCGATCTGGCGCGCGTGGCGGAAATCCGCTACGGGAAACTCGCGGCTGCCGAGAAAGAGCTACAAAATGCGCAGCAGGAACTGGCCGAATTGCAAAAGGTTCACCCGATTCTGAAGGAAGAAGTGGGCGAAGAAGAAATCGCCCGCATCGTGAGCAAATGGACCGGCATTCCGGTGGGCCGGCTGCTCGAAGGCGAAATCGAAAAACTGGTGCACATGGAAGAGCGCCTGCGGCAGCGGGTGGTGGGCCAGGAAGATGCGCTCGAGCGCGTCTCCAACGCCGTCCGCCGCAGCCGTTCCGGCCTCGCCGACCCGAATCGCCCCATCGGCTCATTCATATTTATGGGCCCGACAGGCGTTGGCAAAACGGAGCTGGCTCGCGCGCTCGCTGAATTCTTATTCGACGACGATCACGCGATGGTACGGCTCGATATGTCCGAGTATATGGAGAAGCATTCCGTCGCGCGCCTGATCGGTGCGCCTCCGGGATACGTCGGCTATGAAGAAGGCGGACAGCTTACCGAGCAAATCCGCCGCCGTCCGTATGCCGTGATTTTATTTGACGAAATCGAGAAAGCGCATCCGGACCTCTTCAATGTGCTGCTGCAAATTCTGGAGGATGGAAGGCTGACCGACGGCAAGGGCCGCACGGTTGATTTCCGCAACGCGGTCATCGTGATGACCAGTAACGTTGGCTCGACTGCGATCTTCGAACTGGCCGCAAGCGATCCGAAGCAGGCTCGCGAGCAGGCTTTTGAGGCTCTGCGGCGCCTTTTCCGGCCGGAATTCTTGAACCGCGTGGACGACATTGTGCTGTTCCAGCCGCTCGGAAAGGAACAACTCGAGCCGATCATCGACCTGCAACTTGCCCGGCTGGTGAAGCAGCTCGAACAACGCGGAATTACAATCAAGCTGACCAAGGCAGCACGCGAACTGCTGTTCAAGGAAGGCTACGATCCGGCCTATGGCGCGCGGCCACTGCGGCGCGCGATCCAAAGGCTGATTCAGGATCCGCTGGCGATGCAGTTGCTCAATGGAAGCGTGCTGCCCGGCGACCACATTCTTGTGGACGCCGGCCCAAAGAGCGGCGAGATGAAGTTCGAACGGGAAGCCGTAACGGCATCAGCATAAGAGTTAGAGCTGCGTCGACTCGCCCGTTCATCTGATTCGGCTGCACTGTGGCCCTGGATCGAGAATAGGAAAACGAGGAAACACATATGAAGACAATTAAGACTGCACTATTACTGACGGCCCTCACCTTGCTGCTGCTGTTCGGCGGACAGGCAATTGCCGGACAGCGTGGAATGACCATCGCACTCTTCATCGCGATCGCGATGAACGGTATCGCCTATTTCTTTTCCGATAAAATCGCGCTGGCTTCGAGCGGCGCGAAGCCGGTGACACGGGAACAGGCGCCTCGACTCTACGCCGTGATGGAACGGCTGGCGGGCAAGGCCAATCTGCCGATGCCGAAGCTCTACGTGATTCCGCAACCGGCGCCGAACGCGTTCGCGACCGGCCGCAATCCGAGCCACGCCTCGGTGGCGGCTACCGAGGGCTTACTCCAATTATTGGATGATGAAGAACTCGAGGGCGTGATTGCGCACGAGCTTTCCCACGTGCGCAACTATGACATTTTGACCTCCTCGATCGCAGCCACCCTGGCAGGCGCAATCACCTGGGTCGCCAGCATGGGCCGTTGGGCCTTGATCTTCGGTGGCGGCGGGCTAGGTTCGCGCGACGATAACCGTGGCGGAGGCGGTTTGACTGCACTCTTGATGCTGATCGTGGCTCCCCTCGCGGCCCTGTTGCTCCAATTGGGAATCTCGCGCCAGCGTGAATATGAGGCGGACGCTTCCGGGGCCCGCATGGTTGGTCATCCTTACGGCTTGATGCGGGCGCTCGAAAAGCTGGGGGCCTACAATAAGCGCATCCCGATGAACATTTCGCCTTCGACCTCCGCTCTGTGCATTGTGGCCCCTCTAAACGCGGGGCAGATGATGATGAGCCTGTTCAGCACGCATCCTCCTCTCGACCGGCGGATCGAAGCCCTGAAGAACATGCAAATCACGCGCTAGTCGCGACGATTTCAGATTCATCTCGAGGCGGACAGGTCTCCAGATTCGAATTTTCAACTGGCAACACTTGGAGACCTGCCGCAAGAAAGTTTGCCTTCCATGGCCCTTCCCAACTGTAATTCAGCCCCAATTAGCCCTTTTGGTACCCACGAAGAAACGATGGGAATCGCGTAAAGTTTTCAGGGTATCGACCTCGGCAGTAGCCCCCGCGCCGGTAGCCCTTCTACACTATGGTTAATATTATCAATGGCTTACAGGGATTCAGCCGC
Source organism: Terriglobia bacterium (assembly GCA_041497605.1). Lineage (GTDB taxonomy): Bacteria > Acidobacteriota > Terriglobia > Acidiferrales > UBA7541 > JBGPTK01. The sequence continues at coordinate 7,081 of JBGQGW010000019.1, read as the reverse complement.
ACTGCCAGGATTTGGCCGCAGGCGTGCACTCTCTAACTTGTGCAGGGGTGGTCGAAAAGGAGAATCAGAATGTTCGAGCAAAAAGAAACAGCAGTTGTAGCGCAGCCGGAAGGAACGCCACGCTGGGTGGGTCTGGCAGTGGTCGTTTTGGCTGTCGTCGGAATCGTCGCTCTGGGAATCGGCTGGAGCGCCACGTCACGCGCGACGAGCTTGGAGCAAAGTCTCGCGAGCCAAGCGCAGTCCGTAAAGCAATCGCAGGAGCTTCTGAGCCAGCGGTTATCGCAAACGGAGGAGACCAACGCTCAAATGCGGGGCGAGTTAAGTGTGGTCACCGACCGCCTCAAGCTGACGCAGGGCGAGCTGTCGAGCGCGCGCAAGTACGCGAAGCAGATCAAGGACGAAGATCAGAAGAAGCTAGAAGCGATGCAGAATGACGTCAGCAACCAACTGGCAACCAAAGCCAGCGCCGATGACCTGAAAGCCACCAATGGCGACGTGGCCGGCGTCAGGACCGACCTCGAAGGCACCAAGAACAATCTACAGATGGCCCGTGGCGAACTGGGTACTCTGATCGCCCGCAACCATGACGACATCGAAGTGCTCCGCCGGATGGGGCAGCGCGATTACTACGAGTTCACCATCGACAAGAAGGGCAATCGCCAGAAGGTGGGTGACCTGATGGTTGAACTCCGCGGAACCAATGCCAAGAAGAATCAGTTTACCGTGGCGATTTATGCGGACGACGCACGCTATGAGAAGAAGAACCGCTCCTCCAACGAGCCGATCTACTTCTATACGCGTGGTTCGCGCGCCGCACTCGAACTGGTCGTCAACCATGTCGGCAAAGACAAAATCACCGGCTACCTGAGCGTTCCGAAGGCGAATGCGCAACAGCAAGGGACCGGCGACTAAGGCACGAAGCAGGCGGAATCTGCGCTTTTCATCTCCGCAGAGCGGAATGAGAAAGCAGTTCCCCGTAGCGGGGTCAGGAGAGGGCGCTCGATGAGCGCCCTCTTTTTTTTGTTCGGAAAGTGTTCCGGCTTACTCCGCTTTGGTGAGGAAGCGCATCTTGCGCCGGTGGAAAATCTTGGCCAGGGCGTTCAGCTTGTCGTAGGTAATCTTCCCCTGCTCGTAGAGCTTTACTTTGGCCTTGGCCGCCTTCCGCCGGCGATGGTGAGTCTTCCAGGCCACAAAGCGCTTGTCGTTTGCCATTCCGTCTCCTCCGAAGTGAACTTTCATTGTAGCGAACCTCAGCGCGGATGCAAGCCTGAGCGATGCATTTAGGCGCAAGTTCAAGTACGATGTGGCCCGCCATGGCTTATGTTGCAATTGAGGGTGCCCGGGTCCTGACCCCGCTCGAGGAGATCACCGGCGCCGTCATCCTAATCGAGGGCGGCCGGATCACCCGGGTGGGGCGGCGCGAAGAAATACAATTGCCTGCTGGGGCGGAGCAGATCGATGCTCGCGGGCGCACGATTGTGCCGGGCTTCGTGGATGTGCATATTCACGGCGCGGGCGGGCATGACGTGATGGAAGGAAGCCCGGACGCGCTCGAAGCCGTGGCGCGCACCGTGGCGCGATTTGGCACCACCACCCTGGTAGCCACCACGGTGACGGCGCCCACGGACCAGACTTGCAGAAGCCTGGAAGGCATCGCCCGTTATATTCGCAGCCCGCTCAACGGCAGCGCGCAGTCCTCGCCACGCGCCGAGATTGCGGGAATCCATTTCGAAGGGCCGTTCATCAGCCACGCGCGGCGCGGCGTACATCCGCCGGACTCGATTGCGAATCCGTCAATCCCCGCGCTCAACCGATTCCTCGAAGCCGCCGGGGGCTGCGCCCGAATTCTGACGCTGGCGCCGGAGCTGCCGGGTGCGCTCGAGATGATCGAGAGAGCCCGCGCGGCGGGCCTGATTGTGGCGCTCGGCCATACCGACGCGACGTATGATCAGGCATGCGCGGCCATCGAACGAGGCGCCAGCCACGCTGTTCACGTCTTCAACGCCATGCGCCCATTCTCGCATCGCGAAACAGGCGTACTCGGCGCCGTGCTGACCGATCCCCGAGTTACCACGGAAGTGATTGCCGATGGCGTGCACGTAGACGCACCGGCGATACGGTTGCTGCTTGCGGCAAAAGGAATCGAGCGCGTCGTGCTGGTGAGCGATGGAATTTCCGCGACGGGCATGCCCGACGGAACGTACCGATTGGGAACATTTGACGTCGTGGTGTCCGGCGGTGTATGCCGGAATCTCGAAGGGCGCCTGGCAGGCAGTACTCTCACGCTGGACCGCGCAATCCGTCATGTTGTCTCGCTCGGCGTGCCACTGGCCGATGCGGTGCGAATGGCGACGGCGGTGCCCGCAATGCGGCTTGGTGTTGCCGGCAAAAAGGGAGTGATCGCGCCGGGTGCGGACGCCGATCTCGTCATGCTGACGCAAGACCTGAAAATCGCCGGCGTGATGGCTCGCGGTGTTATGGTCGCCTAGCAGTCTGCGCAAGCATCACTTCTTCGTCATTCCGAGCGGAGCGAGGAATCCAGAGCAAATCCCAAAAGCTTGAGCTATAGATAATTTCTTCGAGCTGTTCCCGAACGCCATCCGTAAGTGCAATTTACTTGTTCAGCGGAATTTTCAATTCTTCGGCGAGCAAATAAGGATCGAAAGGACTGCAAGCGAAGTAACGCCCATCCACTTCCAACGTCGGCACTTTCCTGCGGCCGTTGTTAACGCGCAATACCAAATCTTCCGCGTCGCAATCTTCATCCACGTTTACTTCATGGAATGAGATGCCGCGTTCCTTCAAGAACTGTTTCGCGCGGCGGCAATCGCCACACCACGAAGTCGAATAGATCGTGATTTCACTCACTGGATAGTCTTTTAACGCCTGCCCTCATTACTTTCGATGCGGAAATTCGGCGGAAGATTCAGGCCGGAAATTGCCGAAGGTTCGCCAGGTGTGGTCACTGTGCAGGCTTTAAGGAGCCGCCTTGTAATCATGTTGTTCCGCTGCCGCGGCCGCCAGGCCGCCTTTGCCGGCAGCCTGAACGCGAATCAGGGCGCGTTTCAAGGCGTATTCTGCACGATCCCAATCGAGATCAGGTCTCGGCTTGGCGAGCCGTCCCTTGGCGCGGCCCAGCGCAGCGGCGGCGCGAGTGAGATCAATCTCTTCGGCACGCTCGGAAATTTCGGCAAGCACAATCACGCGATCCGGCAGCACTTCCGCATAGCCGTGAATGACCGTCAGGTAGTGGGTGTCCCCATTCCGCTGATAACTCAATAGCCCGATGCCGAGTTCGGTGATTAACGGCGCGTGCCCCGGCAGAATGCCCAGGTAGCCGTCGAGGCCGGGCAGTTCCACCAGTTTCGCCGTGTCGTGGATCACATGCCGTTCCGGCGTCACCACTTCGAGTTCGAGTCTTTCAGGCAACATAGGTCAGATCTTCGCCGTTTCCCTTCTCGCGCCAAGCTCCGTTGCGATCGCGATCAAGCGGTTGCCGCCATTTTCTTGGCGTTCTCCAGCACGTCCTCAATCGGTCCAACCATGTAGAATGCCTGCTCGGGAACTTCGTCGTGTTTGCCTTCGACGATTTCCTTGAAGCCGCGGATCGTGTCTTCGATCTTCACGTATTTGCCCGCCAGGCCGGTAAATTGCTCGGCCACGAACATGGGCTGCGAAAGGAATTTCTCGATTTTGCGGGCGCGGCCCACGGTCTGCTTGTCCTCGTCGGAAAGTTCCTCGATACCGAGAATGGCGATGATGTCCTGCAGGTCCTTGTAACGCTGGAGCACGGACTTTACCGAGCGTGCCACGTTGTAATGGTCCTGGCCAACGACCCGCGGATCCAAAATGCGCGAATAACTGGCCAGCGGATCGACCGCCGGATAAATGCCGCGCTCGACGATTTGCCGGCTCAGGTTGGTGGTGGCGTCCAGGTGAGTAAACGTGGCCGCCGGGGCTGGATCGGTGTAATCGTCGGCAGGAACATAAATCGCCTGCACCGAAGTGATCGATCCGTGTTTCGTGGACGTGATGCGTTCCTGCAATTCGCCGATCTCCGTATTCAAGTTCGGCTGGTAACCCACGGCGGAAGGCATGCGGCCCAGGAGCGCGGAAACTTCCGAGCCCGCCTGAACGAACCGGAAAATGTTGTCGATGAAGAGGAGCACGTCCAGGTGCTCTTCGTCGCGGAAATATTCAGCGACCGTAAGGCCGGTCAGTCCCACGCGCAAGCGCGCGCCGGGCGGCTCCGTCATCTGGCCGTAAATCAGCGCCGCGCGCGATTTTTCGGAATTGCCGGGAACCACCACGCCCGATTCCTGGAATTCGAGCCACAGGTCATTCCCTTCGCGGGTTCGTTCGCCCACTCCTGCGAACACGGACACGCCGCCGTGCTTCATGGCCACATTGTGAATCAATTCTTGAATGAGCACCGTCTTGCCCACTCCGGCGCCGCCAAACAATCCGATCTTGCCGCCCTTCAGGAACGGCTCGATCAGGTCCACCACTTTGATCCCGGTCTCGAACATTTCCAACGTGGTGGATTGATCATCGAGCTTGGGAGCCGGCCGGTGAATCGGGTAGCGCTTATCGGTTTTCACTTCGCCCAGTTTGTCCACAGGCTCGCCCAGCACATTCATCACCCGGCCGAGCGTTCCACGCCCAACGGGGACGGAGATTCCCTCGCCCAGATCGACGGCTTTCATCCCGCGCACCAGTCCCTCGGTTGGCTTCATCGCGACGCAGCGAACGCGCCCCTCGCCCAGGTGCTGTTCCACTTCCGCAATAATGTCCAGCGGCGTGGGAACCTGGAATCCTTCGCTGGTGATGTGCACGGCGTTATAAATCTTCGGCAGGTGGCCCTCTTCGAACACCACGTCCACAACCGGACCAATCACCTGCACCACGCGCCCCACTTTCCCTTTCTCCGATCCCATCTGGTTCTCCTTAGCTCCCCGTCGCGGAAGCCGCTCCGCTGACGATTTCAATCAATTCCCTTGTAATCGTGGCCTGGCGAATCTTGTTCATGTCCAGCGTCAAGTTGTCGATCAGTTCGGCCGCGTTGGTAGTGGCCGCATCCATCGCCGTCATGCGGGCAGCGTGCTCCGCCGCGGACGATTCGAGCAGGATACGGAAAATTTCCGCTTCCAGATACCGGGGCACCAGGCCCTTGAAAATCTCTTCGGGCGGCTGTTCGTATATGTAATCCACCAGCATCGCACCCGAAGCCGCCCGCTCCATGGGCAAAGAGGAGCCGTGGCCTTCGCCCGATTCCGATTTCCGCGTTTCAAAAGTTTCGGGGGCGATGGGAAGAATTCGCTCGGCCCGAAGGTGCTGCACCATCACGCTTTTGAACTCATTGTAAACGGCATACACCGAGTCCGCTTCGCCAGAGGAATAAATTTCGCCCACACGCGCCGCAATTTCCTTGGCCTTGCCGAATTCCACGCGGTCTGAGACCCCCAAATATTCGGCCACGAAGCCCCAGTGACGTTTCCGCAGGGCGTCTCGCCCCTTCCGGCCAACTGCGATGAGCTCGAGTTTCTGATCGCGATGCTCGCGGAAGAATTCGAACGAGCGCCGCACCACGTTGGTATTGAAGGCGCCGCAAAGAGTGCGGTCCCCGGTCAGGACAATCGCCAGGATGCGCTCTTCTGGCCGCCGCTCGAGCAAGGGATGTGCGGGATTTTCAATGCGCGCCATGGCCGAACGCAGCACGCGCAGAATTTCACGCGCGTAGGGCCGCGCGGCAAATACCCCTTCCTGTGCCCGCCGCAGTTTCGACGCCGCAACGAACTTCATCGCCCGGGTGATTTGCTGCGTGTTCTTCACCGAACGAATCCGCCGCCGGTAATCAAGAAGTGTAGGCATTTTTGACTAAAAGTCGCGGTCCTCGTACACGGAAAAAATGGATACCACTCACAACGGTCAATCCGCGGCAGCTTCGGACTTCGCCGCGGCGGTGCTCGCGACGAACCGTTCCTTGAACGCATCCAGCGCCTTGCCGATTTCGCCGCGCAAGGCATCGTCCAGCGCCTTTTTCTGCGCAATCGTCTTCAGCAGTGCGGCGTAGTTCGTTTCCACGAACGCGTACAATTCCTTTTCAAACCGGCGGCAATCCGCCAGGTCAATATTGTCCATGTAGCCTTTGGTGCCCGCGAAGATGATCAAGATCTGCTTTTCAACTGGCAGCGGCTCGAATTGCCCTTGCTTCAGGATTTCCGTGAGCTTTTGGCCGCGGGCGAGTTGCGCCTGCGTGGCCTTGTCCAAATCCGAGCCGAACTGCGCAAAAGCAGCCAGGTCGCGGTATTGCGCCAGGTCAAGCCGAAGCGTGCCGGCCACCTGCCTCATGGCCTTGATTTGCGCGTTGCCGCCGACGCGGCTCACCGAGATGCCCACGTTGATGGCGGGGCGGATGCCGATATTGAAGAGATCGGCTTCGAGGAAGATCTGCCCATCGGTAATCGAGATCACGTTGGTGGGAATGTAAGCGGAAACGTCGCCCGCCTGCGTCTCGATCACCGGGAGAGCGGTGAGCGAACCGGCGCCATATTCGTCGCTTAACTTCGCCGCGCGCTCGAGCAAACGGGAGTGGAGGAAGAAAACGTCTCCCGGATACGCCTCGCGTCCCGGCGGGCGGCGCAGGAGCAGTGAGATTTCGCGGTAGGACTGCGCGTGCTTGGAAAGGTCGTCGTAGAAACACACGGCGTGCCGCTTGGTATCCCGGAAATATTCGCCCATCGCGCACGCCGCGTAGGGAGCGATGTACTGCATCGTGGCCGGCTCGGCGGCGGAGGCCACCACCACGATCGTGTAATCCATCGCGCCGTTATCCGTAAGGACCTTGATCACCTGCGCGACGGTGGAGCGTTTCTGGCCAATCGCGCAATAAATGCAGATCATGTCGCCGCCGCGCTGGTTCAAAATCGTGTCCAGGATGATCGCGGTCTTGCCGGTTTGCCGGTCGCCGATGATCAGCTCGCGCTGCCCGCGGCCAATCGGAATCATCGAATCGATCGCTTTGATTCCGGTCTGAATCGGTTCCCGCACCGGCTGGCGGTCCACCACGCCGGGAGCCAGG
>JBGQGW010000018.1:0-27901 GCA_041497605.1 Terriglobia bacterium | reverse complement strand
TTCGAAACGAATCTCGGTGGGAAAGCGAATCTCCGGGTAAACCTCGACTACGTTGGCGATTTGAGCGATTTTCTGGCGCGCGTCCTCATCGAGGGGTTGAGCTTCGGCGGCTGGAGTCGCATTGGTGCGAGGCTGCGCGCCAAAACCGCGCATATTGGAGCGCGGAGTGATGAAGATGGCGTCAAACAGGCCCGAATTGGAAAGCCGCTTGTTGGCAAGTTCCTGCAAGCCGACTCCCAGCGAGAGCATGGCAACAAGAGAAGCGACTCCGACAGCGACGCCCAGTGTAGTAAGGGAATTTCGCAGAATCGCTTCGCGCAAATTCCGGACGGCCAATTCCGTGAGATCGCGAACCTTCATGGCTGCTCCCCGTCGCTGACCAGTTTTCCGTCTGCGAGAACTACAGTGCGACGCGCGAATCGCTCGGCCAAGGGGCGTTCGTGGGTAACCATCACGATGGTCATTCCCAGCGACTCGTTGATCTCGCGCAGCAGAAGCATGATTTGTTCTCCGGTTGCGCTGTCGAGATTTCCCGTGGGCTCATCCGCGAGAAGAATCCTGGGCCGATTCACCAGGGCGCGCGCGAGCGCCGCTCTTTGCTGCTCTCCGCCGGAAAGTTCGCTGGGGCGGTGCGTCAGGCGCGCGCCCAGGCGCACGCGCTGAATCGCTTCGTGCACTCGCGCGGATCGTTCGCCGCGGTCGACTTCCGCAAGCCGCAACGGCAGCTCCACATTTTCTTCGAGGGTCATCCGCGGAAGCAGATTGAAGGCCTGAAATACGATTCCAATCGTCTTGCTGCGATGCTGAGCCAGCTCCTGCGAATCCATTTCGGCAAGATTGCGGCCGTGAGCAAAAATCGCGCCAGTGGTGGGCCGGTCCAGGCCGGCGATCAGGTTCAACAAGGTGGATTTGCCCGAGCCGGAACTGCCGAGGAGGGCGACGAATTCCGCGGCGCGGACGTTGAGCGAGACATCATCCAGGGCGCGAACCAGCGCATCGCCCATTTGATAATGCCTGGAAATTCGATCGACTTGGATCGCTAAGCCATTACTCGACGTCGTCATTGAGCCCTCAATCTTACTACGCGCGGGGCGTCTTCTAAGTTGCTTCTTTGATTCCTCACGCAGCCAGGGAGATGTTCAATTGCTTGAAATATCGGGGTGTTCGCACTAGAATCCGGCGCACCAAGCGGGCCTGCGAACTCACTGAGGAGGATTCCCATGACAAAGTCACTGTTGCTCGGGGCGATTCTCGGCGGCATCGTCGCATTCTTGTGGAGCTTCGTTTCCTGGTCCATGCTTCCGTGGCACGAAAGTGGCATCGCTTCCTTCCAAGACGAGGATGCCTTTGGCCGGGCCGTTCTGGAGCACACGACGGGTTCGGGACTCTATGGCTATCCTGGAAATCCTCCGACAGTTGGTATGACCAAGGAACAGAAAAAGGCGGCAGAAACTGCCACTTTCGAAAAAATGAAGAAGGGACCCATGGTTTTTGCGGCCATCCGGCGAGACGGCTACAATTCGTATGTTCAGGGGATTTGCATCCAACTTGGAATTCAGATCCTCGCCGCATTTCTATTGACATGGCTGGTGCTGAAGACGGGAGCTTCCACGTATTGGGGCCGGGTGATATTTCTCACCGTCGCGGGATTGGCTGCCGCAGTGATCAGCGACTTGCCCAACTGGAATTGGTGGGGATTTTCGGGCAGCTATACCGCGGTGATGGTGATCGATACCGCGCTTACCTGGTTCATCGCTGGATTAGTTATTGCAAGAGTGACTCGTCCGCGAATGGCCTGAATATCCGTAATTTGAAACTCTGAAACAATCCTTTCCGCTGATATTTAGTGGACGGTGGCGGTCACGTTGGCAGTGGTGCGTCCGAACTGATTGGTGGCTGCGAGGGTGTAGGTGGTGGTCTGGGCAGGGGCAACGGTAACGCTGGCGCCGCGGACCGCGCCTACTTGCGGCGTGATGATGGAATAGGATGCGGCGCTCGAAATCCAGCTGAGCGTGACGGACGGTCCGGCAGTCGTGGTTGACGGATTCGCAGTGAACGTGGTGATGGAGGGGGCAGAGCCCTGCGGGAGATTGGACGCTGTGTAAATGGGATTCATCAGTATCACTTCGAAATCCGATGCGTGAAGATTGCCCAGCAAATGCAGATCATTGTTGTCCCAGCGATCGTCGGGCGCGCCGCTGATGTACATGGACGAGCCATTGTCCGCCATGATCATGCCGTATTGTTTCAAGGCTTTCAGAATCGTTTGATTGACGGCGGAATACGGAGCGATGTTGAAAGTGGATTTTAGCCGGAGACGCATGCCCATGGGCGCGGCCAGAGGATTCGATGAATTTGAAGCCCAATGCGATGCGGGAGGAACAAAGGCAGCTCGGCTCGATTGCAGCGTGAAGCGCAAGGCGTGCTTGATCTGGCCGCTCGCTGCTTCGTCGTAACGCGCGAGGCCCGGGAAAATGGGCAGTCCGGCAGCGTCGGCGGACGTCCAGGTGAGCGGGCGCATTTCATCAGCGAGCAAATCCCACACTGCCGCCGAGCCGGCATTCCAGCTTTCCCCCGCCGCGGGAAATGAACTGTAGAGCTCGTAGAGCCAGCAATTGCTGTTGTCGAGGACGAGCAAGTGGCGATCGCCATTCCCCGGATTCGGAAAACCTTCGATCGGAGCATCCGGGGGAACGGGCATGGGGCCTGGATCACTTTCGCTGCCGAAAGCGGTGAAATTGATATCCACATTGGCCTGCTGCACGCCAACGACCACATAAGGGATCCCGATACTCTGTCCGGAGAATTGGCCGGCGCCGAAATCCGGATGAACAGCTACGTTGGCACCGATGAAATTGATAATGGCTGCCGAATTCGGATCGGTTGCCGCGCCGGAAATATCCTGGTTCCATGGGTTGTCCGCCGGGAATGGAAGAAATCCGTTCAGGCTGGCTCCCTGACCCAAGCTCATCGCTGCGCAAGCGACGGGTGGGTTGCCACCACCCGAGCCCACGGTCACGTTCACGGCACCGGAAACGCTCGTGCCTGGATCGGGATTGCTGACCGTTATGGCGAATGTTCCCGCTGATGATGCGGTTCCGGAAGCCGTGAGCTGAGTTGAAGACACAAACGAGGTATTGAGAGGTGCGCCAGCGAACAACACTTTCCCGCCGCTTGCGAATTTGCTGCCGGTAAGGGCGAGACTGAAAGCTCCAGTTGCAAATGAGGAAGGATTGACCGAAGTCAGCACAGGAATGGGATTGAGCAGAGTGACTGTGCTCGAACTGGTTTTGCTCGAGTCAGCTACGCTGGCAGCGGTGATCGTCACCGTGGCCGGATTAGGAAGAAGCGCCGGCGAAGAATAAAGACCGGATGAATTAATTGTGCCGACTGTTGCATTGCCACCAGCGACGCCGTTCACGGTCCAGTTCACAGTCTTGTTGGAAGTACTGGAAACAATGACGGTGAATTGCTGCGAGTCACCCGCGCGCACATTTGCGAGAGTCGGAGAAACGGAAACGCTGACTCCAGCCGGAGGAGGAGCGCTGCTGGAAGAAGTAGTCGCGGCTGCGCCGCAACCGATCTGGAACAGAGCGCAAGCGATCAAGAACAGGCTGGAGACTCTTCGCATCGTAGTTCCCCGGACCGATTGCCTAAGGACGGAGTTCAGGAGTGACATAGAAAGGTGAAACGGCAAGTGAAGTATGCGGGATTCGAACGTGCGAGGGCTACTGGCCGGAAGTACGGGTTAGGGGCAATGGCCAGGCGGACTATTTTTGAGCAGTCGCAACCTGGAGTGCCTGAAGTGCCCGAAGTGATCGATCAGAGGGTGCGGCCGGAGCCGAGGATCGGACTCGAAGCAGGCTGCGGATTTGCCGGCGGATCATCCGAGCGTTCGAGCGCCTCACGAAGCTTGCCGGCCAAGGCGTGCAGCGTGAAGGGCTTCTGCAAAAGCAGGGTATCCGCCGCGAGGATGCCGTGGTGAACGATGGCCTGGTCGGTGTAACCGGACATATAGAGAATCTTGATGCCGGGCCGAAGACCCTGAATCCGCTCGGCCAATTCACGGCCGCTCATACCCGGCATTACGACGTCGGTGAGCAGCAAGTGAATTTTTCCAGCGTGCTTGGCCGCAAGATCGAGAGCCTCTTGGCCGTTGCCGGCCTGTAAAACCGTATAGCCGTTTAATTCGAGATGTTCGCGAGCCAGTTCGCGGACACCGCTTTCGTCTTCCACCAGAAGGATCGTTTCCGATCCGCGGAGAGGACGCTGCTTCGCATCGTTGCGCTTTTCGGGTGTTGCCGCAGCGTCGGCACGCGGCAGATAAATTTTGAAAGTCGTCCCGTGCTCCTCCTCGCTGTAAACCCACACATATCCGCCGCTCTGCTTCACGACACCGTAAACCGTCGCCAAACCGAGCCCAGTGCCCTTCCCTTTTTCTTTGGTGGTGAAGAAGGGCTCGAAGACGTGCGCCTGCGTTTCGGCATCCATGCCCACGCCCGTGTCGGTGACGGCGAGCATGACGTATGGCCCGGGAGTGACGATGGGGTGCTGGCGGGCATAGGAATTGTCGAGATCGACGTTGGCAGTTTCAATCGTGAGTTTGCCGCCCCGGGGCATGGCGTCACGCGCATTCACCGCGAGGTTCAAAATCACCTGCTCGAGTTGGCTGCGATCGGCTTTCACGGACCAAAGGCCCGGCTGCGTGATGGTGACCAAATCGATGTCTTCGCCAATCAGCCGCCGCAGCATTTTTTCCATGTCGGTGACGACGAGCTGAAGATCCAGAACCTTCGGCGCCAGCAATTGATTGCGGCTGAAGGCAAGCAATTGACGCGTGAGACCCGCGGCGCGATCGCTGGCATCATGGATTTGCTCGGCATTCCGCCGCAGCGGATCATTGGGAATCAGCCGCTCCAACAGCAATTCCGTGTAGCCCTGGATCACCATGAGCAGGTTGTTGAAGTCATGAGCGATGCCGCCGGCGAGGCGCCCAACCGCTTCCATCTTCTGCGCCTGGCGCAATTGCGCTTCGAGCTGTTTGCGTTCCGTAACGTCGAGCGCCATGCAAATCGTGCCATGCGTCCGGCCATCCGCGCCGCGCAGCGGCTCGACGTGGCAGGCATAGGAACCGCCGGCCCATTCGGTATGGAAAGTGACTGCCTCGCCCGCAATGGCCTGGCGATGTGCAGCGATCGGCAGAAAATCGGCATCGCCGACTTGAAAATATTCGTAGAGGGATTGCCCGACAACCTGGTTGGGCTTCAACCCCAATCGAGACAGGCCGGCGCCAAGTGAAGATGTGAATTTCAAATCGGTGTCGGTGGTCCAAAGAACTGCCGGCAATTGCTCGACAAGCACACGAAGCCGCGCTTCGCTCTCGCGCAGGGCTGTCTCAGCGCGTTTCCGTTCGATGGCAATGGCGATTTGTCCCCCAACCGATTCCAGGAACTCCAAGTCGCGCGATGTATACGTGCGCTCGTCTTCGTAATTCTGCAAAACGAGAACACCGATGGTAGCCGCCGGAGTGCGCAAGGGCACGCCGATCCATGCCGGCGAAGGTGTGCCGACCAATTCGACCTCACCCTTGGCGACCAACCGGTCGAATTGGGACTGAGGTATCAGCATCGCGCGGCCGGTGCGGAAAACATAGGCGGTACAGCTTCTTCCCACTTTCTGGGGAGCGGGAGCGGAATCGAACTCGTCGACGAAGAAGGGAAACTCGAACATTTCGGTCTTGGGGTCGTGGAGCGCGACGAAACAGTTCGAGGCGTGGAGAACTTTTTGTAAGGATTGATGAATCAGACGGAGGAGATCATCGAGATTTTCCGTGACGCTGACACCGTGGATGATTTCAAAGGTCACTTGGCGTTCCGCTTCGGCTCGTCTGCGTTCCGTGACATCCTCGACCGTGCCTTCGTAGTAGAGAACTTTGCCGGCTTCATCGCGGACCGCACGCGCATTCTCCGACAGCCAGATCTTGCCGCCATCCTTGCGAAACACCTGGTACTCGAATTCCTCGACGGCGCCGCGCTCCTCCATCAAGCGTTTGAATTCTTCCCGGCGTTGCGGATCGACGTATGCCTGGCGAGCGATGTCGCGCACGTTCGTGGAAAGTTCTTCCGGTGAAGCGTAGCCATACATCCGGGCGAGCGCCGGGTTCAGGCTGAGGTAGCGGCCATCCGGCGTGGTTTGGAAAATTCCTTCGACTGAATTTTCAAAGATGCTGCGCAAGCGCTCTTCCGCTTCCCGGCGCGCAGTTTCCACTCGCACGCGCTCGGTGATGTCCTCGTAAATCCCGAAGCCGCCCAGCATCTTCCCGTCGACAACAAGCGGAACCCCCAAAACGGCGACATCAACCAGCGATCCGTCTTTTCGCCGGCGGCGGGTGGTGGTGCGAACTTCCTGCCCGGCCAGGGCGCCCTTGGAAAGCTGCGCGGCCTCGGCCTCCAGATCCTTCGGAGCAACGAGGCTATCGATATTCGCGCCGAGGATTTCCTCCTGGCGATACTGGAAGAGCCTCTCGAATGCAGGATTACACAGCCGCACGCGGTAGTCGGAGTCGAGTACAACGATGGCGAGAGGATTACTTTCGACCAAGGCATGAAAATAAGCAGCGCGCTCTTCCACTTCTTTTTCCGCGCGATTGCGCTCGGTAACATCCTCGACAAAGGCGAGGCCCGCTTGGCGGCCACCGAATTCCAGCAGATGCGAAGTGACGATCACGTCCAATGATTTGCCGTCTTTTCGCCGATGGGTCCAATGTCCAACATGCTGCGCGCCAGTGCGAATTTCGGCCACCGCCTTCAACAGCTCGGACTTGTCCTCGGCGGGACGGATGTCGGGAAGGCGCATGGAAAGAAATTCTTCCCGCGAATAGCCGTATTTCGCAATCGCGGCTTCGTTGACTTCGAGAAAGCGAAGGCTGACCGGATCGTAGACATAAACCGGGTAGGGGTTGCTGGCGAAAAGCAGACGGAAGCTCGATTCAAGCTCTTGACGCGATTCCGCCGTGCGGCTCCACTCGGAAATGTCGATTAAGGCGCCTTCGATCACATTGCGGCCGGTGGTTGGATCAACCGTCAAGGTGAGATTGCAAAGCACCGACGCGCGGCTGCCATCTTTGCGGCTAACCGACAGCTCCACGTTCGTGAGCAAACCTTCTTTCAGCAGACGATCGATCAGGGATGCGCGCTTGTCTGGATGGGCGTCGAAATCGGCGGCTCGACGTTTGAGAACTTGCTCGCGAGTGTCGTAGCCGAAAATTTTAAGGAAGACTTCATTGCAATCCAGGACGCGGCCGTCGAGTGTGGACCGGAATGCGCCGACCTGATTGCCTTCCAAGAGCAAGCGATATCCGTCGCCAGCTACCGGGTCGTGTTTCTTACCGGCCGGGGCGGAGGATCGGGGGGATTTCCGTTTTGAAATGACCGGTGAAACCTTGCTCGACATCAATAAGTGCCTTTTGAATCGTCAATGGCGGACGCACAAGTATCTGTACGCGCTCTAGAATCCCCAACACTGAAACTTTGTGAACCGGATCAGAAAGCTTGGCTCGCGACAACCCCATCTTTGTATATAGAGGGACGGGACCTAGGCAACAAGAGTACGTTCGTACCACTTGGGAACTCTTAGGACACGCGATGCTGCAAGCTATAGATAGATAAGGGCATACGCCGCGAGAGAAAGTAGGTAAAACCTGGGAATTTGGACAAAATCTAACGATGAGGCGGAGATTCGGGGATTGCTGCGCCATCTTTTCGAGGATCGGAACCGCCGAAATTTACGCCGGTCGAAAAATTCCGCATCACGGCCTGGCCGCCGCCCATGTTCGAAGAAAAATCACCACGCACGGTGATTTGGTGGCCGCGCGATTCCAACGCAGCGCGCACCGCTTCCGGAATGCGGGCCTCCATTTGAACATCGCATCCGGCGAATGTTACTTTGGTGAAGCGGGGAGACTCCAGCGCAGCCTGGGTGTTCAAACCGAAGTCCACCACGTTGGAAACAAATTGCGCGTGCGCCTGGGACTGGTTGAAACCACCCATGATTCCGAAGGCGATCTTTACGTCGTCCTTGGTCATGAACGCAGGAATGATCGTGTGCAGCGGGCGCTTGCGTCCCGCGAGAGCGTTGGGTGAGGAGGAATCGAGGCTGAACAATCCACCGCGGTTCTGGAGGGCAAACCCGGTGCCATCAGCGACGAGGCCAGAGCCGAAATGATCATAGTTGCTCTGAATCAGCGAGATCATGTTGCCGTCACGATCCACGGCACTGAGATAAGTGGTTTCGCTTCCTGCCGGAGGCTTGCCGGGTGCAACATCACAATTCGCCTTGGCCATGTCAATCAATTGCGCGCGCTGCCGGGCATAATCCTTCGAGATCAAGCCGGCGACGGGCACGCGGGCAAACCTTGGATCAGCCATGTAGCGGAGAAGGTCCGCGTAGGCCAGTTTTTTCGCTTCGATCATCGCGTGGAGCGCATCCGCCGAATTGTGACCGAATTTCGCAAGCGGAAATTGTTCCATCATATTGAGCATCTCGAGCGCGGCGATGCCCTGCCCATTCGGCGGCAGTTCGTAGACGATCCAGCCGTGATACGTGGTAGAAACCGGCTCCACCCATTCGCTGGAATATTCAGCGAGGTCCGCGGCTGAGATTGTGCCGCCGACACGCTGAGAATAAGCGACAATGCGCTGCGCGATCTCTCCCTTGTAGAAAGCATCGCGGCCTCCGGACGCGATCGCTTGGAGTGAGCGCGCAACGTCGGGATTGCGGAAAAGTTCTCCGGCACGAGGAGCTCGCCCACCGGGCAAGAAAGTCTTCGCGGCGTTCGCGTCGGCACTCACGCTCTGCTCGCTCAGCGCCCAGGCTGCCGCAACCTGCTCCGGAACCGGAAATCCATCTTCGGCGTAATGGATCGCGGGGGCGATATCTTCCGATAATTTTTTGTGGCCGAATCGCTCGAGCAGTTTGGACCAACCGTCCACTGCGCCCGGAACCGTGACCGACTGAATCCCATGCTGCGGCATCGTGGTGATGCCTTTGCTCTTGAGAAAGTCGATCGAAAGGGTGGCGGGCGCCCAGCCACTGGCGTTCAGACCGTAGAGCTTGCCGGTTTTCGCATCGTAGACGATGGCGAAGAGGTCGCCGCCGATTCCGTCCATCATTGGCGCGACGACTCCCATCACTGCATTGGTGGCCACGGCGGCATCCACGGCGCTTCCGCCCTGTTCCAGGATGCGCGCGCCGGCCTGAGCGGCCAGCGGACTTTCCGCGGCGACGATACCGTAACGAGTCATCACCACAGATCGCGCTTGCGAGCGATCTTGCGATAGCGCGAATGGAGAGAAGGCGCCCATAAGTGTGAGAAAAACGAAAAGTTGAAAACCCCGGCCGAGCTTCATATTGCGATGTTCACTCCAGGCACTAACTTTTGGGCTTTGGCCGCGAGTCCGGCGGTACCACGCCATTATTGCGATAATAGACGACGAGCTGCCCATAGTGTTCACCCATATGCTCGATGTAACCGACCCAGGGGCCAAGGCGTTTGACGATTCCATCGTCACCGAGCTGTTGAATCGCCGCTGCCCCGTCGGTGACGGACTTCTTCAGGAATTCGATAACCTGAGCTTTTGACTTGAAAACTTCAGTCGAAGGATCATTCTCCTCATTCCCCAGCTTCTTCCCGGTGATCGCATTGATGAGCGAATAATTATCCCCGGCAACGTGCAGAAGTTGCTGCGCGAACGTGCGCACCTGGTCATTGGGGCGATAACTATACTTATCCTCGGGCCAGTCCTGCGCCATTGCGATCAACTTATTTCCGATATCATTCCAATCCCGCAGCACCGCTTCGGAAGGAGAGAGTGGTTTTCTCGGCGGCTGTTGGGCGAACGATGTCGCAAGCGCTGCAAACAGAGCAAGGGCCACGAGCACAGCCGGAATCAGGAAGGAAGGCACCAGTCGCTTCAATTCGAATCTCCTCTCGGGGCGGAATGCGTCTCCGCCGGACGCTAGGGCGGATAGGCTATCCGGCTTGCGCCCATAAGTCCAGCATTTGAACGCGAAATATATGAGGTGAATCAGGAATATTGAAGGCCGCCGTTCGAATTGCGGGTAGGACGGGCGTTCCGGCCGCGCCAGCATTTGTTTTCTCACCTATTCGGGCAGTTGATGAGTACAATTACCAAAGCTTGAAATCGGAGAGAAACCTTTTGGCACTTGATGACACAATTGATGTGGCCCGCAAAGGAAGCGAAAAAGAACCTTCCGGCGCAGCCGCCGAAGTGCGAGCGCTTATGCGCGCGGAGCATTCCGATCCGTTTCATTTTCTCGGCCCGCATCGAATCGAATCCAATGGGCAGCCGGCGCTGGCCATCCGCATCTTCCGGCCGCACGCCGTTGAAGTGACCGTGGCATGGAACGACCCCGCGCTGCTTTTTCCCGCTAATTCGATTCATCCGGATGGGGTGTTCGAGGCGATCATCCCGCTAAGAGCGATCCAGAACACCGCAGAAACGATTGCGGCAACCGCCTATCAGGTGCGCATCCGTTTTGAAGATGGCCAATTCGTCGAGGAATACGATACTTACGCTTTCCCTCCGGTGCTGAGCGATTTCGATCTTCACTTGATAGGCGAGGGTACGCATTACCGGAATTATGAAAAATTGGGCGCGCACGTGCGCGAGATCGAAGGGGTGCGCGGGGTCCATTTTGGCGTTTGGGCGCCGAACGCACTTCGTGTGAGCGTAGTAGGCAATTTTAATTTCTGGGACGGCCGCGTAAACCCGATGCGCAGCCGCGACTCCTCGGGAATTTGGGAAATCTTCGTTCCCGGCTTGGACGAAGGGATGATTTATAAGTTTGAGGTTCGCTCGCGAATCGGAAATTATCTGGCGCTCAAGGCCGACCCCTATGGATTCTCCGCCGAGGTGCGCCCGAAGAGCGGCTCGGTGGTCTGCAACATCGACACGTACCAGTGGAACGACTCGGGCTGGATGAAGGAGCGGGGACGCCGGGATTGGTTCCAATCGCCGATCTCAATTTACGAACTGCATCTCGGTTCCTGGCGCCGCACGACGGATGGCCGCTGGCTGACCTATCGCCAGCTTGCCGACGAGCTGATTCCCTACGTAAAAAAAATGGGCTTCTCGCACATTGAAATGCTGCCGGTGATGGAACATCCGTTCGACGCATCCTGGGGCTATCAAACCCTGGGTTATTTCGCCGTGACCAGCCGGTTCGGCTCGCCTCAAGATTTCATGTACCTGGTGGATCGCTGCCACCAGGAGGGACTCGGCGTGCTGCTGGACTGGACCCCGGCGCATTTCCCGCGCGACGGGCATGGGCTGGGATTTTTTGACGGCACGCATCTGTATGAGCACGCCGACCCGCGTCTGGGTGAGCATCCCGACTGGGGCACGCTGGTCTTCAACTATGGCCGCAACGAGGTTCAAAACTTCCTGCTTTCCAATGCGTTGTTCTGGCTGGACAAGTATCACCTGGACGGTTTGCGCGTGGATGCCGTGGCTTCCATGCTGTACCTGGATTATTCACGCAAGCAGGGAGAATGGATTCCGAACGAATTCGGCGGCCGGGAGAATCTGCAGGCGATCGCATTGATCCGCCGGCTGAATGAGGTGGCGCATCTTCAACATCCGGGCGTATTGATGATCGCGGAAGAGTCGACGGCGTGGCCGGCAGTCTCCCGCCCCACATATGTGGGCGGGCTGGGCTTCGATCTGAAGTGGAACATGGGATGGATGAATGACACGCTGCGCTATTTTGCGCTCGACCCCATCCATCGCAAATACCACCACAATGAAGTCACGTTTTCGATGATTTACGCATTCACCGAAAACTTCCTTTTGCCGCTTTCGCATGACGAAGTGGTGCACGGCAAGCGCGCGCTGCTCGCTAAAATGCCGGGCGATGACTGGCAGAAGTTTGCCAACGTGCGGCTGCTGTTCAGCTATATGTATGCGCATCCCGGCAAGAAGATGCTTTTCATGGGAAGCGAACTGGCCCCCTGGAACGAGTGGTGGCAGGACATATCGCTCGACTGGGGCCTGCTCAAGCACAAGCAGCATCTTGGCATCCAGCGGCTGGTGATGGATTTGAACCGTGTGTATGCCGGCGAGCCGGCGCTGCACGAAGTGGATTTCGATTGGCAGGGCTTCGAATGGCTGGATGCGAACGACGCGGATACCAGCGTGCTTTCTTTTTTGCGCCGGGCCAGGAATACCGGGGATTTCGTGGTGGCGATCTGCAACTTCACGCCCGTGGTGCGAGAGAACTACCGGGTGGGAGTGCCCGAGCTTGGCCTTTACCGGGAAATATTGAATTCGGATTCTGAGTTTTACGACGGGACAAATGTGGGCAATGCCGGGCTTGTCGCCGCCGATCCGGTGCCGTGGAACGGCCGCGCCTACTCGCTGAAATTGACGCTGCCGCCTCTCGCTGCGATTTACTTCAAGCCTCACCACAGTTAGACTGTCCGATTCCGCGCGAACTCACAGCCATCCTTCTTTTGATTGACTGCCATTAGGCTAGCCTGCCCCGCTCTGCTATTCCGCTCCAACGATAAAAAATAAAGACTCCAGGGAACTTCTACGAGGGAGCCTGCGTACATTCGGGCAAGGACGTGGAGTACAAGGAGACTCTCAAATGAAGCGAATGAACCGGGTTTGGGCGGTACTGGCAGCGGTGGTGCTGTTCTCGATGGCTGGCGCGGCCCTGGCGGCGGATGGGCCGGAACGATGGCTGCACGTGAAAGTGAATAGCGCGGGGGAGGGCGAGTCGGTGCGCGTCAATCTGCCGCTTTCGCTTGCGGAGAAAATTCTCCCCACAATAAGCCACGGCGACCTGCATAACGGCAAGATCACCTGCGCCGGACTGGAAATGAATGGCGTGGATTTGCAGGCAATTCTACAGGCCCTGAAGGACACACCGGATAATGAGTTTGTGACCGTGCAAAGCCGTGAGAACGACGTCCGCGTCGCGAAACAGGCTGGCAATTTTGTGATTCACGTCCTGGACCACCAAAAAGCCAAACAGCAAGTTGACGTGATCGTACCCATGGCCGTGGTGCAGGCGCTCGTCTCATCCGGGACCAAGGAGCTGGATGTGTTGGCGGCGATTCGCGTACTGAAGGGCATGGGCGATACGACCCTGGTGACTGTTCACGACGGCACAGACAGTGTGCGCGTCTGGATCGACAGCCGCAATACGGCAGACTAGCCGCCACCGCAGATCATAGGGAGAACGAGCATGATTCTCGGAAAGATTGCGATGGGGATGCTGGGAACCGTGGTGGTGGGCGGGGCGATACTGTGCAGCGATGGATTCGTCTCGGTTCGCGTGAACGAGGGTGCGCCAAAGGGCTCGCATATCTTTTTTGTGGTGCCGGGTGCGTTGGCGCCGATTGGGATGAAATTCATCCCGCGAGAGCACTGGAAGGAAGTGGAAAAAGAGGTACAGCCGTGGCTACCGGCGATTCGCGCGGCGGTGGATGGCTTGGCCGAGTATCCCGATACCATTTTTGTTGAAGTAATCGACCGGACCGACCACGTCCGCGTCCACAAGAGCGGGGACTCAATTGTGGTGGATGTGGACGATCCCGGTGAAACGGTTCACGTATCCGTGCCGCTTCGAACGATCAAAAGTGTTGTACGCGAGCTCGAGGAAGGGATTCCTCCGGCATAGCGCAGCTTTTTGCAATTTCTTGAGGATCTCCGTTGGAGCCATTCTCCTACGGAACAATTTTCAATTCTCGGGAATCCAATAGACCTCATCCTTGAGCGACTCTTTCGCCCAACCGTGGCGCTGAAGGATGCCCTTGCCGTGTTCGATCATTTGCGGGTGGCCGCAGAGATATCCTGTCGTGGTCTTTCCGGAGAGGCCCCAGAGGTCCGTGTATTTCCGAATGACGTCCTCTACTCGTCCTGTTTCGCCTTTCCACTCCGGGTCCTCCCAGGGACGGCTGACCGTGGGAACGAAGGTGAGCCAGGGAACCGTTCGAGCGATACTTTCGATCTCCTCCCGATAGCCGAATTCCGAGGAGCGACTGGCACCGCTGATGAGGTAGAGATGTTCGGGCCTAGATGGCGAATCTTTCCATTCGCGGGAAAACGTCCTGATGAAGCTCACGAAAGGCGCGATGCCTGTAACCGTGCAGAGCAACAGGTGGTTTAGGCGGCCGCTTTCCCGATCAAAGGTAAATCGACCTTTCGACATCTTGCGCACGAGGAGCGTATCGCCCACCTGGCGTTGGTAGAGCAATGGAGTGAAACTGCCACCCCGGACGAGTTCGATGAAGAATTCAATCTCCTTCTCAAACGGTGCAGACACAATTGAATAAGGTCTCTGAACGAGATTGCCTGCGGATTCGACACCCAGGGTTGCGAACTGTCCCGGCGCAAACCGAAACTCGCCGCCGGGATCAATGCGAATTACCCAGAGGTCTTTCGTCAAGTCAGAGCGGGAGGTGATCCGGGCGCGATAAAACCTATCTTCCGGGGATGGTGATGCGTGCACGACTCCTCCATTAGATACAGTGCATGGGGGCGATTCAATTTAGTAGACAGTGAAGAAGAGAGAGCGCCCGCCAGCGGCGGACGCTCTCGCACTTTCTGACTTCTGCCAGATCACGAACATCAGTTCGGTTGCGGTCGACCCATTCCCATCGGGTTAAATGGTTTCGGCGTTCCCGTGATCTTGTCCTTGGCGTCGGTAATTACCTTCACCAGGATCATCGAATTTTCCTTGGATGTAGATTTCACCAAACCCCAAGGCGACACGTTCTTCGCGATCCAATAATCGGACGAGCCATCCTTGGCTCGGAAGTGTTCACAGGCGAAGGTGCCTGCGGGAGTGGTGACACTTTCCGGGCCGATGTCATCGGCGGTGCTGCGGATATCCGCGGACTGGGTTTGATTTCCGCGACGCGCCAACATTGGGCCGGACATTTCCATCGGATCCATTCCCTGCAACTGCATGATCATTTTTTCCGTGCGGGTGTTTTGTCCATCGAGAACGATGAGCGATTTCATCACCATTTGCCCCTCGCCCCGTGGGCTATCTACGGTGAATTCGATCCAGTAAGCGTCCTTGCCGTCTACGCTCTCTTTGCCGACGACTGTAATTTCCTCCTGGCTCTTCCCGTCTTTCCCGCCCTGATGCTCGACTTCGTAGGCTGCGCCGTGGCCAACGACGGGACTAAAGACGCCTTCCACCTGCGGCCTGCGCATTCCCATCCCGCCGCCCATTTGCGCACTGGCCGAGGCTGCCAAAGCAAAACACCAACCTGCAACCCATGCAATTCTTGCGCACATCCTCATCCGATTTCTCCTCGGCCCTTTGGCCCGATACAAGTTATAAATCCCGTCCCTGCTTGTAGGTCATCCGCTGAACCTCAAAATTATACTTCAACGTAACCTGGCCCACCACGCAGGTGAAGAGCACATCCTTCTCAGCCGGAGAGATTACCGGTTCACCGCCCGGAGAGTTCTTCGAGAACACGAATAGGACACCGGTCACCTTCTTGGTGGTAGGGTCGCGCTGGATTTGGACCTTGCTCGGAGCGACCCTCTCCTTCGACTTCTTCCCCTTGACAAAGGTGTTGTTCCCCAAAGTACTCTCATCAACCGCTTCGAACGGTGTCATGTCTTGTCCGGCGATAACAATCTCGTAGTCGCTGGGATCCTTAGCCAGGAATTTTTCCGCGGAGGCATTGTCCATCCGACCCGACAGAACCGCGTTGCGCACTGCGGCTTCACGCTCCACGCGCGATGACGCCCAGCGAATCAGGAATTGCGCCGTTGGCGCTTTGGTTTGATCCACAGCGGGACCCTCGCCTTGAAGACTACTGGTCTTGATATCCGAGCCTCCTACCGCGCCTCCGATATCCGACCCGGCGCTTTGACGCCCGACCGGCTGTGTCATCCCCAGGGGCGCTCGCCAGGAAGTTGCGTCCACCTGGACTATTTGCGCCCAGGGTGAATCGAACATGATCTTATGCAGGTCCTTGGCGTCCCATTGGTCGAAGGTCTTGTCCTTCCACGGGTCGCCGGCCCGCGCCACGATCGCGAGTGATACGATTGCAATTCCGATCACCACGAATTTCCGCATACGTTCCCCCTATGTTTCGGCCGCAGGTGCTATCTAAGTCACTTCTTTGGCAACGCGGCATACTCTAAATTCAAATCACATTCGATCACGATCTGGGGCAGGGGAGCAAGATCGGTGCTGTGTGGCCTGTTCTCGAGCAGTTTAAAGGGCTCATTGAGGCCGGCATAGATGTTCTTGTATGCGAATGGAAAGCCGCGCTGTCGAAGGAGCTGTTTTGTCCTACCCGCAACGGACAGCTCGCTTTTATGAAAACGATAACGATGCTGGCCGCGTGACCGCCTCCTCCAGCGACATATTCTAAACCCAATCCCAGCCGGCGCAAGGGGCCAGGAAAATCAACTGGGCGTGCCGGCGAGCCGGGCGCCTACAGCCCGTTCGATGCGATAGACCGGCTTTTGGTGGGCCTCGAAATAAGTGCGCATCAGGAGCTCGCCTACCAGTCCCATGGCGAGCAATTGCAGGCCAAACAGACAAAGCATCATGCCAAAAATCAGGAGCGGGCCATGCTTCACGAAGAGTTCAGTGCCGAAGAATACTTTCTGGATGAACAAGACCAGGAGGACTCCCGAACCGCCCAGGAAACCCACCAGCCCGGTCGGTCCGAAGAAATGCAGGGGACGAGTCATGTAACGGAGCAGGAAACGCATGG
This sequence comes from Terriglobia bacterium, assembly GCA_041497605.1. Taxonomy (GTDB): domain Bacteria; phylum Acidobacteriota; class Terriglobia; order Acidiferrales; family UBA7541; genus JBGPTK01. The sequence continues at coordinate 11,121 of JBGQGW010000018.1, read as the reverse complement.
TGATCAGATCGAAGAAAACGCGCAGCGTGCGGGAGATGCCGTAATGAGATTGCCCGCCGGGCCGCACAATATTTTTGATGGGAACTTCGACAACCTTCGCTCCATTCCAGGCCGCCAGCGCAGGGATGAAGCGGTGTAGTTCCCCATAGAGCCGAATGTCCTTGATGGTCTCGCGCCGGTAAACTTTAAAGGTGGTCCCAAAATCATGGATGTCGACGCCGGAAAGCTTGGCCATGATCCAATTGGCGACGCGCGAAGGAAGCCTGCGCATCAGGAAATTGTCCACGCGTTTCTGGCGCCACCCGCTGACGATGTCGCTTTCGGTTTCTTCGAGAGCCTCGATCATGGCCGGAATGTCGGCAGGATCATGCTGCAGATCCCCATCCATGGAGATGATGATATCGCCGGCAGCATTGTCGAATCCCGCGGCCAGAGCGACCGTCTGCCCGTAATTACGCTTCAAGCGCAGCACAATCACGCGGGGATCTTCGTCGGCGATTTCGGCAAGAATCTCCGGGGTAGCATCAGTGGAGTGGTCGTCGATGAAGAGAAATTCAGTGGGCTCATAGCGGCCGTTCATCACGTCGCAAAGGCGATGATAGAGTTCGCGCACGCTCTCCTGTTCGTCGTGAAGCGGCACGACAACGGAGTACTTCGGGGGCATACCCTCTTGTTCGAACATGGCGTCAGTTCAACTCCCGATAGCTGATCAAGTGAATGCCTTGCCGCTCCACGACGCGGCGAACGGCCGGATCGATCAAAGCGGCAAGCTCCTGCTCCCTTTGATGCTTCAGCCGGGTGGGCAGCTGCTGTAATGCGGCATCGCACAAGCCGGGATGGCTCATCAGTTCGCTGGTTCCGTCCGGCAAAGTTTCCAGAATCTCGAGCAATGCTTCGTTGCGGAGCGATCCAGTCAGATGGATGCCGTAAAAATAGTCTGGCGTTCGCACCCCGGTTTGCCTCACGAGGCGTCCGAAGCGCGGAGCTGTGCTTCGCGCCGCGGCAGCCAGCGCGCGCTGCCTGAGCTTACTGTTTCCATTTCGCTTCGTGGCCGCTGCCCCGTGTTGCGCGTCCTCGTACGGTTTGCGAACGCGCGAAATTCCGGACTCCTGAGCCACGCGCATCATCGCATCCATCACCTGCGGAATGGAGTGCGTGTGCTTGTGCGTATCGAGATGCGTGGGCTCGATGCCGGCTGAGCGTACTCGCACGATCTGCGCCCGGAACTCATTCTCGATCTCGCGCACCCGAACTCGCCCGCTGGCTAACTTAGCCACTAAAGAGAACAAGCTGGCCGGTAACCGCCCATTGCGATCGACGAGTGAAGCTACCTCCTCGCGCGGAGCAATGGCACGATCGCCCACAAGCACCAGGTGGCATCCTACTCCGAGCTCCGGGTTGGACTTGGCTTGCTCGACAGCATCCGAGAAAGCTGCTCCATTGGCCATGAGCGTGGTGCTTGTCAGAATGCCTTCCCGGAATGCGCGGACGATGCCAGCATTTACGCCTGCCGTCAATCCAAAATCGTCTGCGTTCACAATCAGTTGCTTCATGGAAAAACAGGCAGCGCGGCGCAAGCCAGAGGATCATACCATGCGCGGAGGCGCCTTCCACACCGCGCGTTCCTGCCGGCAAATTGCGGTTCTCCGGTCTTCAAAGGGTTATTCATAGGCGAGGGCTTCGACCGGATCGACGCGCGTGGCGCGATAAGCGGGGTAAAGCGCTCCCGCCAACGCACCGACTACAGCCAGCGCGATGGCCTGCAAGATCCAGGCGTCCGAAATGAGAATGGTGAGCGTCGGAGTGGTGATTTTCAAGATCGCACGCACGCTGAAGGTGGCCGCCAGACCGAGCACAGTGCCCATGGCAGCCATGATCAGAGTCTCTTCCAACATGATCGTCAAAATTTCAAAGCGAGAGGCGCCCAGAGCTTTCAAAATCCCGATTTCGCGCGTTCGCTCCATCACCATCGTATGCATAGTTAAAAGCACGACGATGAAGCTGATCACCACCCCCAAGGCGACCATGGAACGGATAAAGGGCTTCAGCTCGGGAAGATTGGACGAATTCATCAGCGTCAGATATTCGGCCATCGAGAGCACCCGGTGCCCAGGAAGAAGATTGGTGAGCGACAGGCGCGTTGCGTCTATATCGCCCGTGCTGCGAACGTAGTACATCGACACCCGGCCCTCCGCACCAACCAGGTCCTGTGCCGTCTTTAGCGGGATATAACTGCGGGCGCCACGGCCGTGGTAGACGATGCCGCAGATGGTAAACTCGTGGCCGAGGATTGAAATTTTCTGTCCCACCTTCAAATGCTTCGTGGAGGCCTTGAGGTCATCCACGATCACATCATCCGGCTGACTAAATGGCTTACCCCACAAGAAACGAAAACCATTTGCGCTCAGCGCGTTAAAGCTTTGGTAGTCGATCCCGTAAATCATGTCCATTGTGCCCGCGTCTTGAGCGACCAGTACAGGCGAGGCTTCGTCTACATTCTTGAGGCCGGCAATTTGTTGGCCCACGGATTCCTGCATGACGGGGCTGGTTAATGCCAGGAAAATGGAGGAATTCGGGGGCTGCACCAGGATGTCCGCGCCTACACCCTCCACTCGGTGGGCCCATTCCGAGATGACTCCGGACGTCATGCCAACAATTAGCAAGATCAAAAGAATTTCAATCGCGACGCCCAGCACGGCGACAATCGTCCGCAGCGGACGCAGCTTCAGGTCGTTCCACATCATCTGCCACATGGTAAAGCCCGTGTAGACTGTCTCAGTCACGCCAAGCCTCCACCCACACTGAGCTTAAATATCGCGCTTGTCCCGCGCCAAAGCAAGCACTTGAACTGCTTTCTGGTGCGGAAAGTGGCTCCAGATGATGTTGCAAAGACGATAACTTAGTTTCGCGGCCGCAGTGCGCGCGCTTCTTGATCCCAAACCACAGATTGGCCCGGCCAGAAAACGTCAACATCCCTGTGAGTGACCGCTCTTGCGATTCCGGCGTGTGGTAGATTAGCGACGCCTTTCACGGAGATACAAAGTTGCCCGATCGTCCACCAAGCGCGCCTCTCCGCCGCATACTCGTTACAGGCATATCTGGAAACCTGGGGCGCCGGCTGGTTCCATTGCTCAAAAAGTTCGAAATTATCTCGGTCGACCTCTATCCGCCGCCCAGGGAGATTTCGGCCGGGCAGTTTTTTCACCTGGATCTCTCGACACCCGCCGGACGGAAGGAATTGTCTCACATCGTCGAGAACGAGGCGATTGACGCTGTGGTGCACCTGGCGTTCGTCATCGATCCGGTGCGAACGAGAATCGTCGACGAGAATCGAATGTGGCAAGCCAATGTGGCCGCCACGCAAGAGTTGCTGCAGGCGATCGCCCGGCGCAATCGTGACTCGACCCGCGTGCAACTCTTTATTTTTCCGTCGAGTGTCTCCGCTTATGGCTCGCCGCTCGACCGAGTCAAAGAAGAGGCGCCGCTCGAGGGACACACGCTCCCGTATGCCGTCCATAAACGCGAAGCCGACGTGATCTGCCAGAAACTTTTCCCCGAACTCGGTGGTTGCGCCATGTACATCTACCGCCCTCACATTTATGCGGGAGCGACGGTGGATAATTTTATTTTGCGATCGATTCGCGGCCGCCCCAGCGGGCGGGGATGGCTGGCAAAGGCTTTCGAGAAATTTGGCTGGAAAGTTCCAGCACTCTTGCCGAAATCGAGCGAGGGGGGATTGCTTCAGTTTATTCACGTGGATGATATGGCACGCGTATTGCTCTGGACGCTTGAGAATTATGAGCAGGCGCAATTAAGAATCTTCAACTTGGCTGGGAGCGGCGATCCGATAACATTCGGCGAGTGCGTGCGCCTCGCTGGAACTCCTGTGCTGCGAGTTCGTTCCGCAAAACAAATTCAACGATTGCTCAAAATATTCTGGGTGCTTGGACTCTCGGGCGTATCGCCGCAAACCATTCCGTACTTTCTGTACCCGTACACAATGGACACAACGCGCATCGAACTGGAACTTGGCTCTGCGAGAAAGGAAATTTTGCGCTACTCAACTCGAGAAGCGATCGAAGAGGCGTTGCGCTCGTAACTTCCGAGGCACTTTTCAACAGTTGTGTTGAAAAGCTTGTGGAAAAGCTCGCTGCCTACGCGGGAACGTGCCTCAGAATCAACGCTTAATGCAGATTGCACAAACATTGTGCAGAGAAGACCAGAGTTGCGGAAAACCAGAGAAACAGCGTGGTGAAGAATTGTTCCCTTTGGGCAAAAGTGTTTCACATCGTGACGGAAGGCTCACTCCGGCGTAGATAAACTCGCTAGCGCCGGGCGATCTCAGTACCACTTGGTTGGCCGGTCCAACTTGATCTTGATCGTTTCTTCCTCGTTTTGCAGGTCGTACCACTTCCCGTAGGTCTTCCATCCGCGGGCGATCACCTGGATTTGTGTTCTCCCTCGCGGAATTTCGGGAACTTTTACGATTCCTTCCAGGTTCGTTTTCAAATTCATCTCCACGAGCTTATCTTTGTGCAGGAACTTTGGCTCGGTGAAGCGAACGTAAACGCTCGCTCCGACAATCGGCTGATCCTTCTCGCCGCCAGTGATCACGATGCGGATTTTTGTGGTGAGAGAATCATCGGGCTTCTGCTTTTTTTCGTCAGGTGTCGCCTGAGCCAACACCAGGCCCGCGGTCAGTAGGGCGATGGCGCAACAAGCAGCCAGCTTGCCGAAAATCCCGTGCCAATCAGCCTTATTTGCATTTGGATACATGATCGTCACCCTGCTCCAGTGATCCGTTCGGTTGGATGCAGCGGAAACCGATTCTGATGTTCGATTCCATCCGCAACACTGATGCCTATCAGTGTTGCGGATAAGCAGCCATCAATTGACTGCCAGCACCGTCTGCGCTACCTTCGACCGGCAATTCTGCGGTGTCGCCGCCCGTAAGCAAGTTCGCATTCAATCTAATACCCGCGACGAAGATTCCGCAACCGGAAACTATTGCTAGGGCATCTGTTAAGTGTCGCGCGGGCGGCTCAGAGAGTTGCTCGCCACGCCCGGGAGGAAGAGCATGGGATTTTCAACAGACGCCATCCACGTCGGCCAGGAACCGGAGCCCGCCACAGGGGCCATCGTCGCACCCATATACCAAACGTCGACCTACGTTCAGGAAAAGCTTGGAAAGGATAAGGGGTACGACTACGCGCGAACGAATCACCCCAATCGCAAAGCGCTGGAACGTTGTGTGGCCAAGCTGGAAGGTGGGCAATCCGCCTATGTGTTCTCCACAGGCATGGCTGGAATCGATGCCGTGTTTCGACTCTTGAGACCGGGCGACCACATGATTCTTTCGGAAGCCGTCTATGGCGGGGTCTTCCGATTGACGACGAAGCTCCTGGTGCATTTTGGCCTGGAGTTTAGTTTCGTGGATACATCGAGCTTGAAGAAGCTGCAGGAAGCGCTGCGGCCGAATACAAAGATGCTTTACATCGAGACGCCGACAAACCCTACCATGATCGTCACGGACATTGCCGCGGCGGCGAAATTGGCCCACGCGCGCAATATCAGGCTGGTTGTCGACAACACATTTCTGAGCCCGTATTTCCAGCAGCCGATCGCGCTGGGTGCGGACATCGTGGTGCACTCCATGACCAAATACCTGAACGGCCACAGCGACGCGACGGGAGGCGCCGTGATCCTGACCCACCAGGAAGACGCCGAGCAGATTTATTTTATCCAACGCTCAGCCGGTGCAGGACTTGCTCCCATGGATTGCTTCCTGGTTTCACGCGGCATCAAGACGCTGGCGGTACGCATGGAACGGCACGACGCGAATGGCAGAAAGCTGGCCTTATACCTGGAAGCCCACCCGAAAGTGAAACGAGTGATTTATCCCGGCTTGCATTCCCATCCGCAGCATGAAATTGCCAAGCTGCAGCAGAGGGGATTCGGGGGCATGCTTTCGTTTGATCTCGGGTCGCTGGAAGCGGCGCGGCGGCTTCTGGATAATGTGCACCTCTGCTCGCTGGCCGAAAGCCTCGGAGGAGTGGAAACTTTGATTTCCCTCCCCGCCTTAATGACGCACGCTTCCATTCCGCCGGATGTGCGCCTGCAAATCGGAATTACGGATGGACTTGTGCGCCTTTCGGTGGGGATCGAAGATGCCGAAGACCTGATCGCGGACCTTGAACAAGCTCTGGCGAAGGTTTGAGATGGAAGACGCTGAAATTCTCGAGTGACAGGCTCCGGGCTAGGTTCCGGACTCCTCTTTTTTCTTCTCTTCCGGAGATTCGATCGCTTCCTTCCCTAATGTTTCGTCCGGCAAAAGGTCGAGCGGTTTCATCTGCTCGATTTGCTCCGGGGTGGGGGCGACGCGGGCGGGTCTGGCACGATGCGGACGGCGCGGGATGCGGATGGCATCTTCAAGCCATCGAAGGTAATCCGGCGAGCCGTCTCCAATCTGCAGCGCGATCAATTCAGGGACATCATAACTGTGGATTTGTTCGATACTTTCCTGCAGCGGCTTCATGAGCTTTTTCGATGTTTTGATCAGCAACAGGTGCTCTGGCGCGTTTTCGACCCGGTCGTTCCAGCGATAGATCGATCGCACCGGAGATTCCAGGATATTCACGCAGGCCGCCAGCCGGCGCCCCACCACCTCTCGCGCAATTGTTTCGGCCTCCGTGGCTGTAGCGCAAGTAACCAGCACAACCACTTTGTCTTTCATGACCATGGGCCTTTCCTCGCTGTGGTTACTCTTAGCTACCGGCCGCTCCATGTTTTCTACTGTAGAGCGCCTGCCAGCCAAGATAGAATACCCGCGCATGGAGAGCAACGCGATCCATTTCGGCACCTCCGGTTGGCGAGCCATCATGGCCGACCAGTTCAATTTCTCCGGTGTGCGCCTGGCCGCCGCGGCGATCGCAGATCATGTCCGCAGCAAGAAAAAGAATCCCACGCTCCTGATCGGCTATGATACGCGTTTCTTCTCCGAAGAATTCGCGCGGGCTTGCGCCGAAACCCTTCGCGCACGCGGCTGCCGTGTTCTTTTCTGTGATCGTCCCACTCCGACTCCGGCCATCGCGTTTGAAATTGTGCGCCGGAAATTGGAAGGCGCCATCAACATCACCGCCAGCCATAATCCGGCGGAATATAACGGCATCAAATTTTCCGGCCCTGATGGCGGTCCGGCACTGCCCGAGGTGACCAGGGATATCGAAGCTCGCGCGGCAACACTGGGAGAAGTGGAGGCGCCCGCTTCCGGCCATGGCCACGAGGAAGATTTCGAGCGCGTCGATTTGCGCGGGCCTTATCTGGAACGGCTGAAGGAATTGGTACGCTTCAGCGTGTTGAGTTCGGCGAAGCTTTCGTTCGTCTGCGATGCTTTACATGGCTGCGGTGCCGGCTATCTCGATCGCGCCCTCAGCGACCACGGAATCGCAGTGACGGCGATTCGCACCGGCCGGGACGTGCTTTTTGAAGGAACTGGGCCCGATCCGTCGGAGGAAAATCTCGCGCCGCTGAAGAGCGCAGTACTCGATCGCGGAGCCGCCGCAGGACTCGCGACGGACGGCGACGCCGATCGCTTCGGCTTTCTCGACCGGGATGGCTACTTCGTGCAGCCGAATCACATTCTCGCTCTCCTGTTCGATTATTTGCTCGAAACGCGAGGATGGAAACTAGGCGCGGGCCGCAGTGTTGCGACTACGCACTTATTGGACGCGGTGGCCCGCAAGCATGGCGTGCCACTCTATGAAACGCCGGTCGGATTCAAATACATCGGCCAACTGATCGAGCAGGATAAGATCGCACTCGGCGGAGAGGAAAGCGCCGGCTTGACGATCCGCGGGCACATTCCCGATAAGGACGGCATCCTCGCTTGCCTGCTGGTCGCTGAAATGATCGCAGCACGGCGCGCGTCGATCATGGATCAACTTCGCGACCTGTTTCGCCGCGTCGGTGGCGAATACTGGCCTGTCCGCATGAATGTCCACCTGGCTCCAGACGTCCAAGCGAAACTGCTGGAGCGATTGCGCGGCGAATTCGCGGATTTTGCCGGACACCACGTGGCTCGCACGGACCGGACGGAAGGTTTAAAGCTGATCTTCGACGACCAATCGTGGCTGCTGATGCGGCCATCGGGAACCGAACCGATCGTCCGAATTTATTCCGAAGCGGCGTCTATCAAAGAGTCGCAGCAACTTGCGGAGGAAGCTCGCAAATGGATTTACAGCTAGAACTTTCCGAGCGGTTTGCGCAGATCAAGCGGCGTGTGCTGCCCTTTGCGCGGCGCTACTCCAAGGAATTGTGGGCCCTCGCGCTAGGTTTTTTGGTGATTCACGACATTTTCGGCGCTCACGGCGTGCTCGCCATGCGGCGCACTCAAAAAGAAGCCTTGCAGATTCGGCAGGAAATTCAGCGCCTGGACGAAGAAAATCGCAAGTTGCGAGACCGGGTGAAGGCGCTGAAAACAGATCCGTCGGCCATCGAGGGCATCGCCCGGGACATGGGCCTGGCCCGCCCAGGAGAGTTCATTTTCAAACTGCCGGCGAAGCCCGGCGATCCTGCATCCACATCATCAAAGCCGCAAACTGCACCGAACAAGTAATTCCCCAATAGAACTTTGTTGCCGGTTTTAGCTGCCGCTGGCAGGGTGCGCCACAGTGCGCCTGAACCACGCGATGATTTCAGCACCTCGGCCCTTGGTGCGTGTCCGCAGCATCGAGAGCAGCACCATGGCGATGAAAATCACCAGAAGGCCGAATGTCGCGGAGGGAATACTCTGTTGGTGCTTCGTCAAGATCGAGAAGCGTCCATAGACGAATTCAATGTGAACCCAATAGACCAGCAAGGAAGCCTGTCCGAGCTGCACCAGAGGACTGAATCCCCATTCTCCAGGACCCCAGCGGCACCAGGCGTAACTCGCGAGAACGATGGCGAGCAAAATGCCGACGCGCGCCAGGAAGAAATTCGGGCTCGAATGCCAGAAATCGTAAACGGAATAAATCTGCAGAGGGCGCGCGTCGAGCCACAAAGCGAAATAGTAAAGCGCCGCGCCACCCACACCCAGCAAAGCGATGGCCTGTGCTTCCCGTTGACGCGCCCAATCCGTGAATAAGAAGAATCCCGCCGCAAGGCCGGCAAATGCAAATCCCGTCCAGGGAAAAACCGGGAACAGCCAGGCCTGCGGCACACCAAATGTGTGCACGCCGTTCACGTAAGATTCCAGAAACCAGGGCAGCCAGCGCGGACGCCAGGTGGTCCAGAGTGGCGGGGTGGCAAGAGCGATCGCCAGTGTGGTGGCCACAGCGAGCACGATATTTCCTGCACGGGTGCGAGCGAGCCGGCAAACAATTCCCATCAACATCATGGAAAAGCCAATCGTGTTTAGGATGTCTACGCGCAGTAAATCAGTCCAGGGCGACCACGGCAAGCCGAACACATATTCCTGCACGCGGAACAGCACGCCCAGCGCAAAGATCTCGGCGCCGCGACGGATTGTAGTCATCGCAATTTCGTTCGGCGACGCCCCTTTCGCGCGCATACGGTCGGTAACGAGCGCGAACGACATTCCGGCGAGGAAGAGAAAGAGCGGCGCGGGCAGCGTGCCTAAGAGCTTTGACCATCCTATGAATTTGGAATTGCGCGCTGAACCGCCCAGCCAGGAATCGTAGCAATGCGTTTGGAACATCAGCAGGCAAGCCAGCCCGCGCATCCAGTCGATATAGGCAATTCGCTTTTTCGACGGTTCGGCAGTCATTTTCGAGTTCCGGGACATGAACGAGAATGCCCGGCGGCGCCAACAGAATTCATGCAATCAGCAAAGCGCTGCGCTAGACTATCGCGCCATGGCTGCCAACCGGAAACTGAATTTTATGGGCGCAGCGGCAATTTGGGCAGCGCTGTTGATCATCGGTGCTTTTCTGGGCACCTGGCGCGGTTACGGTGGCCGGCACTTTGCTTTCGCACTCCTGGCAAGCGCGATCCTGCTCGCGGGAATGCTGTTCCCTGCCGCGGGAAATTTCGGCGAATTGCTATCCGCTTGGTTCACTCACCGCAGCCCATGGCTTGCGTTGTTCGTTCCGCTCGCGGCGTGCACCCTCTATACCCTGTTGTCGAACAGCTTCGACTGGAAATCCGCTCTTTTCGGCGCCGCCTACCTTTCCATTCCAGCAGTGCTAGTGTCTAGCGGAGGCAAACGCGCACCGGGCGTCTGGCAGGATTATTTGGCCGTGATTGCAATCTGGATCCCGGTTGAACTACGCCAGCTCAATCGCATCTTTCCTTATCCGCCGGAACTGACGCATACGCTGACGATCTTGTTCGCTTTGAACGCGGCCCTGGCCACATTCTTATTTTTGCGGCGGCTGGACGGAATCGGCTATTCCATCGAATGGGGACGAGGCTTTGCATTCGAAGTGGTGTTCAACTTCTGCGCCTTTGCGCTGATCGCAATCCCGCTGGGCGAAGCGATCGGGTTTATCCACTTCGATCCTTCCTGGGCCCGGTTGCGGTCGCTGCCACTGTTCGGGCTGGGCATTCTGTTCTTCACGGCATGGCCCGAAGAATTTCTTTTTCGCGGATTGCTCCAGAATCTTCTGGCGAAAACTCTACGCAGTCCATATGCCGCACTGTTTGTGGCCGCGGCGATTTTCGGATTCTCCCATATCAACAACGGGCCATTTCCGAATTGGCGATATGTGATCCTGGCAACAATTGCTGGGATTTTTTACGGCCGCGCGTGGCTGAAGACTGGATCGATCTTCGCTTCTTGCCTGGTCCACGCGGCGGTGGACATCCTGTGGCACACGTTATTCCGGTAGATTTCTGCCGGAGCGGGTCGAACGAGAATTCCTTTAGGCTTCGCGCGCCGGAACCCCTTCCCTGTTTGGATTTTAGTAACGAAGTGTCCCAGCCAGGGGCCTAGCGGATGACGCCAGTCAATGGGCTCGAGGCTGTCGCGTAAAGTTTCCTTGGGATTCGGCCGGCCAGGAAAGCTTTACGGCCGGCTTCGACGGCGCCGCGCATTGCTTCGGCCATCAAGACCGCGTCTTCCGCGGCAGCAATCGCGGTGTTCATCAGCACGCCGTCGGCGCCCAGTTCCATCGCCACGGC